>JAFCCJ010000050.1 GCA_017610305.1 Candidatus Iainarchaeum sp.
TTTACAATCGCAACCTCAATCTCATGGCCGCTATTATCAATCCTGAACCAGTATTCGACCCCGTTCTTTTCCACCATCTCTGGTTTCAAATTTGAAATCTTGTCCATGCTTCCGCAGCCGCCCTTCTCATTTCCCTGGTTGTCCTTTGTGGCAAACTTGAAAAGCCCTCCTCCTGTACTTGTGCTGAAAATGAATTGCCCGTCGGTAAATTCACTCTCAGGAACACAGCCCGCATATCGGGAATTAATATTAAGTGTATCCTTTTTCACGCACTCCTTTGCCGCATAGTTAGGGTCCCCATAACTCGGAATCCTTGCCGCATACTCAAGCGCATTCCACCAGTCCTCAACTTCCATCTGGAAGCTCACTCCCGACTTACTTCCATACTTGTTGGTGAAATTAACAGTCATATTGGTTCTTCCCTTTACGGCATAGTAGCCTGAGGTGAAGAAATACCTCAAATTGCCCAGCGTAGCAAATGGATTTCCTCCATCCACGAAAGGAACCCCTCCCCCACTTGCCTCGGCAGGATAGGGGGGCGCATTATTTTTGTATTGGGAAATATTCTTCTCAATCTCAAAGGTAATTGTCTGTGTTACACTTCCATCAGGGGATGAATCAAAGGCCTCATCTATAACTGCCCAGGCGCTCACCAAATCCCTTTTTTGGAAATTGATTGTTTGGTTGGAATATTGCAGGTTGACCCCTGAATTATAGCAGGAGTTTATCACCTGGAAGGTCACAGGCTTTCCCATGAAATCATTGAACCTAAGGTTTGTTGTTGAAACACTTATGCAGTCCCTGTAACTCTTTGCAGATTCATTCTCAACTGTAACAAGTAATTCCTCTATATCCTGCGGTGACTCATCGCTGCCTTCAACTTTGGCCTTTATTTTGAGCGGGTATTGCCCCACCATATAGCCTGACTGCAACTCAACAGATTCCTCACTTCCATTATCAATTGTAATGCTCTTCTCCGCAACAAGTATTGCCGGGTCTGGATGCAAAGTTATCTCAACACCTGATGCGCAGGAATTGGCTATAGTGAAACTTGCCCTGCCGCATGCAAATCCATATCCCCCGCCATAGCCGGAGTATTGAGAATCATTGCTGTAGTAATCTGTTGTGTATTGCGGATAATTATATTGCTGATTAGGGTATGTTGACCCAAGATAATTGGAGCTGCCCAGATAGCTTGGGCTCGACCCTGTGTAACTTTCTGTGTAACCATAATATGAACTGTAGTCTGAACCCTGGCCTGAGCCATAATAGGAACCTGAATTATAGCCTGAATAGCCTCCGCCTGAATAGGGGTCATAACCTGGGAAGTAACCGCCATATGCGGAGTTTGAGCCCCCGCCATAATTGCCATATCCCGTGTTATGTGGGCAGCTGCTAATCACCAGTGCGCTTGGCAAAATCACCTGCAAACATTCTGAAAGGTTATTTACACTAATATCTGTCGCAATTTTGTCATTCAGTTCCTCAGGCCCGTCAACTGTCTGGTTTGTCGCCTGAACAACAAGTTCTATTTCCTGGGATGCCGATGAAACATCATCCGGCTTAAATTCAATCGTGAGTTTTGTTTCCTCTCCCCCGCCAAGTGAATTGGCAATAGTCTGGAATGAATTGCCCAATACAATCTCGTTACTGCCATCCAAATCTGCCTCAACCTGGAATTCCCCGATCTCATTGTCGGAACCATAATCAATCCTGATCTCAAGCTCCCGCAGACTTATATCATTCCCGCCGACCTTGCAGCTGTTCTTCACGGTAAATTCTTTGGTGACATTTGAGTTGGAGGTAAAAATTTCCCAGTTGTTGGGAAAAACACTTAAACAATCCCCGTCATCAACCGATTGACCTAAACTAATCCTTATTGTAACTGGGAGAGTGCTTACCCATGTCCTTGCAAACTCATCGTTTGAAACATAGAAATCAATGGTCCCGTCCAGTGTTTTTGGCTCGTCAACAAGTTTTCCGGCATCATTCAGGGAAATTATCGCAAACATGTTCAAATCCGCATTGACATCTATTTCCCTGCCGATATAATCTTCCCTATAACTTATGCCCACATATTCCGTAAACTCCCCTGATTCTTTTAAATCATCCAGCATGAGCGGGATTTGGGTGAGGTTTGAGGCAAGGGCCGCAATTTCCTTCAATGGATTTGAACCTATCACAAGCGACTCATTTATTGTAGTTGGAGCAAATGAAAGGATTGTTTCATTTATTGTGATTTCCTTTGCAACTGTCCTGTAACCATTTTTCTCAACATCTATTCTCAGAACAGTTCCCGCACTTGGGGCTGTAAGTGCGTAGGCATAAATCCCGTCGGCATCGGTCTCCCCCTCCGCAATAAGGTCATCGTCCTTGCTTAATGCAACATGGGCATTTGATATTGCGGAGCCATCATCATCAGTCACCTGAATAAGTATGTTGTTGTTCACATAAGGCACAAGTATTTTTGGGAGGATATCAACATTCATCTCGTTTGCGGCGCTGACATTCAGCAGTATTGTTTTCTCAACAGCCTTTGAGCCCTCACTAATCAGTGAAATTACCAATTGGGTTGGGCCCTCTTTCTTGGTTTCAAATATAAACACTCCCTGAATGACATTTGTGTTTCTCATATCCCCTGTGTCAATCTTAAGTTCCGCGCCGTTTGCATTGCCTTCCCTTCTGATTCCGGAGGTTGTTGTGACATCATAATTGCTTATTGCTATGCTGCTGCTTGAATTAATAATCTGCAACTGCGTTCCCGGGAGCAGTGTCTCTGAAATGCTGGTAAGAGTAAAGGTAAACCTGTATTTGTTTGAGATTTTTCCGGGGTATTCATCAATAACTGAGGTCTTTATTGCGGTGCCCATATCCTCAATAACAAATTTGTTGCATATCTTTTCCCCGCAAAGGCTGCTTGGCCCCACACTGTAAGGTGCATGGTTTGCCTGGGCATAAAGGCTTTGCTTTTCAGACGTTGATTCATTGTTGCCGAGGATGCTATCTGTGGGGCTTCTCAAATAATTCCCTGTCTTTCCCCATCCCCTGAACCAGGTGTCTATTGTTGAGCCTGTTGGTGCGGAGGACTTAACCTGTATCTCAATATCTGCGTCAACAATTCCGTTTTCAGGATTCCTGAAAACAATGTTTGCCCATTTTGCCTCTCCCGAGGTTAAATGGCCCGCATCTGTGGAGTAACCAATAGGGGGAGTGTATGATTTTCCCTTCACAAGTGAGATGTATGGTGCAATGACCTCGTTAAGCGAAACATGGTCCTTTTCAACGGTTAAACTGTCATCAGCTCCTGTACGGAAATGAATTCCCGCCTCCTCAAAACTTGTGTTCTTTGGAATTTTAAGTTGCAGCTTTGCAATGTATTTTTGCCCGGGGTTTAAGGAGCCTGAGGGCATTACCCTTTCTTCGCCGATGAATAAACCTAAAAATTCAACCTCGAAAGAGGAAATATCCTTAACCAATTTAACCTCAAGTTTCTTGGTTGAGTCCTTCTCCATCTTCACAGGGACTGTCGTATGCGGCAGGTAGTCTCCTGCATCAACAATTACATAAACTGTTTTGTCCGCCCTTATGTTGAAGCTCTTGAACCCGTCTGAGTTTGCCAGTTCCTCAGAATCCTTTTCCCTGCTTGGGTAGTTCATTAGATTAATGCTTGCGCCGGCAATGGGCCGGAGCTCCTCATCAACAACATTTACCTCCAAAGCGCCCTCGCCAATTGTTAAGTAAACTGTTTCCTCATTCGCGGCCCTTGAGCTAAGGATAACATTTTTTGTTGTTTCGGCATAGCCAGGCTTATATGCATAAATGTAATAATCCCCCTCATCAACGCGCTGGAAAACTGCCTTTCCATTTGCGCCTGTAACAACTTCATCCCCGACAGGAGTTCCGTCAGTTAATTTTAATCTCAATCTTGTGTCTTCAATAGGCTTATTTCTTTCGTCAAGAACGGTTACTGTTAAGGATTGGGAATTTGCAACAGTAGCTTCAGTTAGGAAGACCTCATTATATGCCTCCCCCGGATAAAAGGACTTTTTCTCAGATGATGAAGGGTAATACAAATATTTTGGATGGTCGACAGAAATGTCATAGGCAACATTTTCCCCAACTCCGAATTCAACCTTTCCCTGGGAATCGGAATTTTTTGGCGCAAGTTCTGTCCCGCCCTTTGAAAGAGTAACCTCTGCATTCTCAACAGGCTCAAGCGTCACCTTATCCCTTACCAAAACCCTGACCTTTCCTATTAGTGAATCAGAGAGAACTGCGGCAAATGTTATGGTTGAGTCTTTTGATAATTCCTTTATGTCTCCCAATGTTGAGCTATTGTACTCAGCATACTTCCCTTGGGTGTCATAAGCGGTTATGTAATACCTTCCTACAGGAACATCTGAGAAGGTCACAGACCCTGAGGATAAGGTTGGCTTTGATTCAATCGCACTCCCGGCCTCGGTTTTCAGGGTAATTGTTATTCCTGCAACAACCGCCCCATCAGATGTTGATGCCTCCACAATAACAGTTCCCCTTGAATCATCTGCCTCGGTAAGGAAGAGGTCATAGCTCCCCCCGTCCTCAATATCAAAAGAATCTTTTGTTGTTGTGTAACCAACAGGGAAGGCATAAAGCATGCCACAATCATTTGGCACATCATCAAGGGTAATCTCTCCAGATGAAGTTCCTTCACTCCTTGAATAATCGGAATTATCTGAACAACTGAACTCCAGAGTTACTGGCTCCTGCAAAAGTTCATTAGTCCCTGACTTTTTTATTTTGATGGTTTTTTCAAGCGTGATGAATTCCTTGCTAAGGGTAATTTCTAATGAGCCGCTCTCACTGAAAGTTCTGGTTATTTCCTTTACCACATAGCCCTCTTTTTCGACGGTAATTTCCAGTTCCTCCCCGAGCACAATTGTCATTTCCGCAGACCCGTCTGAATCTGTAGTTTCTTCATCGACCACCATGCCCATTGCCGTAATTGTAATGTCCGCATTGGGGATTCCGTTCCCTTCACCATCTACAACTTCCAGAAGAAGTGACCCTGATGAGGGGAGGTATAAAAGAAATGAACCGATAAGCAATATTGGAATAAGAAGAGCCAAAAGTATTAGTGCAGCAAAAATCGGGAAGGATGGAATGTTTGCGCCCTCAATTGCATCAATAACTTTGTAAACAGGAACCCCACTTTTATCAACTGAATCCATTAGGTCATAGTACTTCTCTTCCAGCCCGGAATAAAAGCCTTTCAATGAATCCGTAAGCCCCATACAATCACTGAATCATTCAAGCCGATTAATATTATTATGCGCCCTTTAATATATTAACATTACTATTAAAGGTGAAATAAATAGGATAAGGTTATTTAAATTAGTTTCCCTTAGACCGGGGCGCAGACATTCTCGCCTCCCTTGTCCGCACATTGCCATATTGAGTTTGAGCATGCGCCGGCAATTTCCTGTGGCTTGTTCATCAATGCACAATCCCCCCCCATATTTGCACTGTATTTTGGCGTGAAGCGCGTGAAATGGTCGTCATTAAGCTCGATTTGGTAGATTGTATTGTCCTGCCCTGAGACCATGTATTTGCTGTTGGTCTCCTTGAAAACCAATAATGCCTTTACAGTGGTTATTTCGCTGCAATAAATTCCCGGATTCCAGCTGCTGCAAATTAGGTCTGCCCCTGTAAGCCATTTTAATTCCCCATTATCCCTCCAGAAACCCACGCCCCCGTTTCTCATTGGGCATGCAGCTCCAGTATTACCTATTTCATAATTTACGTTGTCGTAATTTCCAGGCATTCCTGTCCCTCCAGTATTACCAATGCCGGGAACATACTGTTTTGAAACAGTTGCGATTGTTATTACATCTGCCCTGTTGAGAATATTTGTGCCTGTGCCCTCAAGCAAAAAATCACTGCCAGGCCTGTTTAAAATCCCATCCCCTATCGCATTTGCTATAAAGTTCACCCTTTCCTGTGCACGCCTCTTAAGATTTGCGCTTATATCTTGGCTGTTTACAGGGTCATAGCTTTCGCTCCCGAAAATTCCCCGGTTAGGCCTTGTGCTCACTAAAACAGTGCTTCCTGGAACCGGGGGGCAGGGGCCAATCCAGTCTTTTTCCCTCGGAGCCACATAAAGGTCGGTCCTTGGATTGCAGTAACCCGCATCACAAAACCCCAATCGCATTTCCTCAAGCTCATTATGGATTCTCGCGCTGAATAATCCATAATCCGCATTGCTCTGGCTGCTTGTATGTGCCATTTCCCTTGCCCCTGCAAGCGCCTTGAACAGCCTTAATGGAACATAGACACGAAAATTTCCCCTAGGGAGCACAGGCTCCTGCAATACCCTCCCTGTTAAGGTATTCTCCACCCTTATTTGGGGCAGCTCTTCATATTCCAAATCACTAAGTATGCTCATATCAAGGTTTACATAAAACGTCCCAAGGCAATCGTTAAACTCGCCATTAGGGCACTGAATAACCTCGAAAAAATCCCCTGTGTCACTCCCTTCCTCAATAACCTTTTGAAGATGCTGCGTCATAAGTTCCGAATCAGACTCCACTAAACTAACCTTATATCCCCTCACATCCGGCGTTGAACCGACAAGGCTGGACATGTGTGCCGAAACTCTGTTTGCCAGCTGAATGCCATCCCCCCCGGCACCAAGATATTCTTCCGCAAAGTAATTGGTGGTATCACTCCAACTTTCAACATCAGGCCCTATCTGATAAACATTGTCCGAAATCCATCGCTCAAAACCAAATCTTATTGCGAAGTTAACAACCTGCAAAGCATCTGCCCTCGCCATATCTGCAACGGCCTGCATTTCCGCCCGTTCCTCAATGTCGGAAATATTATCCATAAAACTGTCTTCGGTGCTCCTCATTGCCTGCAAAAGAAGCGCGACCAGTATAATTAGAATAAAGGAAACGAGCGCAGTGAACAGGGTGAATGCCTTTTGATTCATGAAGAACCAGAATAACTATATATTAATTCATTAATAATTGTTCCTTTAACACGCCTGCAGCCCTGCTGAATTGAATTTTTGCCAGATGCAATAAGTCTGTGCCAGCTCGGAATAATTGGCCGCACTGGATTTGAGATTGTCCGGGGCATTATCGTATTTCTCCAGCACACACTCAATTTTTGCCCTTTCATCAGTCCCGGGACATTCAGTCATTATGTCCTCCAAAACCTTTGCGGCACACCTTATGTTCTCTTCTGCAGATTTGGATGCCGAATCCCCGACATCGCAGCCCAGCATATGATTCCGGCTCTTAGTGCCCAGTTCGCTTTTCCAGATTCCGACAGTAACTAACAATGCCTCAGGCACACCATAATCGTGCTGCGCACTTGCCATAACTATTCTTGTAATAAAGTTCGATATATTTTGCATCCCCTGCTTCAAAGGCCGCATGATTAGGGTCAGGGATAAGGGTGCAAAGGAAATTCTCAGCCTCTTCATCCAATGATTTATCATTGCAGGTCTGCAGCCAGCTTGCTCCGGACGGAACATTGTCCATTGTAACTTCCTCAATTTCATAAGTTTTATCCCCTGCATCAGTCTTAATCTCGACTTGGTATGCTTTATACTTAGTAAACAGCTGGTCAGATTCAACATCATAACAATCTTCATCCACATTTGAATCGCCATCATTGTCGATCCCATCACAAATTTCCTCATCAACTTTCCCATCACCATCATTGTCCCTATCATCCCCGCCAGTCCCGGTTAAGAATGTTTCAATTTTAGCTGTGTCTGTCCCTGATTCATAATATTTCATCAGCTGATCATAAGCAAAGAGCCCGGCACCATTTGCTATTGCTCCCGTGAAAGCTCCCTTTCCCAAATTTTTCCAGAAATCTTTAGTGAAGGGTGTTTTCAGAAGCTTTCTAAAGAAACCCCTTTTGGTTTTCAGATTTTTGGACTTTTCTAATACATCGTCTGCAATATCTACTGAAGCATCGGAAGTGAAGCTATTAGAAACCCCTCTCTTAATTCCTTTTGCCAATTCTTCATGCAAATCCCTGTTTACTGAAGAAACAGATTCCCTAACAATTTTTTTGGCAGCATCATCTGAAAGAGTTGCCGTATATTTAACTTCTATAGCAGGATTATTTTTTATTAATTCAATTTCATTAAAGATTGGATTGTTTGGATTAGGCCAGTCAAGTCCATCAACTCTTAGCGTATAACCGCCCCCACCTTTGTCAATAACTTGCCAATCTACTCTGATTTCTTTTCGTATTAAATTGTCGACAACATCATTAACTTTTGTCTCTAGAGTTGCCCTGTTAACAAGGTCCCCATTATCCAAGCTATCCAGTATCTTATCAGTAATAGCATCTTTCATTGATTGGAGCTCTCCGGTCGGACCTCGGAGATCATTTAGTGTGTTAGTCTTAAAAGTATTGAAGTTTGCCTCTGTTGCAGCGGCAGGAGATGGACCCGGTTTAGGTTCCATTTTATAGATGCTTCCCAATTCCTCTGCGATTTCTGTAGGTTTAACCTTCTCTTTAACCACACTGCGAGAACTTCTTGTTAGTAGTTCCTCACCATCACTGTTTAGAACTCCCTTAGTCTTAGCATCAAGAATTGCATCTGCAAGTGCCTTATCGCTTCCGAATTCCCCCATAGTTTTCTGAACAGCGGCTTTCACCTGCTCGTCACTCCCTTCTTTTGCAAAGTCAATAGCTTTGAATTCCTTTTCCAAAGACTCTCGCATGTTTTTCCTCAAACTGCTTTCAAGTTTCGACCTTGCCGCCTTATCTCCGGAAATTCCGCTTAATGAACCTCTCTTATTTACATATTCATCCATGATCCCATCACTTATCTTGTCAGATAGGGATTTCGCCACTTTTGCATTGCTGAAGGCCTGAGAACTGTCCCAGCCGGCAGATATAGCTCTCCACCCAGTCCTTGAACTCACACCGACAATTGCACCATCAACAATGTCCCAGAATTCCTCGTCCAGTTCGCTGCCTGCCGCAGATGTATCTTGCGCCCTTTTGGCAATTGTTTTTTGCTCGCCCTGGAAGAAGCCCAGAATAGTATCCCATGAATTAAGAAGTATTTGTTTGGCATCCCTTGCAACAGGCAACTCATCGGCAATTGCCCACATATATGGAAGTCCGCAAGTCATAAAGAACTCCGGCCAGAAGGAAACTCCCAGTGATTTAATTCCGCTTAATGCGAAGGTAGTAAGTCCGCAAACAGGCAAATAAGCAAAGGTCATTGCCTTAACTTCTGGTTTTTTAATCAGGTCCATGAAGCTGCCGCTTACACTACTGCCACTTGTTCTTATTTTTGCCGCTTCTGCACTGTTCTGCTTTGCATCTCCCATCAGCCTAATGCTGTCCAGTGAAATTTCATCAGGGGTGCCTTTCCATACAGGGGTGAAGTAATGGTCCCCGTCCTTTGCGGCATTTATTTTCGTGAGGATGTTTTTAGGATGCAGTCCGCAAACCTGGAGTTCAACCTCTTTCTCCTGTGCCTTCTTTGCCTTATCGGTTGCCGATTCTGCGGTTATTACAATCTTCTTTCCCCTAGAGTTCTGGAAGTCCTGCTTGCTTCCAACAGTACAGAGCTTGAACTTCGCCAAATACCTTCCATCCTTCTCTTTTTCAAGTTCAATATCCCCGCTAATTTTATTGTCATTGTCATCGGTTACATAAGGCTCCTCAATTCCCTGCCTCTCCTCCTTTAGCCTTGTGTCAACCTTCACTATTTCGTTGATCTCATCAACAATATTGAAATCACAGCAATTTGCCGCTTCAGGCAATATGCTCAGCTTGCCTGATTTGCATGACTCAATCTTAAGTTGTCCCAATTCTTTTGCTGACTTAATCAGGAAGTAATCTTCATCAGGTGAGATGCAGCCATCAATTTCATTTCCTGAAAGCTGCCTTATTGCCTTTGCGGCTTCCTTTGCAATTTCGGCCTGCAACTCTCCCCCGCCCCCGACAGATTCCTTTATGTTTGCGTAAACTTTCCTTCTTCCAACATCACCGAATTTTTCCATCTCAATTTTTGTGATATATCCTGGCTCCGTTCCCAGCCTCAGCTCAAGGACATTTCCTGCTGAAAGTGTCGCAAGCCTGTCCTTA
>JAFCCJ010000051.1 GCA_017610305.1 Candidatus Iainarchaeum sp.
CCACCCAAGCGGCTTCAAAGAGGTTTATGTAAGAACGATTAAGGACCTTTCTGAGATTAACAGCGCTTCTGCGGCAAGGCTGCAGTCAACATTGGGCGCAAAGAAAAGGAAGGAAATTATTGCAGAAGCACTGAAGAGAAATATTAAGGTGCTTAACAGATAGGTGAAATGATTATGGAACTGGGCAAAATCAAAAGATTGTCAGCAAGGCTGCTGAAAGTCGGCGAGACTAGGATATGGATAAATCCGTCTGAAACAGAGAAAATCGGGGAGGCCCTTACAAAAGAGGACGTAAGGGGCCTTATTGCAGACGGGCTTATTAAGGCGAGAAAACAGGCCGGCACAAGTAGGGCAAGGGCAAAGAAGCTTCAGGAAAAGAAGAAGAAGGGGCTTAAAAGAGGCCAGGGCAAAAGAACCGGAACAAAAAACGCGCGCGCAAATAAGAAGAGAACCTGGATAAAGAATGTGAGGGCCCAGAGAAAAACTCTTAAGAAGATGAAAAAGGATGAAGTTAAGCTTAAGAAAAGTTACAGCAAGATTTACAAAATGATTAAGGGCGGTTATTTCAAAGGAAAGAAATATCTTGAAACCATGACGGAGACGAAGAAATGAGCCATAAGTCAACATATGCAACTCCATTTCGGAGGAGAAAGGAACAGAAGACCAATTACAAGAAAAGGTTGGCCCTGTTAAAATCCAAACAGCTCAGGCTGGTGGCGAGGAAATCAAACAACAATTTCATTGCGGAGGTTGTCGAATATTTCAAGACCGGGGACAAGGCAAGAGTGTTTGTCCATTCCAGGGAACTTAAGGCATTTGGCTGGAGTAAGCATGCGGGAAACATACCTGCGGCATATCTCACAGGCTACCTTTGCGGGAAAAAAGCGGTTAAGGATAATCTTGAATCGGCAATACTTGACATGGGCCTCAATACACCAGTACATGGCTCAAGAATTTTTGCCGGACTTAAGGGGGCAATTGATGCAGGCCTTAAGGTTAAGGCTGATGAAAAGGTATTCCCTTCCGAAGATAGAATCAAGGGGAGCCATATAAGCCCGGAAGTTGAGAAGAATTTCCAGGAAACACTTGAAAACATAAACAAAAAATTTGGTGAGAAGAATGGGTAATGGACAGCAAGGAAGAAAAAGGCAGAAAAGGGAAGTTGTGCCGGACACAATAATCGACAGGGCGGAAAAGGAAAAACAAGCTGTGGAATGGGTTCCCGGAACCGAAATCGGAAAATTGGTTAAAAACGGCGAAATTACATCGCTGGAGGAATTGTTCGATAAGAACTTCGTAATAATGGAGCCCGAAATAGTTGATTTCCTTATTCCGGAGATTATGGAAAAGCTTGTGGCATTCAAGAAGACCTCCAAAGTAAGGAGAGCTGGGAGAATGTTTGCATTCAGGGCGAGTGTGTTGATTGGTGACGGTAACCAGTTCATAGGGCTTGGAACGGCAAGCGGCAAGGAGAGATGGCCCGCAATAAGGAAAGCCACCAAGAAGGCAAAACTTAATCTTATCAGGGTTAGAAAGGGCTGCGGAAGCTGGCAGTGCACCTGCGGAACAGGGCACAGCGTTCCTTTCAAGACCGAAGGAAAATCTTCCTCAATAAGAATAGAATTGCTTCCGGCACCGAAAGGAACAGGATTAGTTGTCGGGGACAACATAAAAGATGTGCTTAGGTATGTTGGAATACAGGATGTCTGGAGCAAATCAAGAGGGTCGACTTCAACAACCCTCGACTTTGTTTCGGCAACAGTTAATGCCCTTTCCAACACAGTTAAGATGCGTATTTCAGAGGACATTAAAAGGAAGGCTATGAAGTGATACTATGTTTGCAGTTATAAGAATCAGAGGCAGCATTAAGGTCCAGAAAAAGATAAATGATGCATTGGAGATTATACGCCTCCATCGTGTAAACCATATGTCATTGGTTGATGATAAGAGCAGGAAAATGATTGAAAAGGGCAAGGATTATGTAACTTTTGGAGAGATTAATGAGGAAGTATTGGCCAAGGTTCTTGAGAAATGGGGCAGGCTTCCAGGAAGGAAAAGGCTGGGGACAGAGTTCTTGAAAGAGAAGGGATTCAAGGATTTCGCTGAAATGGCCAAGGCAATTATTGAAGGCAAGAAGAAAATTAAAGATTTGGAAATCAAGCCTGTTTTCAGGCTGCATCCTCCAAGAAAGGGCTTTGAAAGAAAGGGGATAAAGAAGAGCTATTCTATCGGCGGAGTGCTTGGCTATAGGGGCGAAGAAATTAACAAACTTATATTGAAAATGATTTAGGTGTCAAAAAAATGGTTGAGAGGAAAAGAAAGAAAAGAAATCGCCTGAGGGGGCAAAGAAGCCATGGTGCAGGCAACACCAAAAACAGGCGAGGTGCAGGATGGAGAGGCGGAAGGGGAAGAGCCGGAAGCCATAAGCACAAGTTCGCCAAGCTCCATGCTACCTTTGGAATAAAGAAGAAGCTTAAGAAACAGGAGACATTGAGGGCAATAAATCTTGAAACACTTGAAAAGGAAATTGCAAAACCTTCTAATGCCGAGAAAATTGAGAAGAAAGGCGATGCGATTATTGTGGATGGCAAGATTCTTAAAATTGGAAAAATTTTGGGACGGGGCAGTATTTCACAAAAGATAATTGCGAAAAATTTGGCAGTTAGCAAATCCGCCGAAAAGAAAATTGTTGAAGCAGGCGGGGAAGTGCAGAAAGAAACAATTGAAGAAGAAACTAAGGGCGAGGGCAAAAAATGAGTTTTGTAGATATGCTTGATCCGCTTTATGGACTTCTTCCCGAGGTCAAAAGCCCTGAAGTAAAGCCGGTTCTTAATAAAAGGCTGCTCTGGACAGGCATTGCACTTGTGCTATACTTTGTTCTTGGAAATATAATGGTTATTGGTGTGTCAGAGGCTTCAAAGGCACAGCTTGGCGTATTTGAATTTATTTTAGCAAGCAATATCGGAACATTGCTAACTGTCGGAATTGGGCCGATTGTATTGGCATCAATTATCCTGCAATTGCTTGTGGGGGCAAAAATAATAGACATTGATATGTCTGACCCGGCACAGAAATCTAAATTTACCTCGCTCCAAAAACTGTTTGCAATAGTGCTTTGCCTTGTTGAGGCAGTTGTTTATTCAGCAAGCGGGTTTTTGACTCCTGCTGAAGGGATGTTTCCAATCGTGGTTGCCCAGATTGCAATAGGTGCAATAATTCTTTTGTATCTTGATGAAGTTGTTTCAAAGTATGGAATAGGTTCAGGAATCGGGCTTTTCATCGCAGCAAATGTTTCACACATGGTATTTTGGAGAATATTCAATCCATTTGGCGCAGATGTTTTGACCGGGGGGACGGGAGCACTTACTCTTGGTTTTGATGTTGCACAGGGATTCCTTTTCCTTTTCATGAGGGAACTTTCATCTAGTGGTTTGTTCCAGGTTTCAGTTAATTACATGTTCCCCATACTGGCAGCTGTAGTTGTTTTCCTGGTTGTTGTGTTTGCGGAAGGAATTCATGTAAACATACCCATAACTATGGGCAGGAGAGGAACAGGAGGAAGATTCCCTGTGAAATTCCTTTATGTTTCAAATATTCCTGTTATTCTTGCGGTTGCGCTATTTGCAAATGTACAGCTAATGTCACAGGTGGTTACAAATGCTAAGATACCCTTTCTAGGGGCTGCACTTAGCATTATCAGCCAATTTGTTACGCCGCCCACCCAATTAATGCAGACACTCTTTCTTGAGGGGATTCCGGCCACAATTCTTAACGACATATTTGTCGCAATAGTGACCCTAAATATTTCGGGAAGTGTTGGTTCTATGATGGTTCAGGCATTTGTTTATCTCATATTGCTTACAATTGCATGTATTATTTTCGGGAAGTTCTGGGTTGAGATGGCTGGGCAGGGGCCTTCCAATGTTGCTGAACAGCTCCAGGATGCGGGAATGTCAATTCCGGGCTTCAGGCGGGACCCAAGAATAATTCAAAAGGTTCTGGAACGTTACATACCTCCGATTACAATAATGGGCTCAGCCTTTGTGGGTTTATTGGCGGGGTTTGCCGATTTAACTGGCGCTCTGGGTTCAGGAACAGGAATTTTGCTTACAGTAGGAATAATTTACAGGCTTTATGAGGAGCTAGCGAAAATGCAATTGATGGAGATGCATCCGCTTCTCGGGAAGCTATTAGGGTGAAAATGATGGTAAAAACACAAAAGAACAAATATTTTAATAGTATCGGAAGCCAAATAGATACAATCCCCCTAGGCTATTTACTCAGTTTTTCGGAGGTTTTTTGAATGGTATTCCTTAGTCCGCAGATTGACATTGCCATTATTACATTTGTGCTGGCAATTGTCTCACAAATACTGCGCAGGATATTGATGAATCCGGCCGAGATGAAGGAAAAGCAGGCTGCAATGAAGGAAAAACAGGGGAAAATGAAGGATCTTATGAACAAAAATGACCATAAATCCGTAAAAGAACTGGAGGAAATGCAGAAAGAGATGATGGAATCTATGGGGAAAATGATGTCAGGATCGTTTAAGCTTATGGCTATTTCGTTGGTTTTCTTCCTGCCAGCTTTTTATGTAATTGGCGGGACAGATCCATTGTTTGGAATAATGAGTGCAATTGATGTTATTGGGATAGGTGGCCTTTATGCAGATGCAATCATACCTTTGCCAATACCAATTCCTTGGTTGGGCGGGGATTTTTTCATTATGCTTTACAATGAGACCGGCTGGTTTGGTTGGTATATCCTGACTTCGTTGTTCTTTAGCATTACACTTAATGTAGTAATTGGACAGGTTGAAAAAATTATGAAAGGTGGAGTAAATGCCAGCACCCAATGAAAGGAGCAAAAAAAGAAAATTCAGGAAGACTCCTGGCGGAAGAAATGTTAGGCATAGCATTAGGGGAAAGAGTTCAAAACTCGCCTGCGGGAGCTGCGGAAATAATCTCCACGGAGTTCCACACGCAAAAACATCTGCAAAGGTTAAGAAGCTTTCAAAGAGCAAGAGAAGGCCAAGCGGTGCCTTTGGCGGAGTGCTTTGCGGCAATTGCAGGGAAAGAATTGTGATTAAGGCCGCAAAGGTCAAGAATGAAGGGAAAAAAATAACTGATATTGGAATAGGGGACAAGAAATACGTCGAGCAGGCGATGAAGGTTGTGGAGTGATTATTATGGCGGGCATTGAAGTAGGGCAGGTTTGCGTTAAAACAAGGGGAAGGGAAGCAGGAAAGAAGGCAGTTGTTATTCAGGTAAAGAGTGACAACGCAGTTTTGATTGACGGCCCGTCCATAAGGAAAAGGAGATGCAATATAATGCACCTTTATTTTACAAAGGAAAAATTGAATCTTAAGGAGAACGCCCCGCATGCCGAGGTTCTTAAGCAATTTGAAATGGTGAAAGAATGAGTGATGAAGAAAAAAAATCCGGAAAAGAAATCAGGTATATTGTGAGAATCGCAAACAAGGACATTAATGGTAACCTTCCCATATACCGGGCAATCACCGGACTGAGAGGAATTGACCATAGAACGGGAAGGATAATTGCTGCGGCATTTGAGGATAAGTCAGGGATAAAATACAACATGAAGCTTGGGGATATTCCTGAGGAAAAGGACAAGGAATTGGAGGATATTGTGATTAATCCGCAAAATTACGGAATTCCCTCCTGGACATTTAATAAGCAGAAGGAATATGAGTCAGGAAATAATGTTCATTTGGTTATGGGGGACCTTGAATTCTCCTTGAGGAAGGATTTGCAAAGGCTTAAAGAGATAAAATCATATAGGGGTTTCAGGCATACCTGGGGCTTGCCTTTGAGAGGCCAGAAAACCAAAAGCACCCATAGGGGCAAGGGCGGAACTGTTGGAGTTATTAAAAAGGATGCAAAAGGCGGCAGTGGGGCAGCTCCAGCCGTTGTAGGAGCCAAGGCCGGCGGCAGTGCCAAATCTGGCGGGGACAAGAAAAAATAGGTGAATACTTATGGGCGATACAAGAAAAACAAAAAAACACTATGCCTCCCCAAAAAAGAGGTGGGATAAGACAAGAATAGAGTCTGAAAAGGTAGTTATCGAGACCTATGGCTTGAAAAACAAAAGAGAATTGAGGAGAACTGAAACAATCCTCAGGGCGAAAAGAGATAACGGAAGAAAACTTCTTGTATTTGATGCCGAAGAAAGGCAAAAAAGGGAGAATGAGCTTATGCAGAGCCTTAACAGGATCGGTATATTCAAAAGCGAGGCCTCATTGGATGATGTCCTTAGCCTGAATGTTCAGGAGTTTCTGGAAAGGAGATTGCAGACCATTGTGTGGAGGAAAAATCTTGCAAAAACAATCAAGCAGGCAAGGCAGTTTATTGTTCACGGGCATATCGCAATCAATGGAAAGAAGCTTGACTGCCCAGGTTATCTTGTGCTAGCTGATGAGGAAGACAAGATTGCATATTTCAAAAGGCCAATAGAAATGGAACCTAAAAAGGCTGACGATAAAAAAGAGGAACTGAAAAAGAAATTTGATGAAATGAAGAAAGAGGAAAATACGGAAGACAAGAAGGACATTGCTGTTGAGGATAAGAAGGAAGAAAAAGTTGAAGAGAAAACAGAATCCAAAGAGGAAGTAAAAGAGGAAAGGGCTGAAGAGCCAAAAAAAGAAGAGGCAAAAGAGGAAATCTCTAAAAAGGATTCCAAAGAAGAGAAGAAAGATGATGTAAAGGAGGAGAAATGATATGGGTAAGAAAGGTGTGATTCATATTTATGCTTCCCGCAACAATACTAATATTGTGCTTACTGACTCAACCGGCGCAGAAACCATCGCCAAATGCTCAGGTGGAATGGTTGTCAAGGCACAGCACAAGGAAGGTTCGCCCTATGCCGCAATGAAGATTGCGGAGATTGTGGCTGAGAAAGCAAAGGAGAAGGAAATTTACGAAGTTAATGTAAAGGTTAGAGGTCAGGGGGGAATTCGTTCAAAATCCCCGGGGCAGGGAGCTGAAGCTGCAATTCTCTCACTTACAAGAAACGGCCTTAGAATAAGGATGATTGAAAATGTTACACCTGTTCCCCATGATGGGTGCAGGAAAAAGAAAAGATTCAGGAGCAAAAAGGACGGAAGGTGAATGAATGGTGCTAAGTGTCAAGAAAATATATGAAAAGGGCAATGTGGCAAGAGTTCTTGTTAAGG
>JAFCCJ010000052.1 GCA_017610305.1 Candidatus Iainarchaeum sp.
CCCTTATACGATTTCATTTCCACCCTGCCCGAAGATTCGCGTATAATAATTCAGCCTAATAATGTCCGCGAGGTTGAATTTTTTGCGGGGAGAATCGCGGGGGACTACAACGCAAATTTCTCCTCCAAAATGATCAACAAAACGCACAAGGAATTGAGGGATTATGGCTACACCCATATTGCAACAATCTGCCATAAAGAGAAATGGGATGCGACTGTGCTGGAAAAGATGGAGAAAATTTCCATGATTGAAAAGATTTATTCAGATAACTGCGGAGCGGTTTACAAAGTTTTGGAGTGAAAGAATGGGCGTAGCTAGGAAAGTTGCAAAGAACACAATCCTATATTTCATCTTCAGGATGATTGCAAGAGTGTTAAACCTTCTCACCATGATCATAATCGCGAGAATCCTGCTCCCTGATTTGTTTGGCCAGTACTCCCTTGCATTAATATTCATCGCGTTCTTCCTTTTTCTGAATGATTTTGGGGTTCAGACTGTTGTAACGAGGAAACTTTCTGTTGATGAGAAAAATGCAAAGGAATTATTGGGAAATACCCTCTCCCTGAAAATAATCCTTTCAGTTTTTTCAATAATCGCCTGCATTATTTTCGCAAATTTGCTGGGTTATACTGGAAACCAACTGTTCCTGATTTACGTTTTCGCCCTAACCCTATTCACTGGAGGGGTGAGCTCTGTTTTCACAATAATTTTCCAGACAAGGCTTAAAATGGGATACCCCACTTTAGCAGAAGCAATTCAGGCCGCGGTTGCCTTAGGTCTTGTTATTATCCTTTCATTACAGGGCCTGGAACCAGATAAGCTCCTTATCCCCTTTGTCCTCATAATGGTGGCTTCAAATGCACTTGCACTAATCCTGAACTGGCTTTTCTCCCTGCGGGAAATCAAAATCATCCCGAAAATAAATTTCCCGATGTGGAAGAATTTATTGCTAACCGGCCTCCCCTTTGCCTTTTCAGCATTTTTTGTTGCCTTTTACACCCGCATTGACATAATAATGCTTTCGAAGATGTCGACAGAGGCATCAATCGGACTTTACACTGCCGCCTTTCGATTAACAGAGCCATTTTTTCTTATCCCTGCAGCACTTTTAATTTCACTCTTCCCGCTGATGAGCCGATACTACAAGCAGAACAAGCGGGCCCTAATCACCACACACGATAGGGGATTTAAGTATCTCTCAATTCTTTTTGTCCCGTTTGCTGTTGGAATAACAATCCTAGCTGCGAGAATTCTTTTCATAATTTACCAGCAGGATTATGCCACTCCTGAAACCACCTTTGCTCTCGCCATACTTGCCTGGGCGGCACTAGTTAATTTCCTGAATTTCCTTTCAATTAACCTGATGAATTCAATCCGCAAGGAGGTTACTGCGTTGAAAGTAATAACCGGGGGCATAATTGTAAATGTTGCGCTGAATTTCCTGTTAATTCCGATAATGGGGTTCGGCGGTGCGGCAATAACAACTCTCGCATCAGAACTGCTGCTGTTTGTGCTGTTCTATTACATAATCCATAAGTCGCTTTACACTTTGAATTTAAAAATTTTTATCAAGCCCGCAATTGCGAGCGTGGTGATGGCCCTGTTTTTGCTTTTCTTTATTGAAATAAACCTATGGATTCTGATTCCGTTGGGAGCAGTGGTTTACTTTATCAGTTTCTATTTGCTGAAAGGTTTCTCTGCTGAAGATTTTGAGATAATGGGTAAAATAGTCAGGATGAAATCCTAATCTTGTTCAATTTCCTTATAAACATCGTAGTAGTCTTTTGCAATCCTTTTCCATGTGAAGAGTTTGCTTCTTTCCTTTCCGTTTGCGATTAATTTCCTTCGCAAAACCTCGTTCTTTTCCAGTTTAGTAATCTTCTCGGCCAGTTCTTTCGCCGAGCCTTCCTCAAAAACCAATCCAGCTTCACCAATCACAAAAGGAATTGAACCTGAAGAGGAGCCAATCACAGGAACCTCGCAGGACATTGCCTCAACCAATACCCTTCCAAACTGTTCCTTCCACCAGGGAGTTGTCTGTGAGGGGAGGACAAGAACATCAAACATATTAATGTAGTCCTGAACTTCCTCATACGCGGGATCAATATACCTTATTTTCCCCATTACATTCAGTTCCTTCGCTTTCTCCTCCATCTCCTTGATGAAATCAGTATTCACATATTTATCCAAAATCAAATGATACTGGAATTTAAGTTTTGAGCAGGCCTCAATAAGGGTAAGGATTCCCTTCTCCTGCGAAAGCCTTCCCATAAAGCCGATTGCAAAGTTTTCAATCCCGAATTTCTTTTTCAGAACTGTTACATCCTTCTTAACAAACTTTGCAGGGTCAAAACCCAAAAAAGTGATTTTCACCTTTCCCTTGTAACCTTTCTTCTCCAACACCTCAACACATTCCTCGTGAATGGTTAATGCATATTGGCTGCTCCCTGTAACAATTTTGTAAATAAGCCCCAAAGGAAACCTCTGCCCTCTGTAAATGTTCTCATAGGTGTTGAACAGAATTTTCGCCCCTGTCAATTTCGCCCAAATCCACGCCTGCAAAGCGATGATGCTTCCTGGCTCCTCGTTGATATGAATTATATCTGGCTTCATGGAGAGAACTTTGAAAAAGAGTGAGGGTGAGGGGTAAAAGAACCTGTACATATGGGGAACAAAAACTGCGTAAGGCTTAATGACATTAATTTTCTCATCTTTCCCAATATCCTTTTTTGTTTTGAAATCATCCTTCCAGTTTTCAGGATAAATTGTGTGGAGTTCCAGATCCTTATACAAAGAAAGCTCCTTCAGCAATTTGCGGTAGGCTGTGACACTGAATGTGTGCCCAACCATAAGAACCTTAACCATTTTTCAGCCTCTCTCCCCTTTTTCCCCTGATTTCTTTTCGGTTCTTGAAATTAATCCAGTAAGCCTTTAATAAATGATGAATCCTAAGGAGGATAATGCTTTTTAAAATTCGCAGAATCTCGTAGGGCAAAGCGCCCGTCAATCTACTCCCTGAAAAATTAAGCAGCATAAACCTGACCCTGTTCTTGTTCATCACAAAATAGTTCCAGGCCTTTGTCTGAGTTTTTTGTGTTGCCTCCCCCTCATGGTGCACAATTATGGTGTCTGGAGTGTAGATGACACTAAAGCCTGCCCGCCATGCCCTGTAGCACCAGTCAACTTCCTCAAAATAAATTGGGTTAAAGCCCTCATCCAATTTCCCAATCTTATTTATAACTTCCCTCTTTATCATCAATGCGGCGCCTGTAACATATTCAACTTCTCTTTCTTCGCCCTCAGGCAACTGCCTTGCAATTCCAGCATCATCAATCTTTGCACCGGCATGCTGCAGTTTGCCGCTCGGATAAACCAGTTTGCATCCAACAATCCCCGCCTTATCATAGGCCTCAATCACCCTCACCAAACTTCCTAACCAGTGCCCATTGACTGTTGTGTCATTATTTAAGAGAAAAATATAATCTCCTTTTGAGGCATCTATTCCCTGGTTGTTCCCCCCGGCAAAACCCCTGTTCCCCGGATTTTCAATTAGTGTTATTTTACCATCATTCTTTTTTTGGCGCAGAAATTCAATGCTTCCGTCCCTGCTCCCATTATCAACAACAATTATCTCATAAGGGGAATAGAAAGTGTTTCTCTCTATTGCCTCAAGGCATTTTTTAGTGAAATCTAGCCCATTCCAGTTCAGGATAATTATCGAAACAAGCTTTCCCATAACAAAACCTTAAGGAGTTGAAACTATTTATTTTAGATGGTTTCTATACCATTCAATGGTTTCTTTTAACCCGTTTTCCAGCGAATATTTGGGTTTCCAGCCAAGCAGATTTCCGGCCTTTTTGCTTGAAAGCCACTGCCTGTCAATCTCATTTTTTGCCTCCCCCAGCACTTTTGGCTTTACCCCTTTTGCGCCGCTTAATTCAATTATTTTGTTGAAAAGATCAATTACCTTTACAGGTGTTTCAGTTCCGAAATTGAATGCCTCGCCAGGAATCCCTTTTTTATCCATCTTTTCGGCAAGCAGCAAATAAGCATCTGCAATATCCTTTACATAGATGTAATCCCTTTCCGGAGTTCCGTCACTTCTTATGATTGGGATTTCATTTTTCAGAACCGACTGGATAGTTCCTGGAATAATTCTGTTGAAATTCATGTCCCCCCCGCCATAGGTGTTTGCATTCCTAGTTATGCAGACAGGGAGTGAGTAAGTGGTAAAATAGCTTTGCGCAAGGATATCTGCGCATGCCTTTGAGGCATCATAGGGATAGCGCCCAAGCAATGGGCTTTCCTCTGTGTAGGGCAACTTCTCCTGCACCCCATAGGCCTTATCGCTGCTTGCAACAATAACTTTCTTAACAGTTTTTGAATTTCTGGCAGCCTCCAGAATATTCCAGGTTCCTTTAATATTGGATTCAAATGTGGAAAGCGGTGAGCGATTGGCAACCCCGACAATCGCCTGGGCGGCGATGTGGAAAACGGCCTCGGTTTCAAACTCATTTGCTATCCTTTCAAGAACAGAATAATCAACAAGGTCTCCCTGAACAACATTAAGGTTTCCTTTAATTCCCATAACATCAAGGTTGTTCTGCTTTTTCATGTCCCTTACAAGTGCGGTGACATTTGCCCCTTGGTCAACCAATGTTTTTGCCACCCATGAACCAATGAAACCATCAGCTCCAGTTACAAAAGCATTTTTTCCTTTCCAGTAACTCATTTCAATCACTCCATTTTTTCCAAGGTGCCTTTCCCGAGTCCCACAATTCATTCAGCAGCATATTGTCTTTAAATGTATCCATGCACTCCCAGAATCCCTCATGCTTAAATGCCGCAATCTCACCATCATTCGCAAGATTTTCAAATGGTTCCCTCTCGAGAACCGAATTCCCCTCCAAATAATCAAAAACTCTCTTCTCAAAAACGAAAAACCCGCCATTAATCCAATGCTCGAGCTTTGGCTTTTCCTTAAATCGGGTTATAATTCCTGAATTGCCTATGTCCATAATCCCAAATTGGCTAAGGGGATTTACTGCTGTAAGGGTTGCTGCCTTTTTCTTTTCCTCATGGAACTTAATCAATGAACCTAAATCAACATCCCCCAAACCATCACCATAATTGCACAAAAACTGCCCATCAATCAAACTCTCAACCTTTTTTATCCTGCCCCCGGTATTGGTATCCAAACCTGTGTCAACAAATTCAATATTCCATTTCTCATGATTGTTCTTGGTGAAATGCTCCTTAATTTTCTCCCCTTTATACCCCAAACAAAGCACAAAATCAGTAAATCCAAAGCTGGAATAGCTCTTCATAATATGCCATAAAATGGGTTTTCCACCTATTTTTGCGAGAGGTTTTGGGATTAATTCAGTGATTTCTCCCATTCTTGTTCCTTTTCCTCCACATAGCAGCACTGTTTTCATTTTCACACCTCAAACACAAATAGTTACAGAATTTTCCCTAAAAGGCTTTAAAAACCCTTGATTATGCCCCCTTCAGCACTTTTTCATACACCTTCTCAAAGCTTTTTATGCTGTTTTCCCACGAGTATTTCTTCGCGGAATTCTTTGCCTCAGCGCTTAATTCAGCATAATTTGCCCCCCCTTCATAGCTTAAGGAAAGCAGCTTTTTGGCAACATTTTTCTCAAATGTGTAATCCGCAATATAGCCATTCCTGCCATCATCAACCAAATGCCTGAATGCCGCAATATCATTTACAACTGGCACAATTCCTGAGGCCATTGCCTCAACAAGGGAAATCCCAAAGCCCTCATAGCGCGAGGCAGAAACAAAGAACTCACATCTGGAGCGCAATTCGTCCAGTTCACTGTCACTAAGTTTTCCCATAAAAAATATGTTTTCCCCAACACCGTTCTTTGAAATTTTTTCCTTAAGCCCATCCATCAAACCTTCCCAGTCCCCGCCTACAATGAAAAGTTTTGCCGCAGGATTCTCCTTAAGTACATGGATGAAAACATCAATCAGCTTCTCAACTCTTTTGTTCCTCGAAATCCTTCCCACAAAAAGATAAGTGTCCTGCTCCACATTCCTCGGGACGGAGGAGAATTTCCTGTAATCGATTGCGTTCTCAATAAGCTCAATCTTTTTCGAAATTCCTGAAAAAAGCCGTTTGTCATTCTCACTTACTGCAATAACAGTAATATCCCTCAAATGTTGTTTGCACCAATAGTTGAAATACAGTTTTTTTAACCACCAAAGTTTTTTTGTGTGGAAAATTCCACCATGGGTTGAAATCACAATTGGTTTTTTATGCTCTCCCTTCTTCCAAACAAGGTAATCTGAAAAGAAACCAATTCCGTGGATATGCAAAAGGTCAAAACCTTTAACAAAATCCATCACTTTTGGGGCCCATGCATAGTAGGTGAATGATTTGAAAGGAATCCTGTGTACTGTTATTCCGTCAATTATTTCCTTTGCACGCAATTCATCGCCGCTCTTTGCGCACTTGTTTAAGGTTACAACCTCAACCTGATGCCCTCTTTTTTTCAGTTGCAAGGTGAGGTCATAAACCGCCTTTTCTAAGCCGCCGACACATGGGGAAAAGTGGGGAACAATCTGCAGGATTTTCATAATCTAAGTACCTCCCTTAAGAAGCCATAGATTAAGCCTCCGCTAAAAACCGCCGAGCGAAGGAATAGGAAAAGTGGGGAAAGGACGGCAACCGCAAAATCTTTCCTCGCGGCATAAATTGCGAACGGTATTGAAATTGTGAGGAAAACCAACAAAGAAATTATTGAAATTAAAATCAATGGTCTGAAAAAGACCCCCAAAATTAATGAAATCGCAAAAGTATAAAAAATTAGGATTTGAATTTTAAGCCTTTGCGGGGTGTAGGAGTCCCTGATGATTTTTTCCTTGTGCTTGTTGTAGAGCCTTATTCTCCAATATGCACGG
>JAFCCJ010000053.1 GCA_017610305.1 Candidatus Iainarchaeum sp.
TTGCATATATTCTCCCTAACGTTTTTCCAGAACCGACGGCACGGGATAAAATGAACAATGGCCTGGATTCTGCAAGGATGGGTGAGGGAAAGGGTTTGACAGATGAAATTTTGTTTAATGCAGATAGCGGCTTTAAGGGGGAGGTTTTTGATTCCCCTGAGATGGGTGTTATTTTCCAGTGCAATTCCCCTGAAATCTGCAGAGATGAAACATTGAGATGGGATGACCGGAGCATTTACTTCAAGGAAACGAAATATATCAAAACAAGCTTCCGTTGCGAAAAAAGCAGGAGCATTTATGCCTGCAAAATTTATTTTGGCGAGGAACCGGCGCAGATTGAATTCAAGGAGGTTGGTTTTGGGGAAACAATTGATTTAAGCAGGGATGAGGCAATCCTTTCATTGGATATTGAGAATACCGGGAATATAAGCGCATTTGATGTTTCAAGCGAAGTAAAGATTTACTCAAGGCATAGGGAGGGGGATGATTGGGTTGAATATCTTCACTCAGAACTTGAGGAAAATATTATTGAGGATTTGGAATCTGGGGAAAGCAGGCGGATTAATTTCAATCTTGGAATCAGGGAGAATGGAAATTATGCTGTCGAGGTTAAAAGTTCTGCGGTTGATGCCGGATTTGAATTCAGGAGGCTTGAGTTTGAGGCGACAGGTGCGGCGGTAAACCTAAACTGCAAAACTGCCGAAATCGGAAATGTTTTCCAAGCAGAAGACAATGGGGCAATTGTTTGCAAGACAAAATATTTCTGCGCGGGGTGTGATTATGCATCCTACTGCAGTTATGCATGGGGGAAGGAAACAGGCCTGGATTTTGAGGTTGGCGACAAGGAGCACGCAATTCTAATTGAGGATGGTTCGGTTTGTGACGATGGGAAATGCAATGCTGATGATGATTGTGTTGACGGAAATCCCTGCACAATTGGGAGCTGCCCCTACGACACTTGCAGCTGGGTAGCTGCACCGGATGGAATGAACTGCGAAACAGGAAAAACCTGCCAGCAGGGAATTTGTTTGGGGACGGGGGATCCATGTTCTGGAATAACTTGTCCGACAGGAAAGGAATGTGTTAATGGGGTTTGTCAGCAGATTGTTAACGGCGGAACTACTTTTACCGCATGCGGAGTTGAAGTAACTGAACAGAATTTCCCAACATCACTTCAAGCTTGTAAACCATATACTAACTATTTCAAAGAGGGGATAAATGATTTTAGTTTGAATGGTGCGGGAGTTGACGTTCTTTTCATGGCTTCAATTGCCATGGCAGAAAGCACTTGCAATCCAAACATTAATAAGGGGGGGATTATGCAGGTGGATTCCTACTGCAAAGCTGATGAGCTCTGTCCCACAGCTGAGGAACAGATACATTATGGCTCATTAATTTTATCCCAAAACAAAAACACTGCCATGAACAAAGGCCTCGTGGGAGATGAATTAATGCAGATGCTGTTATTCGGTTACAACCGAGGTTCGGGAGTTGAGGGCTGTGCTATTTCATATCTCCAAGGAACAACTAATTCAAACTCCTGGTGCAAAGCACAGGCAGGAACTTCACTTTCATTATATAATTCTATGAAAGAAGCCTGCTATAATTATTTTCGTGATTTTAAAAATGCTTTGTATAGTGAAGAAGGTAATGACAAATGCAATTACCCGGGGTATGGGCCCAAGTATCCTGCAAGAGTTTTAGGATTCTACAATACAGCTTGTCAAGAAGTAGGTGCTTAATAAATTCAACCCCGATAATTCCTAACCTTTTCGCCTGAACCTACCGCACCAAATGCCTCGAAGAATTGTTTTGCGCGGGAGTAGGCCTTTTCCTCGATTGCCTTTACTGTTTCTGGCTTCAATGCATGAACTTTTTCATAAAATGGTTTCCATGCCTTTTTGGAATATTTTCCGAAGATTTCAACCTCGGATTTCAATCCTTTTCGCTTAGCCTCTTCCCCGTATTTTTCCATTACCCATTCCTGAATTTCCTTGTATAATTCAGGCTCCTTTTCCTCTAAAACACTCCATGCAACATTCTGCCATTCAGTCCCCACATTACCCTTAATTATTGCCTTTTTCGGGAATTTTGAGGCGATTAGGTCAAGTGGTGTTCCGGTTATGCCATGCTGCACCACCCTTACATTTGAATCTTCTCCCTTCAAGGCTTCCGCAACCTTAATGGTTTGCGGAATATCAATTGAAACCTGTTCTATAAGTTTCCCCTCTGCATCATAGGTGTTCCCATGCGCAGATCCATTTGCAATTGCAATTCCGTGTGGCTTAACCCCTGCCGCTTCAAGTGCTTTCACAAAAGCGACAGCCTCCTCAGGCTTGGTGAGAATTCTTCCATCTGAATCCTTCTTTCCTATCTCCCCAACCTCGCACTCAAGGCCAAATTCCTTATCGCCCATCTTCTCTTCAATGAACTTTGCAAGTTCTATTGTAACTCGAATGTTCTCAGCCAATTGTTCCTCAACAGTTTCCCCTTCACTATTGAAAAGAAAGGAGGCATCAATTGCAAAGGAGGTAAAACCTGCATCAACCTGTGCGGCAATGAGTTTTTTTGTTTCCTCAATCTCCTCAGGAGTTCCTTTCTTCATCGTAATATGGTCGGCGTGCAATGCCCAGGAATCAAAACCAACTTCAGATGAATATTTCCTTGTTTCCTCGGCATACTTTGCAGGAGTTATTCCTGTGTAACCGCCATTCAAATCAGATTCGGATTTTGCAAGCTCCATCATAACAACTGCATCCAGTTCTTTTGCTGCGCGAAAAATTCCTTTCACAACACCAACAGTTGTCCTTGTGTTGCAGGCCATAATTATGGTTTCCTCATCCTTTAACGCATTGAATAGTTTGCTCCCTGAAATTGGTTCTGTCATTTTTTACCCCCCATATACTCTTCAGCAAGTTTTATGGCTCCCTTTGAGCCGACATAAATGGGAACCCTGTGGTCGAGTTTTTCTGGCTTAATTGAAAGAATGCTTTGCTCCCCATTTGTTGAGTCCCCTCCGGCCTCTTTCGCAATGAAACTCATTGGGTTGCACTCAAACAACAAACGGAGTTTCCCATTTGGCTTTTCCTTGAGCGCAGGATAGGTGAAGACCCCTCCCTTATAGAGAACCTGATGGAAATCCGCGGCAAAGGAACCGCTGTACCTCAATTTGTAGCCCTGCTTTTCCAAATCCTTAATATATTTCTCATGTTCCGGAGTCCAGTCCTTATTCAAGCCACCTGAACCATAAATATTCCCCTCAGGCATTTTAATATTCTCCTTTCTTAAAACAAAATCCCCGTCCTTGTTCATCACAAATTCATGGACCCCTTTTTTTGCGGTGTACACGAGTGTAGTTAAGGGGCCATAAAGCACATAGCAGGCGGCATCCATCTTCTCCCCCTTTTCCATAACATTTCCTTCATTAAACATTCCAACAATTGTCCCAACCGCCAGATTGGTTTCAACGCAGGAAACCCCGTCTAAAGGGTCTAAAGTAATGCCCCAAGTTCCCTTTGCCTTTACAATTTCCTGAATTTCGGCCTGTTCTTCTGAAGCAACTGTCTTTACAAGGCCGCATTCCTCAAATGCCTCAAAAAGGATTCTGTCGGCCCATTTATCCATTTCCAATTGCTCCTCGCCGTAAATATTCTCGGTTCCGGCATAAAAATTATGGGAGAGAAAGCCCCATTGTATAACTTTTGCCTTTTCCGCAACCAAATTAATTAGACACGCAATATCCTTATCCACGCTTTTCAGATGCTCTTCCAGTCGCAAAATCCAACCCCCTAACCCATTTATTGGACGATAAGAGTAGAGGGTAAATATATTTAAGGCTTGCCGCCACGCTGGCAGAAGGGATTAAAAAGCATTTATCCCTTTATTTTATCGATTCTATGGGCCTTTCACAGTTCCTGAAAAAGCATTCCCTCAAAGAGGGGGATTTGATAGAGGTTGCTGAGGACGGGCAGAAACTGATTGGGAATATACTGCCCTCCAAAGATAAGGATATACTTGTCCTGAAATTAAACACCGGTTACAACACAGGGATTAATGTTTCTAAAATCAAGTCAGTGAAAAAGATGAAGGGTGAGAAAAAGGTCGGGAAGGCAGAGGTGAAGGAACTGAAAAAGAATCCCTCGCTGCCGGCAATTTCAATCCTGCACACAGGGGGAACAATTGCCTCGCGGGTTGATTACAGGAGCGGTGCGGTTTACTCTTCCTTCGAGCCCGCAGATTTACTTACTATGTTCCCTGAGCTTGGGGAGATTGCAAATTTTAATTCAGCACTCATCAGCAATATGTGGAGCGATGACCTTAGGTTTAAGCATTTTGAAATTATTGCGAAAGCTGTTGAGAAGGAAGTGAAGAAAGGGGTTGAGGGAATTATTATCGGGATGGGAACCGATAACCTTGCTGTTGCTTCAGCTGCCATGGCCTTTGTCCTGGAAAACTGCCCAATCCCCGTTATTTTTACCGGTGCGCAAAGAAGCAGCGATAGGGGAAGCAGTGATGCCGTGATGAATCTGGTTTGCGCCGCTGAATTTATAGCAAAAAGTGATTTTTCAGGTGTTGCGATTTGTATGCATGATAAAAGCGCGGATGAGAAATGCGCAATTTTACCTCCCTGTAAAACAAGGAAACTGCATTCAAGCAGGAGGGATGCATTCAGAGCTGTGAATGATTCTGCCATTGCGAGGATTGATTATAAAACTAAAAAGATTGAATTTTTGAAAAAGGATTATCTCAAAAAGGACAAAAAAAGAAAATTAACGGTTAAGGGGAAGTTCGAGGATAAGGTTGGCTTTCTTAAAATTCACATCCATATGTTCCCTGAGGAATTTGAACTCTACAGGAAGGGAAAGTACAAGGGGCTGGTTATTGAGGGAACAGGATTGGGGCACACTCCCGGGCATGTGCCTAACAAGGAGGCAGGACTCCACAAAAAATTCTTCCCAATTCTGGAGAAATTAATCGCTTCAGGCTGTGTTGTTGTTATGACAACCCAAACAATTTTCGGAAGGGTCCATATGCATGTTTATGACAAGGGAACTGATTTAACCGGTTTGGGCATTATTCCGGGGGAGGATATGCTGGCCGAAACCGCATTTGTGAAACTTGCATGGCTGTTGGGGAATTACAAGAAAAAGGAAATTGAGAAATTGGTTGGGGAAAATCTGCGCGGGGAAATCACCCCCTGCACCGCAATTGATAGCTTTGATGCAAAAAAAAAAAAAAAATAAGGTTCTTCTTATTTGCGGCTCGCCGAGGAAAGGGAACACCGAATTCTTATTGAATAAGGTTAAGGACGGGGTTGAAAAATCCGGAGGGGAGGCAGAGTTAATTCTTCTCAGGGAGAAGCATATTCAGCACTGCGACGGAAATGATTACTGTGTTGAACATAAGAAATGCAATTTAATTGATGAAATGCAGGAAATTTATCCAAAATTGATTGATGCAAATGCCATTGTTTTCGGAACTCCTAATTACTTCAACAATGTAAGCGGCTTAATGAAGGATTTTATTGACAGGACCAATCCATTGTGGTCAAGTCAGGCATTGGAGGGCAAAAAGGCTGCATTGGTTATTGTTGGAGGGCATAGCCTGCCGTCCATAGATAAGTGCGAGGAATGCTTTCTGGAGTATTTAAGGATTAAAAAAATGGTGCATGTTGGGAGCATTAAGGTTATGGCTGATAAGCCCGAGGAATCTGAAGGGAAGGATGAGGAAATTCAGCAGGCGATTGAATTAGGGGAAAAATTGGGGAAGAAAGAAAAAGAATAGTTTTATATAAGACATATGTCTCAAATAGGGAGCATGCCATCCAAAGGAGCCGACCCCCTAAAAGTAAGGAAAATAATAGATAAATTAAGGGAACACCCTGAAGGGCTGTGGATAAGGGAGCTGGCAAGGCAAACTGAACTGGACAAATCAACAGTTTCAAGGTATCTTTCCGCCCATTTAGGGGAGGGAGTAACGATAAGTTTTTTAGGGAGAAACAAGTTAGTTAAACTGAAGTGATAAGATGGACATTGACCAAACATTGTTGATTGGAACGGCAGGATTAATTCTTGTTTTTGTGTCATTTTTGATTGTGCACATGAAAAAATTCAGGAGAACGCTTTTGGTTTACAATGCGATTTACTTCATGGGGTCTGCATTACTAACAATTTACTCAATTTTTAAGAATGATTTAATTTTTATCATTCTTAATGGTGTAATGATGCTGTCTGCGATCCTCTTTTTGATCAAAGAATTTTTTGGCAAGGGAGCCAGAAAATGAAAAAGAAAATTCTTATTTTGGGTTTTATTTTATCATGTTTCTTATTTCTCGCCATATCTGTTTCTGCCCAGGAAGATAGATGCGATCAGCAAACCATTGAGGGTTTGTTAGGGGCAAGTGTAATTTCACTAATTAATTCATCAGATAGTTCAATGTGCGGAGGAATAACTGGTGAGATTCCTGTGCAGGTTTTTATGAGAAGCAGATCAGGCGAAGATATTACTAGTGTTTCTTACGAATATTATGCCACTTCAGAGGCTTCCCACACAGTGATGGATTTGCTCTTCTCTTCGGAATTCACGATTTTAATAGAAAATCTAGATACTGGAAAATCAGCCGAAATTATTATTTTTGCAGATGTTAATGGTCAGTTGGATCTTAACTCCCCCCTGCTTGCTGCGGAGTGCGGGGATGGAATCTGCGAGGAAGGGGAAGATGCCGGAAATTGCCCGGAAGACTGCGGAATTGCTGTCGGGAGATGGGAATCTGTCGGGCCAAATGGCGGTGACCGTTATAAGGTTAAAATTGACCCCTTCAATCCGGAAAATATTGTTGTTGCCGGAGTCAGTGGCGTCCACCGGAGCTTTAACCGGGCAGATGACTGG
>JAFCCJ010000010.1 GCA_017610305.1 Candidatus Iainarchaeum sp.
GCAGATGATGCACATTTACAAAAACCATGTTGCAAGGAGCTGGCTTTACTTCAACCGCGCACAGAAAAACCTCTCAAAAATAAATTCCATCTGTTCAAGTTCAGAAAACTTCAATGGCCTGAACCAGCAGACCAATGAACTAAACCACAACCTTTCGGAAGCATTTGCCGCAATTGACGAGGCAGGCAAAACCTCCTTTGCGATAATCCTGCTGGAGAAAAGGATTCTCGGGGAGCAGGACATTAACCTAATCCGCGAGGAGCCTTTGTTCAGCGATTACATTGAATTTGTTAACAACGAAAATGAAATCCTTTACCGCACAAACCCTGAGGGAAACAGCTATGTTGCAAAATACCTGAAAACAACAGAACTCTTCACCGAAGTTTCAAAAATTCTGGGTTTTGAGGACAAAGTTATTGAGGAGGTGACGGTTTATGATATGATTTTTGGCGTGGATAAAGTTCTTTTCGAACAGATTCCTGAGGAGATAAAGGATTTCCCGCTCATGAAGGAATTTTTCAACAATTCCGTGAATTTCTTTTCGGATTCCCTCTCCATTGACCATGCAGTTTCATTTTTGGAGCATTTCCCCTCATTTGAGCTGCTTAATGCCTCCAATGAAATGGTCGGAACTGAAAATTCTGCAGCGAAAAAATTCTTCGAACTGATGAATTCGGTCAACCGGAATTTGAAAGGGATGGTGGAAAGAAATAACTCGATTCAGCAGGAGGTTGAGTCAACATTCCTGGAACTCGAAACAGAATTGAATTCCCTGAATTCGTCCGCACTTAACTCCTTTGATAAGGATTTTTTGGCCGGCCTCTATTCTCTGCTTGGGCAGGAAAGCGAAATTTCTGTGCAAAGCCATTCGATTGATGAAATCTCAAATTTTGTTGAAAATGCGAATGGAGAAAAATCGGCACTCCTCTATCGTTTTGGGGGATGGAAAGTAAATGATTTGTCGATTGGTGAAAGGACAAAGGAGCTGAAGGAAATTCACTTTGAACTGAAAAGGGCCGAAGAAAGCGCAAGATTTTTTTCAACAGAGGTTGTTTCAGGCCTGGAACTTTTATGTGACTCCCGCATGGAATTTATCGGAAACGAGATTGATTCCGCCGCATTTTCTGATTCTGAGATTTCTTTTTTGGGCGATTTAAGGGCGAGTATTTCATTTGACATTAAAACCTATAATTCCCGAAAAGAGGCCAATGAAAAATTATCTTCCTGCAAAGAAATCCTGGAGAAATTCAACAGATTTAATCTTGCCCTTGAAGATAAGGAGGCATTTGAGAATTTGACAGGCGAAGAAATCGCCGTTTGCCTTTCTTCGGTGGAAAATCTTCTGAATCAACATGAATCTGCCTTGAGTGATTTCGAGCCAATTTATAATTCCCTCATTTCCTTTGAAAAACCCCATAAAAATCCAAACTATGTTCTGGAAAGCTGCACATTCCTAAAGGGAAATATTGAAAGGGAGATAAATGGGATGGAAATTACCTCTTCAATCGAAACAGAAAGGGTTATTGAGGCAGACCTTTCAAGGGCAGTGATCGAAAAAAGGATTGAAATAATCGCCAAGGAAAAAATTATGTCCCTGCAACTATCTACAGAACTGAATAACTTCTCCCGAATTGCAAAAGGGACCATCGCAGTTTATTTCCACGGAAAAAAAATTGGCCATTGGATTGAGGATGAGAAACTGTTCTTTGACCTGGAGGCTGTTTCCGAAAAAGATGAAGTTTTGATTTATTATTCGGTTGCCAATCCAATTGACTATTCATCCTCCCTGGTTTTAATGGAGCAATCTGACCTCAATTCCTTCAGCTATTTCTACTTACTCTCACTCACCAACAGGCTCGAACACCATGTGCTGAAAAACTCAAAACTTATGGTCGATTTTCCCCTTTCTATGGATGCCTATAGCATAAAATTATTCACTTCAGCTGGAAAAAATGTGGATTTCGATGCCTTAGATGCCGGCAAATTAAGCTTCATTCCGCCGGAGTTATTTCCGGAGCAGGAAGTACAGATGTACCTATCATTTTCCGTTAATGACTTTAGCTTACATTGGGGGGAAGTGATTGAGAATGCGAATGAGGATTTGCAAAGCCTGAGCTTGCATAAAGAGGAGAAAATTTCAACTGAGGCAAAACTGCTGGAGGAAAAATTCAATGAGTTAATGAATGCGGCCGATTTGAATAGCGTGGATTCGCTAAGCGGGATTGATGAGCTGCTTAATGAGATTTATTTCCTGAAATCAAAGGCCGATGAGTCCGATAAAATGGAATTATCCTTCCAGATAGTGCAGGGGGAGGTAAGCCAGGCTATGGAAAAGCTTAACGAAAAAATTAATTCCCTGAGGGAGGGCGGAAATGATAGTGGGGCGAAAGAAATTGAGGGCCGGTTGGAGGAAGCGCAAAACCTATTCGGGATTTCGCAAAGCAGCAAAAGCCTTGATTTGAATATTGCATTTGATAAGTTGTTAAAGGCAAGAGACCTTATCTCAACTGCTGAACAGATTAATTTTGAAGCAAAGGACCTGAACAAATCTTCAGAAGCGGAACTGAAAAAAGACGTCGAAGAAATAAATTCTCAAATAGAGTCCTTCAAACACCTAACTGAGAAGGAAATTCCTGATTCAATTAATTCCCTAAGAAAAATGCTTGAAAATATTTCTCCGGAGGAGTTAAAATCCATAGGATATATTGTCCCCTTCACAGAACAAAGGCTTGACAAACTTGAACTTTCCTTACGGGAAATAAATTCGGCGGAGATGAGTGAGTTAATTTCTGAATTTGAAAAAAGTTATAGTGATGGGGATTTTGCATCAGCTGTTGAGACCTTCAACAAAACGAAAAACAAATTCGAATATGCCCTAGGGCGGTCCAACGGGATTAATTTTGAATTGGATTCCTATTTCAGTAAACTCAAAAAAGATGCCGTTGTTTTTTTCAATTCCGCGGTTGAAAATGTTGATGAAAGCACGGCAACAGAGGAAATGAAGCAGTTGTTTGATGATGCGAGAAATGAGCTGGAAAAGGAAAACTATCTCTCATCAATTGGCTTGGTGGGAATGGCAACAGCCCCTGCTGCAGGTCTCCAGTTTCCGGATATCCCGCTTTCAGTGCTCCCTCTGCTGGCAATAATTACTGCAGTGGCATATTTCAAATTTTTCCGCAAAAAGAAAAATGGTTCTGAAAACCGGCTGAAAAAGGTTTTAAGGGAGCGGTAAAAAGATTATTAGAAAAACAAAAAGATTCTTTACAGAACATAGTTATGTAGAAGTCAACCATAAGTATCAAACTTGCCTCCGGGCAAATCCTTGGATCTCTTCCACTTCTTTCGCGCTTTTTTCTCTTCCTCAAGCTCCTTGTGACGCCTTTCCCATTTTGCAGGAAACGTCTCAGCCCTAGGCCTTTTAGATTCCTTTTCCCTGCGGGCATTGATTCCTATCGGTCTTCCTTTAACTACTCTTTGAGTTGCATCGCCGTGTTGCCCACCATGAATCTCAGCATCCCCCAGCTTCCTTCTCCTCAGCGGCCCAGTACCGGGAGACATCTTAAACTCTCCTTGTCCAGATATAGATGAATACAATCAGTGCAATAATAAGCAATGCCCCGCCGCCAATAATCGCCGGGTTTATCTCATCCCCCTGAAATTCAATCTCAAGCGGAACACAACTGCTTTCAACGGCATTGTAATCCTCATAATTTAATTTGCAGTTAAGACTGTAAACTCCCGGAGTTTCGGCGGTTGTTTTGAAACTAAAACTCTCCACAACATCAGAGCCTAGAGAAGATATTTGGAATTTCCCCTCACCAATTATTTTCAAATCCCCTGTAATCAAATCTGCCTCAATATTTCTCAAGATGTTCTTGCCGTTATTTTTCACCGATAATTCAATCAATGCCTCTTCTCCGGCCTTTAGAACCCCGCTCTTATTGATAAAAAATGCCTCGATTTTTATTTCCGGTTCTGTAACTGTAAATTCCGGCCTGTTGGTTTCAAGCACAATTTCCTCATCAAAATCATTGTAAAATGTGGCAACTGCGGGGAGCAGGCGCATCTCAATCGTCCTCAATGGTTTTATCACATAATCAAATCGCCCCTCGCCAGGGACAAGGCACCTGCCAATTTCACTTCTTTCCGCACATTTTGGAATCACAGTATCAAGTTCCACATCCCCCTTAACAAGGGCTATCTCAGGGGTTTCACCCTCCAGAGATTCCTTCCTCCAGAGCAGGCTTATTTCAGCGTCTTCGCTCCCGTAATTTCTAAGCACAACCCTTACAGTAGATTCTTCCCGCAGCATTGGAGTTTCCCCAATCAACGATTCTTGGAAAGAATCTTCCATTGAAAAATCAGGCTTAAGCAGATATGACAATGTGGAATCATTCAGGATTTCAATTTTAGTGGTGACATTTGAGGGTTTTGGGCATATTTTTACGGCATTAATTTCGGCCATATATTCCCAGGGCAAATCAACCCTTATTCTTTCCCCCAAAAACTCATCTGCGGCATAATCTCCCACAAGTTCCCCATTTAGGAGAACCCTTACCATGGCATCATCGCTTGTAATGGGGTAGAATTTTGCATGAACTGAAAGTACGGGATAGATAGCATGATTCAGATCATGGTTTTCCCTGAATTGCCATTCAATGCATTTTTGGCTTTCAGTAACCAAAGATTCAAAACCCAAACTGGAAAAAGTCTTTTCCCCGAGAATTTCGGCACTTGCAGAGCTAAGCAATAGGGCAAACGCAATTATGTATAAGACCTTTTTCATTGGGCAAGCCTCTTCTCCAACTCCGTAATAATTAAGCCCATTGTTTCTTTAAGCGTTTTCCCACTATTAACCTCAATAATTTTCCCCTTAGGATAATTCCTTTCGGCATGCTTTTTGCAGTAATCAATCCCTTCGCAGAAAACATTGTCCTGCACCTTCTCCGCCTTATAGCCCCTTTTCTCCAGCCGCAGTTCCAATAGCTCAGGGTCACACCTAAGCAAAATCAAATAATCCACTTTCAGCTTGGTTTCGCAGATAAGGTGGCCTTCCACCAAAATGCCCTTTTCTCGGGAAATTTCCTTATTTAGGGTCTTTTCCAGATCTCTCTCATCAACAACCAATTCGTTTTCCTCATCATCCCATTCACCAATTCCCTTCTTCAGGCCAAAATCCTTCTCATTCCAGAATTTGAGGGAGTAATGCTTTGCCAATGCTTTTCCAACACTTGTTTTCCCAACTCCCGGGGAACCGGTAATCGCCAATTTCATCCCAGAATTATGTGCGGAAATGCTTTTTAATTAGGAGAATTAGAATAGTTATTTTTTCTTCTTGCCTTCTCTTCCCCTTCTTTCCTCAAAGCGGCGATGCCTTGAGTTAAAATCAGGATAAATTTCTTCTGGTTCAAGGCTCAATTTTTCAATATCTGTTCTTCGGCCTCGCAACATATCTTTTCCTGGCTGTGCAGAGGATCTAAATGAAGAAAACTTATTTTTCTCCCTCCTTTCGTCTCTCAAAACAAAATGGCTTTTTTTTGCCTTTGGCATACTAATATGATGTTTTACCCATATTTAAGCCTGCCCGAAAGATAAATTCCCCGCAAAAATTAGTAGGGCGGGGGAGTTTCGAAGGGGTGAATAAAAGAGTTCTAACGCCTTTTCTGTCTCCTATTTCTTCAAAATTTTCTTAGAAAGTGCCGGTTGTGAGTCCCGCACCTTCTCCCCGCCCCTGTCCAAGATATCGCATAGATCGGTCGCTTTCTGCTCCAGATCTAGTTCCTCATTTCGTCTGATGAGCCTATTACCCGATACATATTCAACCATAGTGCAACACCTTGAAGCACTAATACAATGAACTAAGTCATATAAATACTTTTCGGAAAAAGAAGGACAGATAGGGCTTTATTTTATGTATAGTCGAATTTCAGGGTTTTATTCGTAAAATAGAGGGCTATAAAGTTTTTTTACTTATGTAGATTGGTTTTTTTTCTCGCGGAAAACTTTTCCCGGGAAAATCCGAAAACTGGCGGTTATGTATACTTACCCTAAAATGAAACAATATTTTAGAAAAAGAAAGAATTTATCGATAAAATTAGGAATATTTTACCTTAACCTAAGCGCATCTAAGTTCCTCATAACAGAGGTATTTATCTTGAATTTGTTGGAAATGAACTTCCCAAACTCTAAAGTCTTATATTTATCCCCATGGTCGACCAACACCCTCTTTGGTTTTGGCTTAAGATTCCTTAAATATGCAACTAATTGGGCCCTGTCAGAATGCCCTGAAAAGCCCTCAATTGTCTCAACCCTCATATTGATTTTCAGTTCCCTGGCCCTTCCATTTTCAGCGGTAATAGGCAGTTTTTTGATGCCTGACTGCAATTTCCTTCCGGTTGACCCCTCTCCCTGATAACCAACGAAAATAAGGCAATTCTTAGAGTCCTCGGCAAGCTTATGCAGGTAATGTACAGATGGGCCGCCTGTTAGCATGCCGCTTGATGCCATTATAATTGACCCCTCGCCCTCGGCAATTTTATCCCTATCCTGCCAGGTTGCAACCTGGAATAAATCAGAGGTAAAAGGGGAGTCATTCTGCAAAATTCTCCTTTGTACCCCCTTTCTCAAATATTCAGGATATGCGGTGTGGATTGCAGATGCCTCCTTTGTCATGCCATCAACATAAACCTTTGCATCAAGCTGCCCATTCCTGTAAAAATTCTCAATAACAAGCAGGATTTCCTGCGCCCTTCCCACAGAAAACACAGGAATAAGGACATTGCCTCCCTGCTTTACTGTTTCGTTAATCACCCTTAGAAGCCTGTCTTCAGCATCCTGCCTTTGGGGCTGGATATCATCCCTTGCCCCATAAGTTGATTCAATTATCAAAGTCTCTAAACGAGGATACCTCACATCAGCATTATTGAACAAACGGGTAAAGCCAAATTTAAAGTCCCCTGTATAAACCAGATTATGTGCCCCCTCACCTATATGCAGGTGAACTGAGGACGAGCCAAGGATATGTGCCGCGTTATGTAGAGTTAGTCTCATGTCAGGCGCAATATCTGTAACCTCCCGATAATCTCTAGTAATGCAGTGTTTCAATGTCTCCTTAACATCCCTCTCACTGTAGGGGGGTTCCTGCCTTTCCTTAACCAAAACATCTATATAATCAAACTGCAAAAGCGTCATCAAATCTCTAGTTGGAAGGGTACAATAAACAGGTCCCCGGTAACCAAGCTTGAACAAATATGGCAAAAATCCTGAATGGTCCAGATGTGCATGGCTAATGACAATGGCATCAATTTCATTTACCGGAAATCTCAAAACATCTAAATAGGGAAACCGTTCATCAGGGTTTGCGACATTTACCCCGCAATCAAGCATAACTTTTGTTGATCTGGTTTCAACAAGCATGCAGCTCCTGCCAACCTCCCTGAAACCACCCAAAGCGGTTAGCCTAACCCAGCTGTTATCATCGATCTTCTCCCCGTAGATTTTATTTGCGGTTTCCTGGAGAATCTTTTTCCTTTCCCCGCTATATTTATGCAAATGATGCCTTATGCCTTTCAATATTTCAGAGTCACTGGTAGGTGCACGAATATTCATGGCGGTCCAGCCAGTATCCCTTGATATCTGCTTGCTGGTTTCTCCGCCCTTGCCAATAACCAGCCCAGGCTTCAGGGCCTCAATAACAACCTCTGAAAAGGCATCGTTGAAATAAATTTCCTTAATCCCCGCATCCTCAGGAATTATCTCGAGAATCTTTTCCTTTGCCTGGTCATGCTCAATAAGCAATGACTTGTCAGCCCTGATATTAACCCTTTTCTTTAACTCAAACGCAATTTTAGCCACATAATTTTCGTTCTCGAAAAATGACGGGGGATTTTTTGTATAAATAGCAACTTCAGGCCCCCACATCTCAACATTTGTGATTTGGGTTTCAGCCGGAAGGCAGGAATTAATAGTTTCCTTTATTTTCTTTAGATATTCATATTCCATTGAATTACACCATTTTATTTAAATCTGGCTTCTTATGAGCCTAAAAGAAACCAGTAAGTTCAAAGACAATATTTTTCAGATTTATTTAGCGTTAGATCTCATCTTTTCCTTATTTTTAATATGGGCCTCAACATCCTTCTCCGGAAGCATCCTTGCCCCTTTCTTGTCAATAACCATGACTGACACAGACTTTCCGCCTGAGTAAATGTCCCTTTTCTTTCCTGCCTCAATTGCGCTGATTGCTAGGGCAATCCCTTCCTCTTCACTCATTCCAGGCTTGTAACCTTGGTCAAGGACAGTTAACGCAAAGTCAGTTCCTGAACCTGAGACAGCATACCTTTTCCTCTCAAGAACCCCTCCAAATGGGGTGACCTCAAAAAGTTCAGGCTTGTTGTTTATTCCCCCGACAATAAGTTGGACAATGAAAGGGTAATACCTGTTTGCGTTAAGGATATTTGACAATAGTGTTGCCGCACCCTTAACAGTCATATGCTCCTTTCTTTCCATCTCATAGAGTTTTGCCTGGCTCCTTAAGAAACGAATAATTGTAAGTGAATCCCCGACATTTCCTGCGTTTGTAACTCCCATAAATTCTGTTATCTTGTACAGCTTCTCGGCCTCTTCCTCATAGGCGATATGCCCCATAGAAGCTCTCATATCTGCCGCCAAAATAACGGCATCAGCTGTCTTTAAGCCTGCAGTAGTAGTGCCTGTCTTTATGTCCTTCTCCATTAAAACACCGATAAAATCAGTTGGTAAAACCTATTATAATTCCCATAATAAAGGTTTATAAAGGAAATCTTCGTTAGTTTCTTTATGGGTAGAAGAGTACCAAGACCCAAAAAGAAACCTAGTTTTCGTGATAATATAGTTAGCATTGCCAATGAGCGCATAAAAGAACCAGGGCAACATTCCAGGGAAATTTATGATGGATTGGCAAAACAGATTCCTGAACACATAAGAAAGAAAACTGCCAACGAATTATTTAAGCGAGAAGAAGAAAAAATAAAGGCCGCATTTGGGCGAGAAGGACTTGGTAAAGGTCATGAAACCATTGATGATGCCCGCAATAAATCTTGGGGGTTTTATATTCAAGGAAGATTAACATATAATGAAACTCTCGCCTTGAACGCAAGGCTGGGCGAAGTTTTTGAAGATATGCCAAAAAAGAAAAAGTAGATAACCCAGAACTAATATTTATTTCTTCTTTTCAATTTTTTCAGCCTTTTTCTCTTTCTTCTCAGCCTTCTCGCTGAACTTAATAGATTTCACGCCCTTAACATAATCCTTAACAGCTTTTTCAAAAATCTGCTTAATCATTTCAATTTCCTTTGCCTCAATCTTCGGCATCTTAATCTCCAACTTCCCTGCCTTCAATTCAAACCCAACTTTTTTGTCCTCACCAAAAGGGAAGAACTTATCAACAAGGGCGCCAACCTTTTCCTTATCGGCCTTAAACTCCTTCTCAATTTCAATCTCATATTCAACTTCCTTTCCTGCCAAATCAGAATTAAAGTCAACCCTAACTCTCCCACCTGAAACTGTCTGCACCTTTCCATATCTATTGTCAATATCCACAATCAAGCCAGGAAAGGGCCTAACCTTTCTCTTGTCAAATTCCCTCAAAGGAACAACAACAACCAGTTCCCTCTTCCTCTCCCCAAACGCATTCTCGGGAGAGAGTTTAATTGTTTTCTTCTCCCCGACCTTCATTTTTACAAGTTCTGCATCCAGTGCCTTGAGCAAATCCCCTGCACCAATAATAATGGTTGCAGGCTTGTAGGAAGTGCCCTCCCTGTAAATGCCGGCATATTTTGCCACAGATTCGGAGGTTGTCTCAAAAACCTTCCCACTAACCAAATCTCTGCCGGTCAAGCTCACTGAAATAATCCTGTTTTCTGCCATTTTATCCACCTAAATTTCAAAAACTAAATAATTGGAACAGATTAACTATTTAAAGAGGGGTTTCTCCCGTCAAAAAACTCATAATGGCGGTCACAATCCGCCCGATAATATTATATAACTAGAATGCATTATTCTAGAATAATGATTAATAATAATGGCATCAACCGCCGAAATTTGGTCTTATTTGCAGCTTTGCTGGTTTTTATAGTAATTCTTACAGGCACAGCCCAGGCCCAGACCTGTAGTGGTGGGAACCCCGCTTGCGAAGGCTTAGCCATTGGAACACCACTAGACCAATGCTATTCCCATAGCCCGTTATTCAGGGATTTTTGCACCGCCGGATGCTGGCTCTGGGACAGCATGGGGCCACTGCGCGGAAATGTCTGTATAAGTGACTCTGGCAACGGCTGTAACATTCCCTCAATTGAGTGTTCAGGGAGGCTTGCGGGAGGTTTTTTTACTTCAGAGGATAAATGGGTTTACTGCGATACCGGCTGCAACTATTATGAGTATGGCGATATGCCTGTTATCAGGGTGAATGCAGGTGACGGCACTATTACTGAGAACGGCCGAAACTGGCTGTCTGACAGGCTCTTTGCCGTAAATGGCTATGGCCGTGATGGCGGCAGCATTAGTTTTTTTACCCAAACCCCGATAACCAACTACTCCATCTACCTGCACCAGTGGCAGAGGAGATCAGAATTGACTGGCTCGAGCTACGACGATCTTACCTATAGATTTACAGTTCCCGATGGCCAGTATTCGGTAAAACTTCTTTTTTCAGAAATGGTGCCGGATGTTATTACAAATTACAGAATGTTTAATGTTTATGTTGAGGATATGGATACGCCAAAACTCTCAGATTTTCAGATACTTTCAGAAGCCGGAGGGAATTATTTTACCGAGGTTGAGAAGAGTTACACAGTTAATGTTGCAGACAATTTGCTTGAAATTAAATTCTCCGCCAATCCTTTTTCACTTTATCCCCCAATAATTGCCGCAATAGAGGTACAGGCAAACACCATTGATTGCTCTGATTCAGCTCTCCACGATGGCTGGATTTGCGGATATATGGGGGAATACTGCTGTGGCAGCAGCTGTGAAAGCCCACCAATACCCTGCGATGAATGTACTGAGTTAGGGAACGCATGTTCGGGAGATAGTGCAGTTTGTGTCCCTTCTCTCCCCTCTGCCAGCTGCAGCTTTGACTGCTCATCTACTGCCGATTACTGCCAGGGCAATGTGCTGCATACATCTCCCGCAAGCTGCCAAAGCAATTGTGATGGTTTAGGCGCCTGTTTGGATTGCTGCTCCGCATCTGAAACGCAGCAGGATTGCGGCATTACCAGCTACTGCAATGACGGTGGAACTGTGGAATGCACCTCCTGTGAGGTGGCGAACACTGCAAACTGTGATGCCGATCCGGCAAATAGCTGCGAAGTAAACCTCTTTTCAGATAATGATAACTGCGGCACTTGCGGCAATATCTGCGGAGCTAACCAGACTTGCGTAAATGGCTTGTGTGATTGTGACGCCGATTGGGGGGACTGTGATGCCAGTCCGGCAAATGGCTGTGAAACTGACCTTACTACTGAGCAAGACTGTGGAACCTGCAATAACTCCTGCAACTTGAATAATGCGTGTGTGGACGGAGCCTGTGAATGCACAGATGATGGCGATTGTAACGATGGAATTGAATGCACCTTGGATGCATGTTTAAGTGGACAGTGCCAAAACACAGCCCATCTTTTGGGAACGGCATGTTCTGTAGGGGTGCAGGCATGCAGCGATGATCAATTCTCGGCATGTGATTATGAATGTGATGGCACTGCAAACTCTGACAGTTGCGATATATCTGTCAACTGCACACTTTGTGGTGAAGTTGAATGTGGACAGGGGGCAGCAGGCAAGTGTGATATGCTATGTTCATCAGGGGCCTGTGAACAAACATGCACACCTCCCCTTTGTACTGAAACTGACTGTAGTGATGGCTTAGATAATGATGGTGATGGGCTTACCGATGGAGACGATCCTGATTGCAGATACTGCCTAACCCTTCCTGACCTTTCAGAGCCTGAATTTTGCAATACCACTGCAATGTGCTGCAGCGAGGCATGTGTTCCTTTTCCCGAAAGCTGCCCGATCTGCATGACTGAGGAATATGTGTGTGCAACAGGCCCAGATCCTGCCGCAGAATGTGGCTACTTAGTTGCAGGAACAAGTTGCGGAGGGGCTGGTGATGGAGATAGCTGCACAGAGAATGATCTTTGTGACGGTTTTGGAGTATGTGCTGGGACTGATGTCGATTGCGGAATTAATGCCAGCTGCGGAAATGGCGCCTGTGCCTGTGATGCAGGATATGTTGACTGTGACAGTGACTTAACCAATGGTTGTGAGGCAACAAGCGCAGCTGGATGCTTATGCACTCCGGGAGATACACTCCCCTGCAATACTGGTGGCTGTTCCGGTACGAGAACATGTGCTCTAGATGGCACATGGACTACTTGTGTACCCAATGCAGGAAGTTGCACTCCGGGAGATACATCAATCTGCACCCCAACAATTAACGGAAACAGCTGCGGTGCAATAAGCGGAACTCGCACCTGCAACAGCTGCGGTACCTCATTCGGCACGTGCCAGCCTGTAAATGCAGCTGAGTGCTGCCCTAGTGAGACAGATTCATGCCTTGTTGGTGACTGTGCCGGTGAAAAAACCTGTAATGTCAGCGGTTCATGGGGAACCTGCACAATACTTAATGTATCCTGCCAGCCGGTATTTTGTGGAGGCGATGGCGATTGTGGGAATGATGAAATTTGTGATGATTCAGGAAGCTGTGTGCCCTTAACCTGCTCAGGATGTACTGAAATTCAAAACCACGAGTGTGTTGAGAATGAGAGTTTGTGCAGTAATGATAAGGCATGCAGAAATGGGGAATGTCGGGAATTAAACTGCCCGCGTGGCCAGGCGCCAAAGAACCACCAATGTGTTTCACAGTGTCTTGACACAATGTGCGGAGGCACTTGTTACAGCACAGACGGTGTGTGCTGCAATGGGAAATGGAACGAGGACTTTGATTTATGCAGCCTTGATGAAATTCAGGAGCTTAGCGACAGTCTTGATGAGCATTACAACCTAGAGGCAGAGGGCCTGTTAAATGATGCAAAAACTGCGCAGCAGGAAGGAAATCTTGAGAAAGCCCTCGCGGCTGCAGAATTAGGGAAAAGCATTATTCTTGTTGAAATCGCCGAAGAATTGGGGAGGGAAGTCACTGAATCAAAAATTAAACTTAATTTGGCCGCTGAAGATCTGGATTCAGGAAACTATGCAGGCACAATCGAGTATGCCGAGCTTGCCACTGAAACAATAACTGATAAGCCGCTGGATTTAACGCTAATAATCCTAATAATGGGTGTTTTGGCAGGGGTCCTTGTGCTTGTGGTAGGCCTGGTTGTGTATTTTGTTGTAATAAAGAAAAAACCCCCTCAGGAGGATTTTGAGCCAGAATATAAACCGCCCAAGAAAGATCCCTTTAAAAAAGTGCAGAAATCCGGAACCGGAGAACTTATGAAAGAATTAAAATCTTCGGATAAGCCTGAAGACAAGGATGATGAGATGAAGGAAATTCTAAATCAAATGAGGGTGGAAGAGGAGGAACCTATCGAGGAGATTAAAATTAAAGAAAAGAAAGATGAACCGGCGGAAAAAGACGAACCTGTGGAAAAAGACGAACCCGTGAATAAAAATGAGGAGATAAAAGAGCTTCTGGACCAAATTAAAACAAAAACCAAGGCAAAAGAGGCCGTGCCTGAAAAGGAAAAAGATGCGATGCAGAAAAAGAAGGAAGAAGAGAAAAGAATCATGGAACAGCTGAAAAAAGAAATGGAAAAAGAAGAACGGCAATAATTATTTCATTCGCCTTAAAACTCCCCAAAACATTAGTTTATTATTCCTTTCCAAAACTAAATAATTGGAACTAAGTAACTGTTTAGATGGTGTTTTTTTGGATGGGCAAAAGCAGATTTTAAGTTGGGTTATTGTAATAATAATGGCGGGTTCAATGTTTGCGGCCCTGCTTTTTGGGGGCACGCCTCAGGACACAACACCAACAGTGCCTGATTACAATATAACCAACCCGACAAAACTGCACTTTACTGCCTCAGGAATTGATGGGAATGTGGTGCAATTATTCCCCCAGATGCTTATGACCGCATCCACTGCGGAGATAATAATCAATGAAATTGACAGGGCTGTTTTTGGCGTTGATGGGATAAACAAGGTTAATTCTTATTTTAGGCAGGAATCAGGAACCACACTTTCCAGCAAACTTGTCTATGTTGCCAACATAAGTTTTGACAAGGAATTAACCATGAATGATGCGATGGAGAGGATTGGGGAAAATGTCCCTGCCCTCACTGAGATTAGTGGTTATGGGGTGGGTTTGGTGAATGTTCCCCAGGAAATTAATTTAATAAACTCTGATCTTGAACTGACAAAGAAATACCGATTTGATAACCCCCTTGTGCAGGCATACCTTTCCAGTGAAACCTTATTAGGGGATGAACTAACCCTCACAATCGAGTCTGACTTTGCAGGGGAGCAGATATCCGGCATAATCTCCTATGAGGAACGAAACATAACCTCTGCGCCGATGGCAGTCTCATTAAACCAGGAATTTGAAATTTCCTACATTAAAGAAATGCTAAACTTTTCAGGTAAAGTTCCTCTCAATATGGAAATGGACAAAAACACACTGGAGAATTCAATGCTGCAATTGGAGGGGATTAACTCATCCGAAGTTTCAATAATCCCCGGCACCGCATTTTTTACGGTAATCCTTGATGGCGACTATTCAGAAATGCAGCCTGATTTGGAAAGGGCGATTGAGGAGCTGCCGGAACTAAGCACCCCATATTATTCCCTGGATCTGAACAAGTTCTCAGTGAATTTTAGTGATGGTGAAGATGCCGATTATGCAAAGATAAAATCAGATTTGCTTGAACAGCTTGAGTCCCTCAACTTCAGAGTTGGAGAATTAATTGAGCCAACAAGCTCAATCTCAGGAATTCTGGAAATTTCAGGCAAGGATGGCGAACTGGTCGCGTCCGACATTGAACAGTTCCTTGAAACAGCAACTGTTTCAGGGGTGAAGATAAATGCGGTCGGGGAATTCAACGCAAGCAGTTTTACAGACCCCGATTCAAACAAAACCTATTTATTTGAGGCTGGCCTTTTCGAGGCAGACATCTCGCCCTCGCATGTGGCCGGAGAAAAAATAAACCTCGATATAACAATTCTCGGCTCAAGGAACCAAGTGGTTTATATCGAGGCAAAAGAAGCAGAATAAAATTATTTCTTCAATTTAGTAATGGCTTCAGCAATATCTCCGCCAGCCCCTTCCAATGCCTTCTTTGCATCCTCTTCACTGGCGCCAGCCTGCTCTGCAACCATTTTAACATCCTCTTCGGGAACTCCACCGGCTTCCTCTTTTGCATCGCCCATTACAGTATAGGTTTTCTTACCCTGAATTATCATTGCAGTAACCTCAGGGTTGTCAATAACCAGATTCTTCCCATCTAACTCAAAAACAACCTTCTTTGCATCAATCTCCTCGGTTTTTATCCCGAACTGTTTCATCATGCCTTTCATTTGCTTTGGATTCATTCCACCAGGAAACATCATTTATCACCTCATAATTTCTTTATGGATTCTCTTTTTCTTCCTTTCCCCCGTCACAATTTTTTCAGCCCATTCCACCAGCTGTAGCTATTCCCTTTTTGCAATTCCCCGAAAATCTCTTTGCATTCCTTGGTTTTCAGCCTCTTACCAATATTATTCAGCCAGTCCTCACACCTTGAATAACCAATATCCAAATATTCCTTTGCCTGAATCGCACACTCCAGCTTATCAACATCCCTCGCCAAAACAGCCTCAGCACTTTCTCCCTCATTAAATTCAGTCATCAAATCTACATATTTTTTTCCAAACTCCCCCATCAGTTCAGACTGGTCCCTTATAACTTCCCTCTCGCCTTTTTTCCTTGCTTCGCCCATATATCTATCATAAACTCTGTGCCCGTCCCCGATTCTTGTTTCTGCAAGATCATGGAAAACCAGCATTTTCAAAACCTTCTCAGCATCCAAACCCATCTTTTCGGCCAAAAGAAAACCCATCAGCGCCGCGCGGTGTGAATGCTCGGCAACAGTTTCTGGATCCTTAATCCCTGCCAATAACCAGCCACTTCTTTTCAGCCTTTTTAGCTGCCCGGCTTCGAGAAAAATTTTCGGTAAAAAACTCCCCATAGGCCCCCCGCGTGTTTTCATAAATAACTTTAACCAATGAAAAAGTTTAATAACAATAGGAGGCTTAATCTTCTAATGGCTAGCCATATTATTTCGAGTTTTGCGAAATTCTCCGAACAGTTCTCTGAACAGCCGTTTCTGGCTGACGAAAGTGATGAAAGAATCACCGCACTTAAAAATTACTTCAAAAGCGGGGGCGTAATTTCAATAGGGAGAAGCAGGGGTGACTGGCCAAAACTTATCTATCCCCCTCCAAGGAGATTAAAGCAGCAGATAAAGGAACTGCAGGAGTTAAAGGACAAATTTGCAGGCCAGAAAAAGAAATGGTCGAAAACACATTCTGCGGCCGAAAATTATCATCTTGTGAATAATGTGAAAAAAATTGCAGAGCCGCTCTATTGGAAACATATGGCAAAATATGCGACAGATTTCGATTACAGGGAGGACGCTAAAGCAGTAAACCTCCCCGCGCATTTGGTGGCCGATCCAAGGTGGAAGCCGATGGTGAAAATGTTCATCAATGACATCGAGTACAGGAAAAATTTAACCGAAACAGTGCAAAATTCCATAGTTTACAAAAAAGACAAGAGAGTTGCGAAATATGCCAATGAACTGCAGGCCTTTCGCATGGAAAGGTCATCCAATGAAATTGAAATGCTGGACAAAAAAATTTCCAACCTGGACAAGCAGATTAATACCTTAAACGTAATAATGAAATGGTCGGGAAAAAAGTAAATTCTTATTTTTGCGAACGAAGTGAGCAAGGCCTATACGAAGTATAGGCAGTCCCGTGAACCCGGCCCTTAGGCCCTCCGCGAGGGATAGGGGTTCCGCACCGGAAACCCACCCCCGAAAGCGCTTATAAATAAGTCAAACCCAATTATTTCAATTAAATTTAGGGGGTGAAAATTATGAGTTCTCCAATAAAGAAATTTTCTGCGGGCGGAATACAGGTCGCAATATGGGAAAACGAGGGAAAAGAGGGAAGAGTTTTCCATTCAGTTTCCTTTGACAGGCGATATAAGGACAAGGAAGAGTGGAAATCCACAAATTCCCTGAAAACCAACGATATCCCGAAGGCAATTATCGCACTGCAGAAAAGCTATGAATATTTGGTTTTGAAAGAGCCAGAGGCGAAATTAGCAGCAGCTATGGAAATATAGCTTTCGGAAAAATGAATATTTATGGATTTAGAGAAAAAGGCCCTTGAGGCAAATTCCTTTTCGGAATTCAACCCTATGCAGAAGAAGGTTCTGGATAGGGATTGGAAGAATAAGAATTTAGTGGTGGGAGCACCAACCGCAAGCGGCAAAACAGTTGTGGCAGAACTCGCCGCCCTGAATTCCATAATTGGGCGAAAAAAGAAAGTGGTTTACACCTGCCCACTGCGGGCACTTGCAAGCGAGCATTTCAACGATTTCAAGAAGAAATATTCCTCGAATTTGAACATAAGGGCCTGCCAAAGCACAGGAGATTTGGATTCCAGTTCCAAATATCTCTCCAGCTATGACATCATTTACACCACTTATGAAAAAATGGACTCCCTTATCCGCCATGGTGCAGACTGGCTGCAGCAGATCGGGTTATTGGTTGTTGATGAAATCCACGAGATAGATTCAGGAAGGGGCCCCACTTTAGAAATGTTGATTACAAAATTGCGGATTATGAACCCAAAGATGCAGGTTCTTGCCCTGAGTGCAACAATTCCCAATGCAGGTGAATTGGCAAAATGGCTGGATGCAGAGCTTGTTGAATCCGATTATAGGCCGGTGAAACTAAGTGAGGGGGTTTATTTCGATGATGAAATTGAATTCAAGGGGAGGAAGGAGAATATTGCGCCGGAAAGGGAGGCAATAGCCTCATTGGTTGGTGACACCCTGAAAAAGGAAAAGCAGGCCCTGATTTTCGCAAACACGAGGAGGAGAAGTGAGGGAATTGCAAAACAACTGGCGCCAATAATTGAAAAAAAACTTAAGCCAAATGAGAAAAGGCATCTCACAATTTCTGCGGCAAAACTACTTAATGTTCTTGAATCCCCCACCGAACAATGCAAGTCCCTTGCAGATTTAGTTGAAAAAGGGGCAGGTTTTCACAATGCCGGTCTTTTACAGAAGCAAAGGCAGATAATTGAGGAACTTTTCAGGGAGAATTACATAAAAGTGATTTCAGCAACCCCTACCCTGGCGGCGGGCATAAACTTGCCGGCATTCAGGGTGATAATTCCCTCCCTTTACAGATACACTTCTTTTGGAAACCAAAGGATAAATGTCTCAGAATACAAGCAGATGGCGGGAAGGGCCGGAAGGCCGAAATACGATTCTGCAGGGGAGGCAATCCTTATCGCAAGGAACGAACTCGAAGTTGATGAGCTGTTCGAAACCTACATCGAGGGGGAGATCGAGGAAGTGAATTCCAAATTAGGAATAGAGCCAATACTCCGCACACATCTTCTTGCGGCAATCGCCTCGAATTTTGTTTTCGACCTTGCCTCAATGGAGGAATTCTTCTCAAAAACCTTTTACGCGGTGCAGTATAAACAGATGGATGAACTTTTCGCAAAGATTATGGAAATAGTTGAGGAATTAGAAGAAATGAAATTTGTGGAAAGTGATGATAAAAGAATTCGCGCAACCGTTTTGGGGAAGAGGGTGAGCGAACTTTATCTTGACCCAAAAAGCGCATATGACCTCATAACTTCTTTGCAGAGGGGAAAAACAGGTGAATTGTTTTACCTTTATTCGTTTGTCAACACCTATGAACTCCACCCCCTTATTTCAGTGCCAAAGAAAAAAGAGCCCGAACTTTGGGAGCGGATTCAGGAAGATAAGGGAAAACTCCCGGTAAATGTTGATGTTGAAATGTTTTCCGATCCCGATCTTTTAAAAAAATTCAACACAACCCTCCTTTTCCATGATTGGCTGGGGGAAGTGACCGAAGAAAACCTTTCGAAAGAATACAATGTGCGGCCCGGAATTCTACGCACAAAATTACATATTGCGGATTGGCTGGTTTACTGCGCATTCGAACTGAGCAGGCTGCTGAAAATGGAAAATCACCTTCCTGAACTGAACAAACTAAGAAAGAGATTGAAATACGGGATAAGGGAAGAACTGGTTTACCTAACCGAAGTAAGGAACATCGGAAGGGTGAGGGCAAGAAGATTATGGAATGCTGGAATTAAGGGAATAAAGGATTTGAAAAAAACCAGGGTTCAGGATTTGGCAAAAGTGCTTTCCCCGGCAATTGCGGTTAAGGTAAAGGAACAGCTGGGGGAAAAAATCACCGCAAAACAGGTTGCGGAAATTAGGAAAATCTCCCCGAAGAAACAGCAGAAACTCCTCTAGATTGGACGGTGATTAAATTATGAAACGATGTGACTGGGTGCCTTTGGATGACAAACTATATGCGGATTACCATGACAAGGAATGGGGGGTACCGGTGCACAATGACCGTAAACTTTTTGAGATGTTAATTCTTGAGGGCGCGCAGGCCGGGCTGTCCTGGAGAACAGTTCTTAAAAAACGGGAAAACTACAGGGGGGCATTCAGTAAATTTGATTACAAAAAAATTGCGAAATATTCCGATTTAAAAATAAAATCCCTGCTGAAAAATTCAGGCATAATAAGAAACAGGCTGAAAATCAATTCCGCAGTTAAAAATGCGCAGATTTTCATAAAAATCAGGAAAGAATTTGGCTCTTTCAATAAATACATCTGGTCATTCGTAAAATTCAAGTCGATAAACAATTCCTTCATAAATTTAAGGGAAATTCCCGCAAAAACAGAGCTCTCCGATAATATCTCGAAAGACCTCAAAAAAAGGGGAATGAGTTTTGTGGGGTCCACAATAATCTATGCCCTGCTTCAGTCAATAGGCATGGTAAACGATCATCAGGTAAACTGCTTCAGATATAAGGAAGTAAAAAAAGAAAACAGAAAAAAATTAAGATAATTATTCTTTATTTATGTGCTCATAAACCGAGTGCGCCGCAATTACGCCCTCAGCAACACCGGTTATTGCCTGCTTGAAGACGTTATCTGCAACATCTCCCGCGGCAAAAAAGCCCTCTAAATTAGTTTTTGATTCCCTGTCAATTTTCACTTCGCCCTTTTCATTAATTTCCACACCAATTTCCTTTGCCAAATTTGAAAGGGGAATATGCCCAATATCGATGAATAAGGCATCTAATTCAAATTCTTTTGAATCTTTGTATGCCTTATCAAAAACAACGCCATTAACTGACTTCCCGCCCTTTATCTCAACCACATTTGTATTTGGGATAAGCTCAATCTTTTTATTTTCCATAATCTTCCTAAAATTTATCGGTTCTGCCCTGATTTTATCCTTCCTGAAAATTAAATAAACTTTTTTGCCATACTCTGCAAGGAGCAATGCCTCCTTCGCGGCCGAATCCCCTCCCCCGGCAATTCCAATTATCTTATCCTTATACATGACCCCGTCACACAGGCCGCAATAATGCACCCCGTTTCCGCTGAATTCCTTTTCCCCAGGAACATTCAACTTCCTCCACTTGGTCCCTGTCGCAAAAATCACGGTTTTGGTGTGCAGGAAATCATCTTTTGTAAAAACCTTAAAACACCCGTCACCGCACTTCTCGATCTTCGTCACTTTTTTATCGATCATTTCCACATTATATTCCTTTGCATGTTCCTTAATTTTATTGGCCAAACCCATGCCGTCAATCTGCTTAAAACCGGGGTAATTTGAAATGTCGTTTGTAAGGATGATTGTCCCCCCCATTTGTTCGGCAATAACGGCAGTTTTCATCGTAAGCCTGCCTGCATAAATTGCAGCTCCCAGGCCCGAAACACCCCCACCCACTATTACAGTATCATATTTTTCTTCAGTCATTTCAATTACCTATGTTTAGAAGCTTTTTTATCCTTTCCACATCATAGCCAACAAGGATAGTTCCGTCAATATCTATCACAGGAACTCCTGATTGGCCTGATTTCTCCATCATTTCATGTGCAGCCTTCTGGTCTGTGGAAACGTCGAAATCCTTGAATTCCACATTATTCTCCTTCATGAATTCCTTTGCTTTAATGCACCACGGGCATGTTGGCGTTGAATATATTTTTACCTCACTCATATTTCTCACCTCCAAAAAACCCAAAAAAATTTAACTAATCAAAGGGCCGTCACTATTAGGTTATTTCTTTTCGTTCAGAAGTCCGCAGATTTTGAGCCCTTTTCCATAGCGCTCAATGTATTTGTCAATGTCATCAAGAATTGGAGTTATATATTTGCCATCCAAAGAATAAATCCTTTTTTTGCCGTCTCTTTTGCAGGAAACAAAGCCGCACTTCTCAAGGCATTTGAGGTTGTGGGAGACCCTGCTCTGCTCAAAACCTGTTGCATCGCAGATTTCAGTCACATTCATAGGCCGTTTCCTAAGTAACTGGATAATTTCAAACCTAGTCCTGTTGGAAAAGGACTTGAAAAACAAACGGTATGCTTCCTCCATCATATTACCACATATGATAATGGCTTCATACTTTATTTTAAAAACAAAGTTCACGAAAATCGGCGCATTGCCGTGTTTGAAAAGTAATAAATATAAGTTTGATGTTATTTTAAAAATGGAAAAACGGATTAAACTTGCAGTTTTAGCAGTAGTAGCCCTCATCATTATTGTATTTTTATCTCTCTCAATCCTAACCTATTTTGAGGGCAAATCTTCAGCAGATGGTTATGCTTTAAGACAGTGCAATCAATTTACATATGAAAATAGATGTATCGGTTCTCACAGTGCAACAGGTTATTCGCCCATGCCATTTACCGATAGTTGGGAGTGTACCTGTATTTGGACTGGTGAAGAGCCAACTCCCTGTGAATTGCCCCCTTCAGGATGTACTCCCTGTGTTGACTGCTTTGATGATTCTATAGGGAATAATATTAATTGGGACGAAGTACCTGTAATTGATGTTACCGGTCACTAATTGGCAATTTCCTTCCCTAAAATTTCCCTAATCTTTTTCGCGTCAAAACCCAATTTGATAAGCCTTGTCTGGCCCCTAATTCCCTTTCCTGAGGCGGTTGTGAAAATCAGCCCATACATTTCCAATTCGCTAATGTACTGCCTATACCACCTTGAGGAAATAATGTCTGAATGGTGGGATTTTGCAATTCTTTGGTATTCCTCATAAATTTCCCCGCTGAAAAGAACCCCTTCCTCTTTTTCCCCGGTGATTCTTGTCACCCCTTTTTTTTGCAGAGTAAGCGATGAAATGGTATACAAAACAAACTGCTGCTGTTTAGGGAGGGTTGAAATCATGCTCAAAATAATTTCCTCCTCAACCTTGCTTTTTGCCCTTTTCACTTCCTCATCGGTAACTTTATCTGAACCTTTCTTGTCACAAATTTCACCCGCACGCAAAAGAAGCATTACGGCAGTCCTAGCATCCCCTGATTCCTGTGCGGCAAGGGCGGCGGCAAGATTTATTGCTGAAGACTGAACACACCTTGATTTGAATGCCATCTCCGCTCTCTGTTTTAATATCTCCCTAAGCTCCTCGGCATTGTATGGGGGAAAAACCATTTCCTGCTCGCATAAACTGCTTTTTGTTCTGGGATCCAGCCTATCCTTGAACATCAAATTGTTTGAAATCCCGATAATTGAAACACTTCCCTTATCCAGTTCATCATTTCCGCGTGTGAGGGAATAAATCAACTCATCCAAATCCTTAACCTTATCCACCTCGTCAAGTACGACAACAAACTCCTTTCCCTTTCTTGCATAGTCCAGCAATTTCTCATAAACAAATGCCGCGCTAAAGCCCAAAAAATTCTCTTCAGGATACAAATCCTTCACAATCTTAATCAAAACCCTGTATTTGCTGTTATGGTTTCTGCAGTTAACATAGCAGCCCTCAACATTCAGGTTCTGCTTGACGGAGAAATCAAGCAACTGCTGCACAACGTGCTTAGCGACTGAGGTTTTACCAGTTCCTGTCTTGCCATACAAAAATAAGTTGTCAGTTTTCTTGCCCTTCAGCGAAAAACTCAAAATTTCGCCCATTTCCTTTATTTGCCGCTCCCTGAAGGGCAGAATCGGAGGGGTGTAATGCGGCGTTACAAGGTTTCTGTCCTTAAAAACGGTTTCTTTTGCAAACTCTTTTTCGAAGATATTTTGTTGCAAGAATCAGGCCCCCGCCAGAATTTATTAGCATAACTAATTTGAGCCAATGAGGTTAAAAGAAGCTTCAGTTGTGGAACTGAACCACTTCCGATAATGGACTTTGCTTTTCTTACCATTTCCTGAAAATAAATTTCCTGACAAAAAACAAATTTCCAACAATTGAATATAAATAATGTTCGTAGGGCTAATAGATATAACGTTTTTTCGAACCAGGGGTGATAAGAATTGGCTTTTATGGAAAAACTAATAGGTAAAAAGGATGAAATAGATATTGAGGAGTTCCTCAACAACCTTGATGTTGAAGAGGAAACAATGTATGAGGATGCTGACGCATTTGTGAAACCGATTTCCCTTCAGGGAGACGAGGACAGGGATCTTATTATCGAGGAAATGAAGAAAGGAAACATAATTCTCGTTAATATTTCTGACCTTGCAAAAAGGAACGCAATAAGGCTCAGGGACCTGATAAATGGGATAAAGGTAGAGGCAGACCAGATCGACGGGGACATAGCAAGGATTTCCACCGATAGGGTATTGGTTACTCCCAGCAAGGTAAAAATCATAAAACGAAGAGAGACTGCTTGAAATCAAGAGAGGGCCTTGAATGCAGATTGATAAGCCCTCATTTCCTATTTCTTTTACGCGTAAGCAGGCAGATGCCCTTGTAAAGGAAAGGGTTAATGCAAAAGGCTGGACCCGCCACAAAGTTCTTCGGGTCAAATATATTTATCACCCCTATATCCTGTTCAATTTCCATGGCTTTAGGAAATCGGAAGAGGAAAAAGGTGAGGGCGTCAAAGATGAAATTCAGGAGAAAATGGCCCTTGACGCACTTAATGATGAGTTCAGTGATATGGCATCTAACCTATCAGATAAAAAATCAATTGAAAACCAAGTGATTAAGGATGATGAAACCGAAGCCCTTAATCCCCTAATTTCTGAGGAGGAAGCAAAGGAACTCCTGCCTTTAAAATTGTCCGCCAAATTCGACATTCCAAGGAGCAATGTTTTCATAACAGGGATGAGGCTGGTTTATGCCCCTGAGTGGAAATACATTGTTGAGGTTGACATCAAAACATATGACTTCACAATTGATGCGGTTAACGGTGGCCTAGAGGGGGATGAAAAAATACCTGTAAGGGAGAAAAGCTGGAATGAGGTCACAAGGGAAACAATAACTGAATTGCAGAATCCCGGGGCATGGGTGAAATATTCCGCAGCCACCGTGGATGACATTGCATCAATGTTTGGGGGAACGGAAGAAACTGCCCCCGAAAAAACAACAGTGGCAACCACGGGAAAAAAATCCCTGCTGAAAGAATTATCAACCAACACAAGAACCCAAATAATAGTTCTCAGCATTATTGCAGTAATTGTTATACTCCTGTTTTATTTTGGCCCGAAGTAATTTACACAAACTGAAGCAGGTTTTTCTGCTCCATCTTATCATTTTGGAACACTGAATCAACTTCCCGTTCAATGAGTTTAATGCGCTGTTTAAGATAGTCACTTAGCCCATATTTAAGAATCATCTCGTTTGCAATTTTAAGATACTTCCTCACAGAGCCCTGTGCAATTGTAAGTATTATATTGCCGCTGTCACCGCATTTCATGCACTTCCCGCTCAATGGAATGCGCCTGTATTTTGTGTTGCATTTGGTGCAGCGGAAAGTCTGTCTTGAAAATGCCCTTGCGTTTCCTATAATGTCCGGGAGAAAGTGCGATACCATTACCCGTTCCAACGCATCCTTTTTCTCAACAGCCCTTATTTTGTTCTGCAGTTTGGCCTGGGCATTTATTTTGGATTCCATTGAGTCAAGCTGGACATATCTGGAAACTTTCGGGCCGGCGTCAAATGTTGAGGTTGGATGGGTAAAATTAACCCCTGTGTACTGCTCTTTTGTGCCCAATTTGTTGAAAACCCTTGGGATGGAATCCAGATCAGGGGGGATGAGTTCAGAGCATTTCTCATACAGTTCCAATGGATAGCGCGTGCATGTTTCAATCTCATATGCCTCGTCATCAATTTCGGTTGGTTTCAGGGCAACAGTAAACACTAAAGGAGCATCCATTCTTCCCCCGCGCGTTGAGGGGAGATAGTGCTGGGAAAAGTTAAGCAGGCCGTCCATCAGCAGCATAACTGAATCCTGGTCCCCGTCTGCATTCCTTCTTTTGCAGAGATGGAAAAAGGGGTGGGCAAAACAGAGCCTTGCCTTGCTAAAGCCTATTATTCTGCCAACAATTGCGGCAGAGGTGTGCGGTGCCAGTCCCAATGCAAGTTCCCCGATTAAATCTGCATTTGTAGATTTTTTAAAGTATGCCTCAAGCCCGTAGAATTTAGTTAATAAATCATCAACAAACTTTGTTACTCTGAGGAAAAAGTCAACAGAATCCTCATTGATTATAATGTCCTGCGGAAAAATCTCCAGCAATTGCTCATCATTTTCCAATGGCTTTCCATCAACATCATTTTCATATCCCATTTCCTTTAGCTTCGCTGCGCTTGTCCCGATTTCTCTGGGCTTGAAATGGGTTAGGGGGGCATTAAGCATCTCATATCTAATTGTCGCATCACGAAATATGTTAAGGTTGCGGTTCGCCCTTAAAATTCCCTTTTCAATCGGCTCGGAAATCTTGTTCGCATTTATCAGGCCCTTTACCCCTTTTAGTGTTTCTGGCATCTTCACTCTCAATGAAGAGAGCGCTTTTGAGAGCAAGTCATCCACATTTACCTTTCTTTTGCTGAAAGCATCGGCCTCGGCGGAACATTTACTGCATTTCTTGGTTTCTGAGAGATTGCCACATCTCCCACAAAGATAAACTTTTGTTGCCCTTGCCCCGCACTCAGGGCAGTTCGCAAGCGGGACTGTTTTGCCGCACTCAGGGCATTTGTAAAATGCCATCTCGACTTCAATTTCGCCCCTCTTCCCCCCCTTTAATTCAGAAGTATCGCTGGCCTTGTTTATTGAACGTGTTGTTCCGCCATAAAGGCCTATTGGAAAAAGAACATGTGGATTTCCAACCATCTTTCTTGGCCTTGCGGCCTCAGGTCGCCCCATCCTTGTTCCGATGAAAGTTCCGCACTTGTCCTTGATTTCCATTCCGGAAAGTTTTGAGAGAATCTCCAAGATACTCCCTTCCTCAGGAACCTTGCCAAGAGAAAGCCCGCCAAAAGTCTTGACAAAAGAATAAGCAAGATTTTCCCCGATAATAATTTTTTCCTCGTTGATTTTGTGCGGAAGGCCGATAGTCTCAAGCAGTTCCTTAATTTCCTCAAAATTTTCCATTTCCAGGGCAATAATCCTGTTTCCATCAAAAATTTTCTTGCCCTTTCTAACAGCATCAACCAGTTCAACAACATCTTTGTGTTTCAGGAGCGGGTAATAATGTATGTAGTCAGGATGCAGCGGTATTTTGAGCTGCAGGGACAATTCCGCAGCGGTAAACCCATCGATATTCTCCGGATTTTTCAGAATTTCAGCAGTATCTATTCCCTCAACCTTTTCCCCCTTTTTAAGCGCCTTTTCAAGCTCCAGCACCCACCATTCAACACAATAGCCGACAGGCATAAGCGGGTGTGCACTTTTCCTGAAATCCCCGTAAGAAATAAGCAAATCCCCTAAAAATATAATTTCTTTAAGTTGGTGCTTTATTTCCTGGGCTTCCTTTACCGAGCTTATTTTTCTTACCTCGTCATTTAGGAGTTTCACTATTGGGCCATCAACAGAATCGCAGGGAAAAATCTCGGCGGACTTTCCCGGCCTCTCAACCTTTATCTGCGTTCCCACCGCAAGAAATTCATCAAGAACATACATTGTTGCAGGATGTATTGCTTTTCCCATAATGCCTGTATTTCTGGAACGGCCATACCTTAGCCTGAATCCCCCGGGTTTCATAGGATATGAAAAAATAGGCCGGCCGGCGGCAATCCTTGTAAGGTATGAAAAATTTTCCTTGATGGTCTTTTCCGTTTCCCCGCCCTTGTTGACCTTAATTATTGCTTCTAGCCATTTCCAGTCCAGTTCGAGCATTTTTGCAAAGGTTAGTATTTTCATCGCCTTGAGTGCAACCCCCTCGCAGATAACAAGGCACATCCCTCCCCTAACCCTGTTGGACGGAATCCTTTCCAAATCCTTGTATGCGGTGACTTCCCTTTCCTCAGTTGGTTCGCCATTTATGCAAACTGGGCAGCCCCTTATGATTTTCCTGACCTCGTCAGGATGCAACTTGTACTGCCTTGTAAAAATATCGTCATAAATATTGGTTTCCTCAACATAGCGCTCAATTTCCTCTTCAGTAGGCTTATACTTTTCCAGCCCCATAAGTTTTCTTGCATAGTCCCCAAGAATCAGGGGAAATACTGTTGCAGTTCCCCCTGCAGCCCTTATCGGCCCGGCAAAATAAATATCCACAAATTTCGAGCCATCGAAATTTTTGCTGATTTTTACAGATGGCACCCCGTCCAATGGAGCAACGACAACCCCCTCAGTAACAAGCACAAGGGAAGTTTTCACGGCCTGTTCCAGCCTTTTCTCCCGGTCATCAATATTTACCCATGAATCGTTCTCAATTATTTCCTTAAAAATTTTGAAAATGCTCTTTGTCCTGTTTCCATCCATCTCCTCGTAAATCTCCCTATATCTTTTTGCAACCCCTGGCGGGCCTGTAATTTTCTCGCACCTGTCGGCCAAATCAGTTGTGGGGGTGGTTTCAACCTCAAGGCTTACATCCTTTCCCTTTGCCCTTGCCTTTTTGGCTACGGCCAATTGATCATTAACCTGCTTGGTTAATTTTTTGTAATAATTTACCACATGTTCAGGGGCATCAATTTCCAGATCAAATGACATTTTTCTCCTCCTCAATGTAAAATTTGCTTTCCCTTATGTTTCTTGTTTTAAGTTCCAGTTCTGTCGCAATTCCAGGGGTTGGGACATGGCCAAGCTCAACCTGAAAATCGGTTTGTGTCTGCCAGGTTCCGCAGTTTATTACACTGCAGCCTTTGTACTGCGCATATCCTGTGTGATGCATATCCCCCCCGAAATAAATATCGGGCTCTTCCCTGAGCAGCATATAATCTTTTTTCTCAGGGACATAGGGCTGCCTCATGCCATAGCTTGGCATCAAGTCCCTTCTCTTAAGCATTTCAATTATTGCCCTTTGTGGTTCCTTTGCGCTTAGGAAATTAACTGAAGAATATAAATCGTGCAGCGAAGCCCCGTGGTAGAAAAGGCATTTCAATCCCTCAATTTCAACCCATCCAGGGGAGCCTATGAAATGGACATTTCCCCTTCCTGAAAGTTCATTTACAAACTCCTTAGGGATGGCTGGCTGGGGGTCTG
>JAFCCJ010000054.1 GCA_017610305.1 Candidatus Iainarchaeum sp.
CCTGCGTCCAAAATCGCTAGGATATCCTTCTCCTCAACAATTGGCAGCGCCCTCAATGCCTTTGTATTCTCATTGAACACATCCGAGGTTTCGCACAAATTTCCTGCAAGCATATATTCCTTCTTTGCATTGCCCCCGACATTTCTGCACAATACTACCTCGTGGTATGAACCGTAAAATGCCGGCCTTACAAGGATGTTGAAGCCCGCATTCAATCCAATAACCGGAATATTCTTCTCCTCAACTGTATTCACTTCCACAAGAAGGATTCCCGCATCCCCCGCAATATATCTTCCAGGCTCTATTAAAATTCTGCCGCCAAATCCTGACTCAGAAACCTTTTCACAAATCCCTTTTGCATATTTTTCAACAGGAAATTCAGTACCATCGCCCTTATAGGGAATTCCCGGGCCGCCGCCAAAATCAACAAAATCCAATTTATTTCCCAAAACAGTCTCCGCCTCTTTCGCAATCCTAAGAGTTTTCTCAACAGTGTTCAGGAAAGTATCAACATCCTTCCCCAACCAGCCGCTTCCAATATGCTGGTGCAAACCCACAACATCAAATCCCAGTTCCTTTGCATGCTTAAATACGCCCATGACTTTGTCTTCAGGAATCCCAAATTTAATGAATTTTCCTGCAGTTATTGTATGGTCGTGATGCCCTGCCCCTTCTCCGGGATTCCATCTTATGGAAATCTTGGAATTGATTTTAATTTTCGCCAGCCTGTTCAACTGCGAAAGTGAATCCACATTTATAAGTACCCCTAACTCAACCAGTTCCTTAAGGTCAGAATCACTTACACTGGTGCCGGTAAACATTATCTTTTCCTTGGGAATTCCTGCCTTCAACGCAAGCCTTGCTTCGTTCGGGGAAACTGTGTCAATGCCCGCCCCCTGCTCGTTGAGAAGTTTCAGAATCTGGAAATGGGAATTTGCCTTCATCGCATAATTAATGGAAAAATCATTCTTGCTGTGTTCCTTAAATGCGTCAAACAATCTTTTATAATTATCAATGATTCTGTTGCCATTGTACACATAGAGTGGTGTGCCGTATTTCTTCCCCAGTGCCTCGGCATCCTTTCCACCGATAAACAATTTGTTCTCCCTTAACTCCAGATGCCTTGCAGTTTCAAACCACACTCGAATCACCCTCAAAAGCAATTTCTGCTTCCCCTTCCAGTTCTATTTTATCCCCAATTTTAATTTTAAGTGTTCCGCCCGGCTGCTCAACCTCAATAACAGAATCCTTTTTAAGAACTCCATTTTCAACACCTGCCTTTACAATTGCGATGCTCCCTGAACCGCATGCCTGTGTTTCGCATGCGCCCCTCTCGTGAACGCGCATTTTTACTTTGGTTTCAGAAATTAAATTAACAAATTCGGTGTTTGTCCCATTTGGGAAATTTTTATGGTAACTGATCTTGTGGCCGATTTCTTCCAAAGGAAATTCATCAACTGGCTCTTTGAGGAAGATTACTGCGTGCGGATTTCCCACATCCACTTCAGTATATTCAAACTTCTTTCCATCAACCTCTATTGTTGACTTTCCCTTGATAACCACAGGATGCTTAAGCGTAATCTTCACCCTTCCATTGCCCTTAGCAGTGCCAAAAACCTCTGCATCTACGATTCCTGCGACTGTGTAAATCTTCATCTTTCTTGGTTTTCCCTTAATAAGGTACCAGTAAAGGGCCGCGCACCTCAGTCCATTCACGCAGGTTTCAGCACGGCTGCCGTCAGGATTTCTTATCTCCATAATAAAATCAGCGTCCTTAATCTTTGAGGGCACAATATACAACACGCCATCAGCCCCTATTGAAAACCTTCTTCTGCAGTAATTCTTTGGAAACAATTCATGAGAAAGCGACCGATAATGATCAGCGCCTCTGTATTTACTATCGCCCTTCTTTTCCGTCTCATCAATAATAATGAAATCATTTCCGATTCCATGCATCTTTACAAATTTCATTCCAACAGCCTCTCTGCGGCCTCTTTTGTTTTCTCAAGGGAGGCTACCATTGCAAACCGCACATAGTTGTCCCCTGGATTTACGCCATTGAATGTTTTGCTAATCATATTGCCGGGGGTGCAGTTGATTCCCTTTTCCTCAAGCAGTTTTGTGGAGTACTCTATCGGTTTCTCTCCATCAGGGAGTTTTGCCCAGAGGTAGAAAGTTCCCTCAGGAGCGTCAATCTTAAAGCCGGCATCTTTCAGCGCAGGGAGGAAGGCGTCAATCCTTTCCTTGTAGACCTTGTTCATTTCCCCAACAACTTTCTCGTCATTCAATGCGGCAATTGCGGCATCCTGAACAAAAGTGGCGACACCTGAATGGGAGTTCTGCTCGAAAAGTTTGTATGGTTTCATCAGTTCCTGGTTTTTAATTACTGCAAAACCAACCCTGTATGAGGTCATCATGCTCATTTTACTTAAGGAATTGACAACAATGCTGCATTGGCCCGCATTTTCAATCTGCAGAATGCTTAATGGCTTCTCCCCATAGTAATTCTCGGAATAGCACTCATCTGAAACCAGGATAATTTCATTATCGATGCAGAAATCAACAATCTCCTTCAATTTCTCCTTCCCATAAACATTCCCTGTCGGGTTTTGCGGGGAATTCACATAAATCATTTTTGTTTTCTTAATAATTTCACTATCCAGATCATCAATCATGGGCTCGAAATTATTTTCCTCCATTAAATTCAGAAAATGGCTTTTTCCCCCGGCCATTGTTGTCCCGCCATGATATGGGGGATAGCCTGGATTCGGCATCAGCACAATGCTTTCCTCGCCGGAATTCAGGAAATGGTAGGGCATTAGGAAAACACATTGCTTTGCCCCGAAACTGCTAACAACTTCCTTATCAGAATCAACATTTACCCCAAACCTTTTCCCAAACCATTCGGCAACCTTTTCCCTGTACTCTCTCTCGCCAATCGCGGCTGGATAACCTGAATTCTTCCTTTCCTCGATTCCTTTTTTTGCCGCATCCCTCACTATTTGGGGGGCGTCATCAGTTGGGTCGCCAACACCAAAATCAATTATCCTGTCCTTTCCGAATTTCTCGACCGCCTTTTTCTTCTTTGCCTCAACAACCTCAAAGGCATATGGCTCATTGAGTATTTTTTCAAGGTTTTTGTTCAGATTCACTTTAAATTCAGCCATCTCAATTCCCTAAGAATTCGCCCCTAAAAAGGGTTAAAAACCCTATTCCGGGTTTGATGCCCAGGATATTACGAAACCAGTAAAATGCGATCCATTTTTATAAATAAATTAGGGTAATTTCTTAGATTATGATGAATCTGGCTATTATTGGCTATGGAAAACTCGGGGGAGTGGTGAAAGAAATCGCCGATTCAAAGGGAATTTCAATATCCGCAATTATTGACCCTAGTGCTGAGGGGGCAACTGCAAAAGATATTACTGAAGAATCCCTGAAAGGGGTCGATGTCTGCATTGATTTTACCCTGCCAGAGGCAGTTGTGGGGAATGTTGAAAAGGTCGCAAAATTGGGCAAAAATCTTGTTGTCGGAACAACAGGATGGTATGATGATTTGGATAAGGTGAAAAAGGTTGTCGAGGATTCAGGGATTGGCTTTCTTTATGCGTCGAATTTCTCCTTGGGAATGAATATCTTTTTCAGGATGGTGAAAAATTCCGCCGCATACTTCAATAAATTCTCCGATTATGATGCTTTTGGATATGAGCTGCACCATAACCGGAAAAAAGATTCACCAAGCGGAACCGCGAAAAGTTTGGCGGAGATTATGGTGAAAGGGATTGACGGCAAGAAAAAGGCCGCGTATGATAAACTTGACAGGAAAATTGCGGGGGATGAACTGCATTTTGCGTCTGTCCGCGCGGGCGATATCCCGGGAACGCATGTTGTTGGTTTTGATTCTGTCGCAGACACTGTGGAGTTAAAGCACACCGCAAGGAACAGGGAGGGTTTTGCTCTGGGGTCTATCAAGGCCGCGGAATGGATTAACGGGAAAAAGGGCTTTTATTCGATTGATGACATGATGAATGAAATTTTGGAGGAATGATATTATGGCTAAGAAATTGAAGGGGTGTTTTCCTGCATTGGTAACACCGATGAAAGAAGACGGAAACCGATTAAACCACGAGATTAATTATGACGCGTTCAAGCAGCTGATTGATTATGTCCTTGCGGGAGGGGTAACGGGAATTGTCCCCAGCGGCTGCACAGGGCATGCATGTGTTTTGACTGAGAATGAGCAGATTGAGCTTATAAAATTTGCAAGGGAGAACACTCCTGAAAAAATTCCGGTGATTGCGGGAGACGGGAGCAACTGCACAAGGGTTGCGATTGATTTGGCGAAAAAAATTTCAGATATTGGGATTTCAACACACCTGCAAATCTCCCCTTATCAAAACAAGCCGACTCAAGAGGGATTGTATCAGCACTATGCGGCAATCGCAAATGCAACTGATGATGATATTATTGTTTACAATGTCCCAGGGAGGACTGGGAAAAATATTGAGGCAGGCACCACAGTAAGGCTTGCAAAGGAATTTTCAAACATTATTGCGATTAAAGAAGCAAGCGGAAATATGGAGCAGATAAAAAGCATAATCGACCAAACCAGCGATTTGGATTTCTCTGTTGTTAGCGGGGACGATGGATTGAATCTTGAGATTATGAAGGCCGGGGGAACCGGTGGAATTTCGGTTGCCGCAAATTCCGACCCAAAAAGGACTTCTGCAGTTTTCAATCTCGCACTCGAGGGAAAAATGGATGAGGCCGGAAAAGTGGATGGTGAATTGAGGGGCCTTTACAAGGCAATTTTCATCGAAACCAATCCCTGCCCGACACATTATATCCTGAAAAAATTGGGAATTCCTGTAGGGACTCCGCGGCTGCCATTGGTTGACATAACCGAGGAAAGTGGGAAGCAAATCGATCCGGTTATTCAAGCACTGGGATTGCTGAAATAAATATAGGAAATCTTAATTCGCGCAGTTCAGCTTCTGCACCATTAGAAAGCAGGTATTGCCGTCCAGCTTCAAAACTCCAGAATCGCATAAATAGCCCACAATTTTCTTAATCTGCTGCAGAGAGTAATTGGTCTTTTCGCAGATTTCTTTTTGATCTATGGGTTTCCCATTTTCAATGAACGAGAGAACCTTTAATTTGTCCCTGAATTTAAGTGAAGGCATCGGGAGTCACGAAAGAAAGAGGGATTATGTAGTATAAAAAGCTTTCACTTTCACTTTTTGCGCAGATAGGGAAGTATTTTCCCCTTCTTCGCCCCTTCCTCAATTAAATTTTTTCCGTAAAGCAGGCGCTGCACTGCCCCAATCCAGGTAATTGCTGCGACAAGCGCAAGGGTGATTAGTATTGTTGAGTGGCCGTAAATTACCGGAACGAAAATTGCGATTAGCATTCCGGCAATGAGAAGAATTAATCGGTCCCCCCTTTCACCGATTGCGGGCCAGTCCCTGTTGTCGGTTTCTACAACCAATGCGGCACGGGGCTTTGCATAGGCGATGAGCATTGATCCACTAAGCGCGAGGATTGCCGCAACTGGCTGCAGGAAGGCAAAGCCGATGTAAATAATTGACTCAACAATTTTGTCGGTCATTGCGTCAAGATAATTTCCAAAGGGCGTTTTCTTTCCGGTTAATTCCGCAAGGGAACCATCGAGAGCATCGATGAAAACCGAAAGGAAAATAAAAATCAATCCATAGGTAATTTCGTTTACTGCGATGAAGTAGGCGGCAATTATCGCAAGCGGGATTGCAAGCAAAGTGAGTATGTTTGGAGTTACCCCTGTCCAGGCGAAAAGGGAAACGATTTTTTTCGCAAGATTTTTTCTGAATTTGGTTGGAATGAATTTCGAAAGCATTTTTTCACCTAGGTTTTGCGATTTTGTATTTTGCCAATTGCGTCTGGAAATGGTCCGCAAGGGTTGCCTTTTCACCGAAAATTTTTGTATGGCCTGCAATTAATTGATGCTTTGCCCCCTCTAAACTGTCGGCCTCAACCTCAACAAAAGCATTCCCAATTTCCTCGGGAGTGTGAGCATCACTTCCTGCAACCATTGGCAAATCATTTTCCTGTGCAAACTTCAATGCTTTTTTGTTGAAATGGTTGAAGTAAGTTCTTGAATTGTAAACCTCGAACAAATCAACCTTGTCGATAATTTTTTCAAGCAGGGAGAAGCGGCTTCGAATAATGTCAAAAGGATGGGGCACCATCAAAAGCGCGCCCTGCTTCTTTATGCCCTGCACAACTTCCCAGTACTCCCCAGGGGCAACCCAGTGCTTCATAAACAAACCAACCAATTCCCCACAGAACTTTCCATTGTTGTAGCAGGAAATTTCCTCGCCCAAAATTACCTCAACAGTTTCCTCCTTTGCCCAGTGTGAAAGCTCATCCCAACCTTTGCAGGTATTATGATCTGTGAGGGCAGGAACTATGCCTTTCTTCTTTGCCTCACTAACAATCGAGGATGGCTTGGTAAGGGCGTCGTGGGAATACATTGAATGCAAATGAAGGTCGAATTTCATTAAACCACTTTATTATGAATTTTCCTAATCAAACCGCAATGCTATTTAACTATTATTTCTTTACCGTATTAACTTGAACTTAATATATTATTTAAGTATATTATGCCGCCAATTACCTGAAGAATAAGAATAAATACTACTTTTTACCTATTTGAAGCATGA
>JAFCCJ010000055.1 GCA_017610305.1 Candidatus Iainarchaeum sp.
TGGGAATATCACGGTGAACTATTTTCCCTCAATTGGCGTTAAAAACATCAAGATAATTCTTGAGGCCCCATTCCACCAAACAGTGTCCAGGACTTTTGGAGTGCAGGGAAAAGAAATTGATTTTGAGCCCAGATTAAGTTCGCCTGAAAAGGCATTTGTCGGCAAAAATTTTACCCTGGGCCTTGAACTTTGCAACAGATCCATAGACCTCAACAATATTACGGTAACAGAAAGCCATTCTGAAGCATACTTCCTTGAAAGGGACAGGATAGATGTAATTGACCTAAAGGCGCAGGAATGCGAAAATATCGTTTATACCTTAACACCAACTCAAATCGGGACAACCACAATTTATTTTAATGTGAAGGTTCAACATTTTAATGAATTATTTGATATGGATATGAGTCCTGCAACTATCGAGGTAATAGACTAATGGCAAAGACTGAATCAAGCATTATTGAGATAATCCAGAAAATGGTCTCTGATGGGTCGGATGAGGCGGAGATAATCCACACACTGACAGACCTGGGTGTTGAGCCTGCAAAGGCGAAAAGGCTGCTTCTGCTTGGGCAGGCAGATACCTTTGCCCTGCTTAAAAGCGAAATTTCTAAAATTGTTGCCGCCGATATGGGAAAGGAGAAAATAAACATCCAAAAATTTATTGAGACCGAGGCAAGAAACCAGGCACTGAAAAGCAAGGATTTGATTGAGTCCGCAATAATGGAGGATGTCAAAAAATATGAGCGGGACATCACAGGCCAAAGCCAGACCTTCCAGGACCAGATAAACGATACTGTGAGGAGGGTTGCTGAATTGAGTGACAGGGTTAGGGGCAAGCTTAATGAACTGGGGGAAGCTGTTGGGCAGACGCAAGCTGATATGGATGAGGTTAAACTAAAGGGAATTGGCCAGAGGAATAAATTAGCAAGTACCGCACTTTTGGTTCTGGGATTGGCATTCTGCCTCCTTGATTTTTACTTTTTCTTTACCACATTTTCAGGAACGGTTGCGATTGATTCTGTGATAATGATGGTATTGGTCGCATTTATTGGCGTGACTTTCCTCTTTGTTGCGACGGTTATATAATCAGCGTAATTAAAGCGGCCTTGTTAATTGCTCGTATTTCTTTAATGCGTCAAGGGACTGCTCAAGGTGGATTTTGTTCCTCAATCCCTTCTCATTCACATAGAGCCTGTTAATTTCATTAATTATTACTTCCAATTCGATCATTTTTCTTCACCATTAATATTGTGTTGTGAGACTTTATTAAGGTTTTTCATTGCTATTTCAGGGTTGCCTATTAACTATAAAAACATCAAAATCCTTATTTTAATATGGTTAAAATTAGGGGAACTATTGGCAAAATAAGCAAATATTACAAAGAGGCCAGACGAGCACGTCGAGAAAAGAAGGAAGTGATAGAACGTGGCAAATTGGGACCAAACCGTGAGGAGGTCAGAACTGCCGATGCAGTCATCAAAGAAAACATAAATAGTGAATTAGGGCGGAAATATTCTGAAAAGTTCGAAAACGGAGATTATTGGGGGGCAGCTAATGCCCTTGCCATTATCTATGAGCCTTACACAGAACTTTTATCTAACAATGCATTGGATGCTATAGGGGAAATTAATTCCCATGTAAGGACACAGATTCGAGGAATATTATATGATAGGGGCCGAGTTGCCCTTTTCAAAGTAGTTAAAGACAGGGCAAGGAGTGAAATGAGCGATAAAGAAAAAAGAAGTTTTAAAGAGAAGGATGACGAAGTGAACTTAAAACTTGAAAGCCTTTTAGGGGGATGGAGAAGGGCTTCTAGATTATTTGAACACTTTAATGAACAGAATCTTATCCATCAAAAATTTATTTCTGAGATAAATTCTACATAAGGATCTAGTAAGTTAAGCAGATTATTTCAGGGTTGCCTGCTGCCCTAAAATTACCTCTAATTTTACCCCGTTTTTGTTGGCGTTTTTGCGGGAAATATAGTAAAATTTGGGGGTTTTGTTGAAATGTTTGGGGTGCAGGAACAGCCATCCTTCCCTGGGCACTTTCCAGGCGATGTAGAGTTCGGCATTCCCCCTTTCGCACCATTCCATTTGTTCCTCCATTTGCGCAATATCCAATGAGAGATATGAGGATTTCCATGCCTTGCATTCAAATGCCAGTTTCTTCGTTTTTCCCAAAGCAACCAAATCAGGCGCAGGAAGGGTCGTAGAACCACTTCCCGCAGTTCTCGTAACTGCAAATCCCAAATCCCATAATTTGTGGATTAGCTCTCTTTCTGCATTTGCCCCCTTGTTATAGCGCACCATTTCATTACCTAATGAAAATCAGTTTCAAGGGTTATATTAATATACCTTTGCTGGGGCTATTATGTATAGAATTAGAGCATTTTAATGCTTTTTTAACAGGTTTACAGGTTTAAAAGGATTTATTTCAAATTTAAATTAATGATTAAACCAAAATTGAAAGAAATAGAAAATGGCACTGTTTTAAGTATTTCAGTGGTTCCAAACTCCCCGAAATTTGAAATTTTAGGGGCAGATGAATGGAGCCAGGAACTGAAAATCAGGTGCCGGGAAAAGGCTCTCGAAGGGAGGGCCAATAAGGAAGTTCAGAAAGAACTCAAAAAACTGTTCAGGGCTGAAACAAGAATTGTTACAGGTGAAAAGGGCAGGCACAAGAAAGTTTTGGTAAAATTAACCGAAAAAGAAATCCTGAAAAAACTTGGCCTATAAGCAGGCTCTGATTCTGGGAAAATGAGGAAGTGATTTGCAATGGCAAAAACATATGTAAATACAGCCAAGTATATGATTACCGAAGATTTTGAAATTGACGGAATTGTTGACAAGCCAGATATCATTGGTGCGATTTTTGGGCAGAGTGAAGGCCTTCTTGGAGAGGAGATGGACCTCAAGGAACTGCAGAGAAACGGAAAAATCGGCAGAATTGAAATAACAACTAAGGCAGCCATGGGAAAAACTAAAGGAACACTTACAGTCCCAAGTTCCATGGACATGGCAGAAACCAGCATGCTGGCGGCAACTATCGAAACCGTTGACAAGGTCGGGCCATGCACGGCAAAATTTGAAATTAAAAGTTTGGACGATGTGCGTTCAGCAAAGAGAGATGCAATTGCGGCAAGGGCAAAGGATTTATTGAAAAATCTGATGTCGACACAGATGCCTGATAGCACTCAAATGGCCGAGTCTGTTAGGGAGAACGCCCGTGCGGCTGAGATAAGAAGCTATGGCAAGGGCAAGATTCCATGCGGGCCTGATATTGAGAGGCAGCAGGAACTTATTCTTGTCGAGGGGAGAGCTGATGTAATCAACCTTCTCAAGAACAACATAAACAATGTTGTGGGAATGGACGGTTCCAACATTTCACCCGAACTTGTGAAGCTTTGCAAGGGCAAGGAAATCACCGCATTTGTTGATGGGGACAGGGGCGGAGAATTAAACGCAAGGAAACTGAAACAATTGGTAAAGGTTGATTTTGTTGCAACAGCCCCTGATGGAAAAGAGGTTGAAGAATTAACAAGAAAGGAAATAATTCTCTCATTAAGGAGAAAAGATTCTAAACCTACAAGATCCGGTTACAGGAGGCCTGAAAGGCCTTTCAGGGAAAGGAGTCACTCCCGCCCAAGAGGTTCTGGTGACAGCAGGCCGTACTCCGGCTCAAGGGACAGCAAGCCATATTCGAGTTCCAGAGACAGCAGGCCAAGAACACCTTATGGAAGGGGTCCTGCACAACCACCATTTGAAAGACGCGCTCCAAGAGCACAGTCATTTGGTGATTCAGGAGAAGGCTCTGCATTTGGCGGAAGAAATCCATTTGAAGATGCGATTGGCGAGAAGTTCAAGGAACTGAAACCAAGCATTGATGAAAGGGAACTGTTTTCGCCAATACTCAAAAAGATTGGGGGCAAGCTAAAAGCCAAACTCTTTGACAAGAAGATGAAGGAACTGAAGGAGGTTCCTGTAAGGGGCTTGGTAAAGGCCTTGGGCGAAGCCAAGAGCGTGAATTCGGTTGTGTTCGATGGCATAATAACCAAAAGGCTTATCGAAGCTGCCGACAAAAATAAGGTCGAATACCTTGTTGGAATGAAAAGGGCAAAAGTTGAAAACGGGAAGGTAAAGGCACTTACAATTGCTGCTTAAACCTTACCCTTTCTTCTTCTTTTTTACGGGAAGCTCTTTTATTGTTTCCTCAATAGGTATCACCAGATCGCCGGTTTTGTAGATAACTAAACCGATGACAAGAATTGCGACCCAAAAGAACATTGACGCAATGGGGCCAAACAATGAGCTCCATATCTGATTTTGCGTTAATTTTGCCTGATCCGGCCTTAGAGTTATATCCATTGAACTTGCAATTTTGCCGCAGTCATCAAAAGAATACTTATCGGGTGTTGTAAGGCAATCCTTATTTATAAATTTCACGGTATCCCAAGAATCGGTCATTACTGCGCTTGCCTTAATAAACATAAGCACCGCAGCCACGAGAATGAATGCGCCAATAAGCTTGGGAAGATGGACATTCTTTCCCGCAACCTTGAAAAACATTATTCTTCTCAAAAAATCACCTAAACAAATAGGATTACCTTGTATTTAAAGTTTTTCTTGGAGCTTTTTGCGCTAAAATTCAAAACTATAATAGATAATTATATAAATAAGAAAGATGTATAGAAATATAATGATTAAAAAATTTCTTGTGGCAGTTTTATTCATATCCATTATTGCATATGGGTCAGCTGACACATACAGGGTGACAATAACTCCTTCCGGAACTCCGGCATGTACGATAGGGGCGCAAATTACCGCTGAATGTGTTTGTGACGGTGCCACCTATACAAGCGGCTATTGCTGTTCAGGGGGGCAACAGGCAACCCCATGTACCCTCCCAACCTGTACAGATCAGGCGCAGGCAGGGGCTCAATGTAGTTGTGGAAGCGACACCTGCGATGCGGGAGAATACTGTTGTTCAGGAACCTGCCAGGCAGGAACATGCGCAGCGGCATGTACTGAGACGAATGACTTGACAGGGGACGGGGAAGTTAATATTTTGGATTTGATTATGGTGGCTTCAAGGATGGGTTCGGATGACATTACAGGCGACCCAAATTGTGACGGCGCGATTGATATAAATGATTTGTTCCTAATTGTGAACAATTATACTTAGGTGGTGTTATGAAAAAACTTTTGATACTTGTTTCGATTCTTTTGGTTCTTTCTGCAGTTTCTGCAGCTGAGATTAATTCTGATTATTCAAATGGAGTACTTACAATTTCTGTTTCAGGGGCTGAGGACCTTTATGGTTTCCAGCTTAATGTGAACTATAACTCATCAGCACTTGAATTTGTGAGTGCGGAGGAGGGCGGCTTTCTTTCCAGCAGTAATCCTGCGGGAATTTATTTCAAGACGGCTAACTCCAACACGGCAGGACTATTAGATAACTTTGCAGTCATTAAAACCGAAAAGGTTGCCGGGGAAAACGGCGAGGGAATTTTGCTTAAAGTGAATTTCACTGAAATTGGCGATGGGGGCAAGGGCATTTCAATAAGTGGTGTTCAACTCGTTAATTCAGAGGGGAGTAACCCGTCTTCCACTGTTACCCCTACCAACACCGAAACCGGTGGAGAAGGCGGCCTTGACTTAACCCTCATAGTTATTGTTGTTGTGGTTCTAGTTATTGTTGTAGCAGCAGCATATTTTTTAGTAATTAAAAAATAAAGTGTGGGCTATGACATGCCGGAGAGTTATTCAAAACTTACTTATTTCGTAGTTTTTTTAGCGGCAATTATTGCAATTTTTGTCCTTCTTATTTCTGTTTCTCCTGGTTTAAACCAGGGCTTTTTTGCGCTTGTTTTCCAGGGAACCCCAACTTTTTCGGTTTCTCCGCAAACACAGACTGTTGAACAAGGCACAACATTCACGGCAGATATAAGGGTGGATAGTGTTCCTAACATTTATGGATATCAGTTTGATTTTTATTATAATGATTCAATGCTCAACTTTCAGAGCATAACCTTTTCCGACACTGTTTTAGGGGGGATATCGCAGGGAGAGCAGTACTGCAATTCCTCAAGCCAATGGGTGGTGGGAACAGGCTCTATTGGGAAAATTTCATGCACAAGGAATATTCCGGGGGGCGTTACAGGAACCGGCGTGCTTGCAACAATTCAATTCTATGCAGAAATTGAGGGAACAAGCGGCCTGACATTATCAAATGTAATTATTGGCGATCCCAATTCACAGCCAATTTCGGTGACGATAATCAACGGCTCTGTGTCCACAGAGGTTTGCTATGATAACGATGGGGATGGTTATGGTTTGCCAGGCTCCCCAATTTGCTCCTCTTCTTCTACAGACTGTGATGATACTCCAATAACGGGGTATGAGATAAACCCAGGGGCAACAGAAGTCTGTGATGGTATTGACAATAATTGTGACGATGATATTGACCCTGGATGTAACTGCATTAATGGCGTATCCCGAACTTGTGGGAGTGATGAAGGGGTGTGGGAATTCGGCCTGGAATTCTGTGTCGATGGTGACTATGATGGTGTTTGTCAAGGGGGAATCACT
>JAFCCJ010000011.1 GCA_017610305.1 Candidatus Iainarchaeum sp.
AGACACGGCAAAAATATCAAACATAATCTATTTGACCCCTTTTGTTTCGTTAATCTATATCTTCTTCTTAGTGGGAGAAGAAATACTCATGTCCTCAATAGTGGGTTTAATCTTGATTGTATTGGGAATAATAATTCAATCAAAGTCCTGATTTTCGGTCCTGTAGAAATCCCTAAAATTGAGATTCGCTGTTTTTAGAGGGAATTTAACTGCAAAGTCTACCAATAACAAGCTTTTTAAACATCTAAATGCCCAATTATACCGTAAGTAGCAGGTGGCCGGCTAACGCTTCTTTGTGAAGTGAGGAAAGTCCGCCCACTCGTTAAAAAATCACTCTTGAAAGGGAGTCCTGGGGAACAGAAACGATACCTCTCGGGGATGAAACGTGCCCTAGGTTAAACTGCAGTTCGACTCTGCAGGGAGTGCAAGCCCTTGAGGCGCTTAGGTGAATGCTGGCAACCACTTCGGTGGCGAACAGAAGGCGGCTTACACCCTGCTGCTTACATTTTTTATTTAACTCTTTTCGCCCATCTGGCTCTTGCTTTTAAAAAAAAGTTTCTTTTTCCAACAGATTTTGCAAGCTTCGAATATTCCTGCTGCGCGCATTCTACTCTTAACACATTTGCCCATCTTATTGCTTCTTTTTCCAAATCCGTTCCTTTTGGCTGTTTTTCCAGAGCACTAATTATCCACAGCTTTTCTTTAGGGATGAGTGGCCTTTTGATTAATATTACTTTCCCGTTTCTAATCCCGTGCCTTTCCAAAAATTCATCAATACTCTTCTGACCCTCGCGAGTTAATTTTTTTTTCCATTTTTCCGTCATTAAAGATACAACATTTCCTAATTTTTCTGGGTCCTTTCTAAGCTCAACGTTATTTATAGTTTCTAATAGTGTTCTTTTTCCCTCGCGTAACAACTTTGGCGAAATTCCCTTAGCATTTCTCTCAATCGCTTGCAATCTGGATTCAATCTCTGTCTCTTTATACCATTCGTCAAAAACCTTGAAGGATTTGGGTTTTGCCATTAATTCCTCGCCGTGATTCGTAACGAGAATCCTTAGTTTCTCGGCAGTCCACTTAGTCTTAGGATTTGTTTCAAAATCAGAAAATGCATGTTCTATTTCTCTTATGGCAGTTCTTAATTCTCTATTACCCGTAATCTCCTCTCTAAGGTGATCTATAATCTCCTCAGGGGTTTCTGATTCAGCCATCCAATCCCTTCAACACCGTTAATTTTACTGTAAATCCCTTATATAACTAATAATGCAGTGAGATATTAAAATATTACCCTTAATTAATCAATACTGGTTCTAAATGAAGTCAGACAAGCAAGTAAAGAAGGAATTCAAGGAAAGGGCATCAAAAGAGCCTGAAAAGCATTACCCTGTTGAAATGCTGAAAAATACAGGTTTCACCAGGATAAAATGTGAAAAATGCGGGAAATTTGCCTGGACTACCGATACTGAAAGAAAGGTCTGTGGCGACGCGGCCTGTTCAGGAGGATATCAGTTCATAGGAAACTCCCCCGCAAAAAAACAGTTTGATTATCTGGAAAGCTGGGTAGCATTCAGGGATTTCTTCAAGGATTTAGGTTACTTGGAAGTGAAGCGCTATCCGGTGGTGGCGAGATGGAGGGATGATGTTTATTGGGTTGCGGCCTCTGTTTATCCATTCCAGCCCTATGTTGTTAGTGGGGAGGTAAAGCCCCCAAGCAATGCGGTTATTATTCCCCAGCCATCACTAAGATTTAACGATATTGACAATGTTGGAATTACAGGCTCCCACTATGTATGTTTTGATATGCTGGGGCAATTGCATTTTGAAAAGAAGGAAGACTATAAGCCAAACCTTTACTTTGAGGAATACTACAATTGGGTGAACAAGGGAATGGGAGTCCCGAAAGATGAATTAATTCTCCATGAGGATGCATGGGCAGGGGGGGGAACTTTTGGTCCTTGCATTGAATTCTTTTCCCGTGGCTGCGAAATCGGAAACCAGGTTTATATGCAGTATGAGGTTCAGGAAAGTGGCTATGATGAGCTGAAAATAAAAGTTTTGGATATGGGCCAGGGCCATGAAAGAATCCCCTGGTTTACGCAGGGAAATTCCACATCCTATGAAACAACTTTTCCAACTGTTGTAAAGAAACTGAAAGAAATCGCAGGAATTCAGGTTGATGAAAAATTAATGCGAAAATTCCTCCCCTATTCCGCTTATTTGAATGTTGATGAAGTGGAAGATATTGAAAAAACCTGGGGCTTTGTCGCAAAGGAACTGGATATGGATGTAAAGGCATTGAAAGATAAGATTCTGCCTCTAGCTGCAATTTACAGCATTGCCGAACACAGCAGAGCCGCACTTTTCGGCCTGAATGATGGTGCATTACCCTCAAATGTTGGCGGCGGTTACAATCTCAGAATTATCCTGCGTAGGGCGCTTGGATTTATTGATTCCTATGGTTGGGATATGGATTTAGGGGATTGTGCTGAACTGCATGCTTCCTATTTGAAACCACTTTATGATGGCTTACATGAGAACATTGAGGACGTAAAGTTAATCCTCGAGAATGAGAAGAAAAAGTATTTCGAGAACAAGAAACGCTCTAAGCAAATTATCGCCCAGGTTGTGAAAAACAAGGTTGATGAAAATAAGCTTATTGAGCTTTATGATTCCCACGGGATAAATCCTGAACATGTGAAAAAGGAAGCAAAAATTATAGGGAAGGAAGTAGCTGTCCCCGAGGATTTTTATGTAAAGGTTTCCGAAAGGCATGAAAAGGCAGAGACCGCAACTTCAACCGGTAAAAAGGAAAAGATTGATTTTGGTTTAGGTGAGGAAGCAGCAACAGAAAAACTCTACTGGACCGACTGGAGGTTTATTGAATTCAAGGGAAAGGTTCTCGCAGTTAAGGGCAATCATGTTGTTCTGGATAAAACCGCATTCTATCCCACAAGCGGCGGCCAGTTGAATGACATTGGTTCACTGGGGGGAAATGATGTTGTTGATGTTTTTGTGCAGGACAGTTACATAGTTCATAAATTGAAAGATAAGGCCGCGTTTAAAGTGGGAATTGAAATTGAAGGAAAGGTGGATTTGGAGAGGAGAAAACAACTCACACAGCATCATACCTGCACTCATTTAGTTAATCTTGCATGCCAGGAAATTTTAGGCCCGCACTGCTTCCAGGCAGGGGCATCAAAAACCCTTGACAAGGCAAGGCTAGATATTACGCATTATGAGCAATTGGGCGAGGAAAAGTTAAGGGAATTGGAGAAAAAGGCAAATGAATATGTGAAAAGCAAGATTCCTATTCATAAGGAAATTCTCCCAAGGGCTGAGGCCGAGAAAAAATATGGTATGAGAATTTACCAGGGAGGATTTATCCCTGGAAGAAAGTTGAGAATAGTTTCTGTCGGCAACAAGGACCACGAGGCCTGTGGTGGAACACATTTAAATTCAACAGAAGAGGCAGGAAATATAACTCTGATAAATTCGAGCAGGGTCCAGGATGGCATTATAAGGATTAATTTTGTCTGCGGAAAAGCCGCCGATAAGGAACAGGAAGGTAAAACCGGGCTTATGGCAGAAACTGCCGAGATTTTGAGTGTTTCCCCCCAAAGAGTTCCGGGAATGGCAAAGGAATTGTTTGAGAAATGGAAGCAGGCAAGGAAACTGGTGAAAAAAGGGAAAAAGACTGATGTCAAGGGACTGGAATTAAGCTCTTCCAAAGAAAGCAAGGGAAGTGAGGAGAAACTATTGAAAGAAACCGCCGCAATTTTTTCCACACAGCCTGAACATGTCCCAAAAACGGCAAAAAGATTTCTGTCCGAATTGGAGCAATTCAGGGAAAAACTAAAGGAAATGAAATAATATTTTCCCCCCAGGCGCCCATTTATTAACTTTTTCAGGGAAAATTCTTCTTGATAGCATGGAAAAAATTCTAGTTACTGGAGGGGCTGGCTTTATTGGCTCTACCCTTTGCGAGAAATTGCTGGATTCGGGCAAAGAGATAATTTGTCTGGATAATTTCAACGATTACTACTCCCCTGAGATTAAGAGAAACAATCTTAGAAACTGCCTTAAGAATGAGAATTTCAAATTAATTGAGGCAGACATTAGGGAAAAGGAAAAACTCAGCGAAATTTTCGCCAAAGAAGAATTTGAGAAAGTGGTCCATCTCGCAGCACTTGCCGGGGTGAGATACAGTATTGATAAGCCGCAACTTTTCAAAGAAGTCAATGTAACTGGAACATTAAACCTTCTCGAGCTTGCAAAGGATAAAAACCTAAAAAATTTTGTTTTTGCGTCCTCCTCCTCAATTTATGGGGTGAGCAAAAAAATCCCCTTTAAGGAAGATGATTCAGGAAATCCCATTTCCCCATATGGGAAAACCAAAAAGGACGGGGAACTGCATTGCAGGGAGTACAGTGAAAAACACAATATGAACATCAGCTGTTTGCGTTTCTTCACGGTTTATGGCCCGAGGCAAAGGCCGGATATGGCGATCCATAAATTTACTGATTTAATTGAAAATGAAAAAGAAATCCCCTTATTTGGCGACGGAAAATCACAAAGGGATTACACTTACATTGATGACATTGTTGCAGGAATTGCTTCAGCTGTTGATAAGGAATTCAAATTTGAGATTTTCAATCTAGGAAACAGTAAAACCATTGAGCTAAATTATCTGGTTTCCCTGATTGAAAAGGAACTGGGGAAAAAAGCAAAAATAAACCGTCTCCCGAATCAGGATGGGGATGTCCCAATCACTTATGCAGACATTTCAAAATCAAGAAAAATGCTTGGCTTCAATCCAAAAACCTCAATCGAAGAGGGAATTGTAAACTTCGTGAAATGGTACAGGGAAAAAAGCAATTGATTTTCGCAAGATAAAGCCTTTTATACTCCATTAACTGATTCTTATTATGGCATTATTTGAGGAACCGATTCTTTCAAAAGAAAGGACAAAAGAACTTGACAAATTTATGCAGGGAACAATCAGTACACTCCTACAACTTGCGGATGAATCGGCAACCAAAAGAGAGCAGGAAATCTATTTGAGGATGGCAAAAGAGGCGGCAAAAATTAAATTCCTGTTCTATGACAAGAAGGCCCTGAAACAATCTGTGAAAAAAGTGGGGGACAAGATTTACGGTTATGCCATTATGGGGGAAAGGGTAAGCCAGATGACGCTGGTTACTCAAGGGGATAAAAAGAAAATTCTAAGGAAGGATTACATCAATATGCCTGCGGAGCATGTCTTTCACGAAGATATGATTGCCACAAAAGGCGCCCTTACATTGTGGCATGAGCTTGCCCATTTTGGGGGCAAGAGCCATTTCAGGCGTTACATTGAAAGATTGGGGATTCCATACCATGCAAGCGAGGAGGCCGCGGCCGATTTCCTTGCCGCAAAAGTCGCAAGGAGGCAGGGATTTAGTGAGGACACAATTAAGGAGCATTCAGTCGGCAGGGCTGGTGTTTTTGGCAGGTCTTTCCCGAGATACTGGAAGATTTTGGAAGGAATTGTCACCCCGACCAAAGAGGCTATGAAGAGGGCAAAGAAACCAATAAAGTCCATTTGGGAGCGGGGCAAGGAAAAGGCAAAAGAATTAAAAAAATTCAAAAGGGGAAGAAGAGGCTCTATTGGCATGTTGGCGCCACAACCCGGTTAAGAAAGCCTTTAAATTAATTCCCTGGAATAATCTCTAGTTATGTCATTCAATCCAAAGAAAATTACCGCCAAATGGCAGGTTAAATGGGAAAAAGAGGGGATTTTCCGCACCAAGATGGACAAATCCAAGAAGAAATACTATGTTTTGGAGATGTTTCCCTACCCTTCAGGCAAATTGCATATGGGGCATGTAAGGAATTACTCATTGGGAGATGCATTGGCGCGATATATGCGTATGCGGGGCTATAATGTCCTGTATCCGATGGGTTATGATGCATTTGGGATGCCTGCCGAAAATGCCGCAATAGCCAATAAAACCCATCCCCAAAAATGGACAGAGCATACAATGTCCCTGATGAAGGCGCAATCCAAACTTTTGGGAAACAGCTATGACTGGGATAGAGAAATCGCTTCTTGCTATCCTGAGTATTACAAATGGAACCAGTTATTTTTCATAAAATTCCTTGAAAAGGGCCTTGCCTATAGGAAAAAGGCCCCGGTGAATTGGTGCGAGAGCTGCAAAACAGTGCTTGCAAATGAGCAGGTTGAGCAGGGCAAGTGCTGGAGATGTAAAAATGAAGTCATCCCGAAGGAATTGGAACAGTGGTTTTTGAAAATTACCGATTATGCCGACAGGCTTTTGGACGACATCGACAAGCTCGAGGACTGGCCTGAAAAAGTCAAGACAATGCAGAGGAACTGGATTGGGAGAAAGGAATGGATTGATATTGATTATGAAATTGAAGGCACTGGAAAAAAAATAACTGTTTCAACAACCAGGCCAGACACAAACTTTGGCGCAACATTTGTTGTTATTTCGCCAGAGCACCCCCTATTATCGAAGGAACAAAATATGGTTCCGGAGGCGCATAGAAAGGAAGTCGATGATTATATAAAATATGCAAAAGGCAAGACAGAGGAGGAGAGACTGGATGAGGGCAGTAAGAAAACTGGAGCATTTACAGGCCTTTATTGCATTAACCAGTTAACAGGAAAGAAAATGCCGTTGTGGATTACGGACTTTGTATTAATGACTGTTGGAACCGGAATAGTTGTTGGTGTGCCGGGCCATGACATTAGGGATTATGATTTTGCAAAAGAATTTAACTTGCCAGTAATAAGGGTTGTTGTTGGCTCTGATGGCGACAAATCTGAGATTACAAGAAGGGAGCAGGTGCAGGAAGAAGAGGGAACTATGATAAATTCCGGATTTTTGGATGGAATGGATATCCATAGTGCCACACAGAAAATTATGGATTATTTTGAGGATAAGGGCTGGGGAAAGAGAACTTTAAGATACCGTATCAGGGACTGGCTAATCTCGAGGCAAAGGTATTGGGGAACGCCGATCCCTGTTATTTATTGTGACAAGTGCGGGATTGTACCCGTTCCTGAAAAAGATTTGCCTGTTGAGCTTCCCACAGATGTTGAATTCAAGGTCGGGGTGAATCCAATCCTGAGTTCGAAAAAATTCCTTGATGTTAAATGCCCGAAGTGCGGGGAGCTGGGAAGAAGGGAAACCGACACAATGGACACGTTTGTTGACTCTGCCTGGTATTTCATCAGGTTTATTTCCCCAAAGGAAAAGTCCGCCCCGTTCAAAAAAGAAGAGGCAAATTTCTTCATGCCTGTGGATCAATACATAGGGGGAATTGAGCACGCAATCCTTCACCTCCTTTACGCAAGGTTCTGGACCAAGGCACTCAAAGATCTGGGCTATGTAAAGGCGGATGAGCCTTTCAAGAGGCTGATGACCCAGGGGATGGTCCTCAAGGGCGGGGTAAAGATGTCCAAAAGTGCGGGAAATGTAATTGACCCTGGTGAATTGTTTGAGAACTTCGGGCCTGACACAGTTAGATGGTTTATGCTGTTTTCCTCGCTCCCTGAATCGGAAATCGAGTGGAGCGATAAGGGAATTGAATCCTCCCACAGGTTTTTGCATAAAGTGTATCGTTTAGTTGAGGACTCCGGGAAATTGATTGAACTAAAGGCAAATGTAAAACCAAAAGAACATAGAAGTAAATTCATTTACTCAAAAACTAATTATGTGGTGAAAAAGGCAAATGAAATGATAGGGAAATTCCATTTCAGCACTGCGCTTATTGAGATTGCATCGTTTGTTTCGGAAATTTCAAATTTCAGGGAATTGGTTGAGAAAAATCCAACTCCTGAAGGGAAGCAGGTTTTGGGTTACTCAATCCGAAATCTTATCCTCCTCATTTCCCCCTTTGTCCCACACCTCGGGGAGGAATTATGGGAAATGATTGGCGAAAAGGGATTTGTTTCACTTGCGAAGTTCCCCGAGGCAAATGAAAAGGCGATTGATTACAAGGCAATTGCCGCGCAGGAGATGGTTGAGCAGACAATTGCCGATGTTGCCAAAATTAAGGAATTGGCAAAGATCGAGAAACCCAAAAAAGTAATCATATATTCCCCTGTCCCCTGGAAATGGGACGCATTGAAAAAAATGCTTTCCTCAATGGGGGAAAAGTTTGATTTCCCCGCCGCAATGAAGGCAGTGATGTCTGATTCAAAACTGAAAAAGCACGGGAAAGAAATGCAGAAATTTGTAAAGGGAATTTCCGGGAAACTTCTTGAGTACAAGGGAAAGAAAAAAATTGATGAATTTAATGTTCTTAGGAATTCCCTTGCTTATTTGGAGGATTCTTTTGGATGTGAAGTTCTGATTGAGAAGGAAGAAGGAACTAAAAACGACCCCGGAAAAAAGGCAGGCAATGCCCTCCCCCTAAAACCGGCAATTTATGTGGAATAGCAATTACATGTTCCAGCTTCTTTTCCAGCTGCTTCCCTTTTTTTTATTTGCTGATTTGATTATCCAAAAAAGAATAAGTGGAATGGCTAACGGGGGAAAGAACATGATTAAGATAATAAAAAATATAACTCCAAAAATCCCCCCGAATTTTTTAGCTAATTCTGCATTAACCTCCTGCATTTTTCCGGTATGGTCGTAGGCCACTATCTCCTGGGCTTTCTCACCAGTATTTAGAATATTAACGTCAGTCTCTTCAAGCATTCCCATAATTCCGCCAGATCTGGTTTCAATCCCCCCCCTCTGCCTTTTCAGCAGATCCTCCTCCTGGAATGAATCAATATCATGGATCCTGAATTTCTCCCTTCCAGATTCAGGCCTATATTGGGTTTCCTCCTCAATTTCCCCGAAAAGCCTGCTCCATAAACCCATATTTTATCACATCGTTAAATAACTTTAAATAAATTAGCCAGTTCTAGTTAATAAGATGTACTTTTTAGGAGGGATTTTTTGAAAGTTGCAATAAACGGATTTGGAAGAATTGGAAGGCAGGTTTTAAGGATTGGTGCAGGGAGAAAGGGAATGGATTTTGTGGCAATTAATGATTTGGCAGAGCCCGCAACCTTGGGGCATCTGCTCAAGCATGATTCAGTACATGGTAAATTCGATGGAACTGTTGAGGTGGATGGAGATATTTTAACAGTAAATGGAGACAAAATAAAGATCCTTTCTGAAAGGGACCCTGCCCAACTTCCGTGGAAAGATTTGGGCGTTGATGTTGTTATTGAAAGCACAGGTGTTTTCAGGAAGATTGAGGATGTAAGGAAGCACATAGAGGCAGGCGCAAGCAAGGTAATCCTTTCCGCGCCGCTGAAGGGTGAGGGGGCGCCCATGATTGTTTTGGGAATTAATGATGAAGGGTTTGATTTTGAGAAAAACCCGATTATTTCAAATGCCTCATGCACAACCAACTGCCTTGCGCCTTTGGTTAAGGTGCTTAACGAGGAATTTGGCATTGAAAAGGGATTTATTACAACAATTCATGCCTACACTTCCGATCAGAGACTTCTTGATGCCCCGCACAGTGACCTGAGAAGGTCAAGGTCGGCCGCAGTAAACATTATCCCAACCTCAACAGGTGCGGCAAAGGCAATAGGAAAAGTAATGCCTGAGATGGACGGCAAACTTGATGGCTGTGCAATGAGGGTTCCTGTAGCTGACGGGAGCATCACTGACTTTGTTGTGGAACTGAAAAAGGACGCGACAGCAGATGAGGTTAATGCGGCAATGAAAAAGGCGGCAGAAGGAAAGATGAAAGGAATTCTGGAGTACAGCGATGAGCCATTGGTTAGCACAGACATAATAGGCAATCCTGCATCAAGCATTTTTGATTCCGGATCCACAATGGCAAGCGGGAATCTGGTGAAATTGCTTTCATGGTATGACAATGAGGCCGGCTATTCTGCAAGGCTTGTGGATTTAATAGAATTAGTTTCGAAGTAGCTCTCATTTTTTTGAGAGCTCTTCAGCAACTAGGCGCTTTGCGGATTTTGAGTGCACCTTCTTCAGCCAGCTCTCGCTTAGCTGCCTTCTCTTCGAATAGACTAATTCAACAGTATTTCCTGGTTCAAGTTCATGGTCCAGGGGCACTTCATGGTCATTAACCCTTGCCACAAAGCAATGGGTGGCCTTTTTCGGATGGGTAAGAAATGCGAAATCAAGGGCAGTTGATTTAGGGCTTAGCTCAATTATCTTGTCCTTGCCGTTAAATACAAATATTACGTCGAATAAGTCATTTATTTTCAGCCAGTCAGCCATTTCGTCGCTGGTCCTGAACTTAAACGGGCTTTGCGTTATTTCTGTCAGCCATTTGGTTTTTTTACTGAGCATTTTCCGGTCATTAGCGTCTGCGGAAAGATACCTAAATACGCCCCTCCCATAGAATTTGAAAAACTCCTTTGTGCTGATATAAAACTTCAGCGGTTTTTTATCAGGCCCGATTACGGTTGTATGTATTGCCCTGTGGAGCTCACTTTTTGGGATTGCAATATGGTCTTTTAGCTTTTTGGGGAGTGGTTTAAAGAGGGCATGAATCTTTCCTAAAGCAGCATATGCCTCACTTATCTTGTTGGTGAGGATAAAAACCAGGACATTGTCATTGATTTCCGCAAGCTCTTTTCCATGGTGCTTCATTTTATGGTATGTGGAATAAATCGATTTGTCATAAACAACGAAAGTGTAATCCTTCTCCCCAAATTCCTTTTTCAGGAGCTTAATTGCCTTGCTGATTTCCTTTCTTTTCGCCTTCTTTTTTATTTCGATTTTATTTTTTAGTTCAGAAAACTTTTTCGGATCTATAAATTGTAATGCCAAATCTTCTAACTCACTCCCGACCCTGTAAAGCCCCAGGCGATGTGCGAGCGGCCCGTAAAGCGCGAGAACATCCACAGCAATTCTTTTTTGCTTTTCTCGGGGGACAAAGCCCAAACTTTTCATATTGTCAAGCTTATCTGCGAGTTTAATCAGCACAACCCTTATGTCCTTTGAGCCCGCTTCAAGTATTTTTTCCAGATTTGCGACATTATTTTCCTGCCTTGATTTAAATGCGGCCTTGTCCCAATTGGTTACTCCCTCAACCAGTTGGCAGATTTCCTTCCCAAAAAGTTTACTAAGTTGTTTGTAACTTACGGCGGTATCCTCCAGGACATCATGGAGGAGTGTTGCTGCAATCATCACCTCATCTGCCCTGTATTCGGCAATAATTTTTGCGGCTCCGACAGGGTGCACAATATATGGCTCCTTTGAAAGCCTTTTCTGCCTTTTGTGGCTTTCCTTTGAGAAATGGTATGCCTCCTCAATTAGGACTGTGTCGGATTTGGGATGGTATTTGAGATAAGTTTTAATCAGTTCCTTTAAATCCCCATTGCCTTTTTCCTTTGCCATTAGATATTTACTGAACAAACTCTATTTAATTAATTCTCTCACATTTCCTCAAGAACAGGAATCCCAAGCAACTCCATACCGTTTTTCATTGCCTGGGAGAATGCTTTCACTAAACCTAATCTTGCATTTCTGAATTCCTTTTCTGCCTTAAGAACAGGAATCTCATGATAGAATGAATTGAAGGCCGCACTCATCTGAAGCAGGTGCTGGCAGAGGGGAAGTGAGGAAACATGTTCCGCAGAATAATTGCAAACCGATGGAAATTTCCCGAGATGCGAAACCAGGTTCTTTTCCATGTCTTCAGTTAGGAGTGAGTAATCCCCCTTCCCGGAATTTTTCACCTTCCGCAATATGCTCCTTGCCCTTGCATAAGAATACTGTAGGTAAGGCCCTGTCTCCCCCTCAAGTGCAAGTGCCCGTTTCCAGTTGAACACTATTTCCTTATTGTTATCCCTGTTAAGCATGCTGAATTTTATTGCCGCAAGGGAAATCGCCTTTGAATTCTCATTGACCCTCTTATCACTCCAGCCCCTGTGCCTTCCCTTAACTTCCTTAACAACCTGTTCCATCATATTTTCCATAAGTTCGTTGTAGGTAATGACCTTTCCCTCCCTTGAGGCCATCTTCCCCTCCTCCAGAACAACCAAAGCATAGCTGATGTGTTTTGTTTTCTTCGCCTCCTTAAAACCGGCCAGATCCAGGGTCTTAATCAGCTGCTTGAAATAAAAATTCTGTTCCGCACCCACAATATGCAGGCTCCTGTCAACCTTAAATTCCTTGAACTTCATTTCCGCAAGTGCAAGGTCCTTTGTCGAATAAAGCGGCATATTATCGCTTTTCAAAATAATGAAAACTCCCAACCCATATTTTTTCAAATCCATAATAATTGCATTTTCGCTCTTCTCAGCAACCCCTTTTTTCAGCAATTTATTTGCGATGTCCTGCCCCCTTTTTTCCATCTCGCTCTCGAAATAAAGCCTGTCAAATTTAACTCCAAAATCCTTGTAGATTTTGCCGAAATAATCCAAACTCCATTTTCTGGTCTTTTTCCAAAGTGCCTGCAATTTTTTGTCTTTCCCCCCAAACAATTTTTTGGTTAGGTCCCTCATTTCCTGTTCAAGTTCCTCATTTCCCTTAACCTTTCCGCTTGCGGTCGCATAAACTCCGCCTAACCAGATTCCTTTTCCATCCTTGGGCTCTTTGCCCCCCAAGTTTTCCATAATTCCCCAGAGGCACTTGCTTACATGCGGGCCCACATCCCCCTGATAGTTGGTGCGGTAAATTTTGTAACCATTAAATTCCAGAATTCTGGAAACCGACTCCCCCAATGCAATATTCCTTACATGCCCTATGTGAAATGCCTTGTGGGTGTTGGCATGGCAGAACTCAGTGACAATTTTTTCCTTTCTCTTTCCCCAGGCACCGTAATTTCCCTTCTGCTTTAATATTTCCCCGACAACTTCCTTGCCCAAGCCACCCTTATTAAGATAGAAATTCACATATCCTCCCGCCAATTCCATCTTCTCAAATTCCCCTGGCAGCTTAATCTCATTAACCAAACCCTCCGCAATTTCAGCAGGTGCCTTTTTGTAAACTGCCGCAAGTTTAAAACAGGGAAAAGCCAGATCCCCAAACTCGGGGTTTGGCGGGGTTTCCAGCATTCCTTCAATCTCCCCCTTAGAAACGCCCTTTGCCGACTTGGCAATAGCTCCTGAAAGCAGTTTTCTATAATCAGCCATAATTAGATAACCGCCCTGCTTAATTTAAATCTATTTTTGGCAAAGAGTACCACTCCCTTTCCTGCTAAAAAGCTCATTAATTAGTTTTTTAGGGGAGGTTATTTGAATTGTGAACTCTTTTGGCATTTCTTCAAGTAATTTCATTACGTTCTCTAATTTTAATTTCATCCCCTCAGTCACTTCTTCTGCTTCAATCATTTTTTTCATCGAATCCAGGTTAAGATCCGAGATAATATTGTTTTTTTTATCTAAAACCCCTCCAGATGTTGTTAGCAAAATAAATTTATGCGGTTTCAAAGAATTCACTAAATGGTTTGCTGCTTCATCTGCATTGATATTATAAAACTGGTTTTCATTAAAACCAATTGAAGTAATTATTGGAACTTTTTTTTCAAAAACCGTTTTCTCAATCTCTTCCAAAAAAACGTTCCCGACTTTTCCAACAAAACCATAGGTTTCATTTTCTAAAGGCAATGCTTCAAAAACTTTTTCGCCTGAGATTCCAACAGCGACATCATTGTCGTTCTTTAATGCTTCAACAAATTCAGAATTTATTTTATTAGAAATTTGTATTACCAATTCGAGAGTTTTTTTGTCAGTCTTACGCAAGCCATTTATTTTTTCGATGCTTAAACCGTTTTCCTTCATTTTTTTGTCTATGATTTTTCCTGCCCCATGCATTACAATTGGATAAAGGCCATTATTTGAAAGAAACCAAAGATCTTCAACAATTGCTTTTTTTGATTCTTCTTTTTGCAAGCAATCCCCGCTGATTTTTATAACTGCAAACTCTAATGCTTTATCAGATTTGAATTTATCTAAATAATCTTGCCCTTCGTTTAACTCAATTCCTTTTTCTTGAAAAACCTTTTCAATCAATTCTTTTTCCATTTCAGTAATCCCTCGTTTTCGTTGAATCCAAGCATTAAATTCATATTTTGAATTGCCTGTCCCGCCGCGCCCTTAAACAAATTATCAATAGTTGAAACAATAACCATTTGATTGGATTCATCTACTTCAAATCCGCCAATATGGCAGTAATTGCTTTTTTGAACCCCATGCAATTCAGGTAAAGAAGAACCAAGAATTTTCACAAACTCTTTTTCAGAATAAAACTTTTCATACAATTTTTTCACTTCCTTTGCATCAACCTTTTTTTCAAAAATTACATGCAAAGTGCACATTATTCCCTGAATGGCCGGAATTACGTGCGGAGTGAATGAAACATTTCCTTTAAGAAATTGCCCTATTTCAGGCAAATGCTTGTGGTTAGTTAACTTGTAAGCAAGAATATTCTCTGAAAGAGAATTAAAGTTATTCACATTGCTTGGCTTTTTCCCTGCACCACTTACCCCGCTTTTACAATCAAAAATAAAATGCTTTATCCCGCCTGTTTCATCCAACGGCTTTGATGCAAGCAAACAGGCAGTTGCATAACACCCTGGATTTGCCACCAATTTTGCTTTTTTAATTTCTTCAGAAAAAAATTCCGGCAAACCATAAACGGCTTTCTCGGAAAAACGAAAATCCTTGCTTAAATCAATTACTTTTATCCCTTTTTCAATCAGCTCAATGGCGATGTTTTTTGCATTCCCGTCAGGCATTGCAAGAAAAACCAAATTCAGGTTTTTTTTACCAATTTCATCTAAGGAATAGTTGGTGAATTTTAACCCCGAACCAGTAAATTCCGGGTAAATTTCTGAAACTAGTTTTCCTTCATTGCTTTCAGAATTCAAAACCTGTAATTCAACCGATTTATGCCCTAAAAGAATTCCCGCCAGGGTTTTTCCGGTAAAACCGCTTGCCCCAATTATTCCAACCTTTGCCAGACTCATTTCAATCAACCTTTTTTAATGCTTCTTCAATTGCTTTAATTCCGAAATCAATTTCTTTTTCTGAAATAATCAATGGTGGAAGCAAACGAATTGTTGAATCATTTGCTGCGTTAACTAAAACACCCTGGCCAATACATTTCTCAACAACTTTTTTTGCATCGCCATTAATTTCAATTCCAATCATTAAACCTTTGCCACGGATTTCCTTAATTGGGAGGTTTTTATCCTGTAATTCATTTAATTTTTTAAAGAAATAATTTCCCTGTTTTTTTGCATTTGCTTCAAGAGAATTTTTTTCAATGAACTCAATTGTTGCAAGGGCAGAAACACAAGACAAAAAATTCCCGCCAAAAGTTGAACCTTGGTCTCCTTTTTCAAACTCAATCCCTTTTTTTGCAATAGTTGCTCCGATACTTATGCCATTACCTAATCCTTTTGCAACTGTAACAATATCTGGTTTAATCCCTTCTCCCTGAAACGCGAAAAAATTCCCTGTTCTACCACAACCTGTTTGCACTTCATCAACTATTAACAGAATTCCTTTTTCATTGCAAATCTTTTCAATCGCTTTCAGATAACCTTTATCGGGAACAATTACTCCAGATTCCCCTTGAATTGGTTCAACAATAAATGCTGCAGTTTCCTCATCAATTGCAGTTTCTAATGCTTTTGCATCATTGAAAGGAATGTGCTTAAATCCCGGAACAAGTGGCTCGCAATAAGCCTTGTATTTTTTATTCCAAGTAGCGGAAAGAGCAGCCATTGTTCTTCCATGAAAAGCGTTTTCAGTTGCAATTATGCCTGTTTTTCCGCTAACTTTTCTGGCAAGCTTTATTGCAGCTTCAACAGCCTCACTTCCTGAATTTGAAAAAAAACTTTTCCCCAATCCGCTCAACTTCTGCAGTTTTTCCGCAAGCAAGATTTGTGGTTCGCTGAAATAAAGGTTTGTTGCATTGATAATTTTTTTTGCCTGACCGCAAATTGCATCAACTTGTTCTTTGTTGGAATAACCAATGCTGCAAGTAGCCAAAGACCCAACCAGATCAAGGAACTTTTCCCCATTATCGCTCCAAACATAGCAACCTTTCCCCTTTTCAATTACTATTGGAATTCTTCCATAGCTTTGCATTATTGTGCCTTTTTCCATTTCAATTAATTTTTCTGAATTCATTTGTAATTCCTCTTAAGTGTGATAAGCTGAATTAATTCCCACATACTTGTATGTAAGGTCACAGCCCCAGGCAGTTGCCTGTTTTTTTCCATTATTAATTTTAACAGTTATTGGAACATTGTTCCCTGTCAGGATTTTTTTAAGTTTCTCGTTATCAAATTTAACTTCAATTCCTTTTCCAACAACTTTTATGTTTCCAAAAAAAACATCAACCTTTTCTGAATTAAATTTGTTTCCGGTTGAACCAATTGTTGCCATTACTCTTCCCCAATTAACATCTTCTCCGAAAACAGCAGTTTTAACCAGGGGGGAATTAACTATTGCCAAAGCCAGTACCTTGGCGCTTTTATCTGAACTTGCATTAACCACTTTGGCTTCAATTACTTTTGTTGCTCCCTCTCCATCTGAAACAATCTTTTTAGCCATGTCGAGGCAAATCAATTCAAGTGCCTGTTTTAGTTTTTTTTCAGAAATTTTTTTACCGCTTGCACCATTTGCCAGCAAAAAAACAGAATCATTTGTGCTCATATCCCCGTCAACTGAAATCATGTTAAACGATTTTTCAACCACTTCCTTCAAAACTTTTTTACAGGTTTTTTTTGAAACAATTGCATCAGTCGAAATAAAGCAAAGCATTGTTGCCATGTTTGGATTAATCATCCCAGCTCCCTTAGCCATTGCACCAAAACTAATTCCATTAACCTTTACCGCAATCTCTTTCTCCATAGCATCAGTTGTCATTATTGCTTCAGCTGCGCTATGAGAATAAAAATGCCCCTTGCCTAATTTTTGTTTTATGCCAAAAAGAGCCTTTTTTATTTTATCCATTGGAAGGAAACTTCCAATCAATCCAGTTGAAGCAACTAAAACATTTTTCTCATTTAGATTCAATTCTTTTGCTGCGATTTCAACAGTTTTCTTTGAATCCTTTAAACCCTTTTTCCCGGTACAGGCATTTGCACAGCCACTATTTACAACAATTGCCTGTGCTATTCCATTTTCTAGTTTTTCTTTTGAAACAATTACTGGAGCAGCCTTTACTTGATTTGAGGTAAAACAACCGGCAGCAATTGCCTCTTGTTTACTGTAAATTACGCAAAGGTCTTTCTTGCGCAGCTTAATCCCTGCTTTTTCCCCAATGGCATAAAACCCTTTAGGGAATGTAATTCCTCCTTTAATGATCTTCATTTCAACACCTGAAAATAATACTCCGATTTCAACACCTGAAAATAATACTCTGATAAAATAATTTATGTTGTCAAACTTATTATATTTGATGGTTTGAATGGGACAAATCCACTTAAAAAAGTCCCATATCGGAAAATAGACAAATTTGTCCAAAAAAGAACAATTTAAATATCTCCTCCACCAATAATATTTCATGAAAGTATCCCAAAAACTGGAGGAGTATATTGAAAATTCCCCCTCTGTAAAGGACTGCCTTTCAATGGGCCTAATCAATCACTCAGCCCTCGCCAGAAAATTTTGTGATGATTCAGGGCTTAAGAAAAATTCCTATTTCGATGCGGCTCTCATTTCTTCGCGCAGATATCAGGAAAAAATAAAGCTTACAAAAACCTCGGAGTCAAAAATCCTCGTACTGTTAAAGAGCAGCAAGCTCTTGCTGAAAACCAAAATGGCGGCAATAGTGATCTCCAACAAAATCCAGTTTTCCGCCATCCTTTCCTTTGTAAAGGAACTGGGGAAGCAGGATGAGGAATTCCATCTGATTCAGGGACCGTCCTCAATGACCCTAATTTGTTCAGATGAGTTTATGGATTTGGCAAAGAAGAGTTTCGGGCATTTCCTGATCAGCAAGAAAAAGAAATTGGTGGAATTAAGCCTGAAATCAGGAAAGGATTTGGAGGAGCTCCCTGGGGTGATGCAATACCTTTACACAAAATTCGGCCAGAACGGGATAAATATAGTTGAAACCATGAGCTCCTGGACCGACACCCTTTTTGTGGTGGATGAAAAGGATTCCTCAAGGGCAATGCAATTGCTGAGTTTCTGAATTCAGAGTTTTATCATTTTAAGCGCGCTGTAGATAAACCCGCCAACTATGATGAGGTAAATGAAAAAACTTATTATGTAAAAAACCGGTGAGAAATGGGTGAGGATTAGTAGCAACACCAAAAGCCCAATTATCACTTCATTATGCACAACCATCTTGAAGCCGCTAAATAAAATCCATAATGCAATTGCGGCCTGGGCATAAAAGAAATTTTCAGGAAAAAGATACAGGATCGCGAAGAAACCGATTACAATGACTATGAACTTCACCCTTGCAAGATCCCCCTTTGCGGCGATGAAATGTACAAGTATGGCGAAATAAATGAGGATATTCATTATTTCCCCTGCAATACCCATCAAATCCGGTGCGTCCATCAAATCCCTCTGCGAGGCCAAAGGCCGAGCTAGATCTATACAAAGTATAGGTCGTCGTGTTAACGGAGATAGCCGTTAAGCGGACCCGGGCGGATTCGAACCGCCGACCTACTGCTTAGAAGGCAGTTGCCCTATCCAGACTAGGCTACGGGTCCAGTTAGATAATTAGGTTTGATGAAATTATTTAAATCTATTGATTAGCGCTTTCTTCTCAATCCAAGCTGCTTTCTGACCGATTTTGATGTTGCCAATGGATGCGTGAGAAAAGAGAAAAGGTTCTTTCTCAGGGCATATCCTCCCCTTGTACAGCCATAATAGCAGGGGGTATTAATATGGCAGTCCCTGATAATTTTGGTTTGCTTCTCATCCCCGAAGATTTTTGAGGCAGGCTCTTTTTTTAAGTCAAGATAGGGGGGCTTTTCAATGCAGGGCGCAATCATCCCCTCCTCAGTCATATATATTGAGTATGCGAGGGCATCACACGGCCCCAAGCTTTTCCCTGAAAGGTAATCCACAACCTCGCCATAGAAAATGGAGGCAATGAAATCATCTTTCTTTTCCAACTGCTCCAATTTTTCAAATATTTCGACCAGTGATTTATTCTCGTAAGATGAGGATTTATTCTCCTTGCCTGCAATGCCTATATTGCTGATGTAGGGCAGCGCGGTAAAATAAAACCCGTTTTTCATTGAGTAATCCCTGATTTTAAAAACCTCGTCCTTGTTCAAACCCGAAACAGTGCAGTGGATTGAAATATTCCTGAATTTTTTTTCTGAAAAATCCTTCAGATTCCTTAAAACCTTATCCAGGCTATCCACGCCCCTGATTTTCTTATATCTCTCTTTGTCCAGGCTATCTAATGAAACCGTCACCCCAATATTGTTCCCTATAAGAAAATCCTGCATTTTTTTATCGAGGAGAATTCCGTTTGTTATAACCCTCGGATCAAAGTGCTTATTCAGAAACAGGAGCACTTCCTTAATTTTTGGATGCAAAAGCGGCTCTCCCCCTTGCACAAAAACCTCGAAAACCCCAATCTCCCTGATTTTCATGAATACTTTCTCAAATTCGGAGGAACTCATTTCATTGCCGGAGGCCCTTTCCCAGATAGAACAAATGGAACAGCGGGAATTGCAGCTTTTTGTGAGCTCAAAAACACACAATAGCGGTTTCTTAAGCAAAAAATTCTTGAGCGCGCGCATGATGAATTTACAAGGGGAGATATTAAAAAGTGTAGAGAATCCCAATTCGTTGTATTGAAAATCCTTGAATTCATTTCTTTGGGGGGTTCATCCACTCAAACTTTGTGGCAGGCATCTTATCTTTAACGAATTTTTTCAGTTTTTCCAAGCTCTTTTTCTCCCCTGAAACAAGAATTGAATTGGAAAAGCCATCCATCATATCCAGCAGCAAACCATCTGCCTCAATAATCACATCGGTAAAAAATAAATCAAATAATTCATTATATTCCTGCAAAAGCTCCGAAATTTTTTCTGCCTTAATTTTTGCGGTGAGGGCTGTCCTGTCATTTCCCCTGTAAAGTGCGGGCAGCTCCTTAAGGTGGTGGGATTTCGCAAACTTGTGATAATGCTTTTTCAGTTCCTCTTTGGAAATCTCCAGATTGGTGTAAACCATATCAATGGGCTCAAGCCGCTCAATTTTGACACCGGCATTTTTCGCGCCCGCCAATTTCAAAGCTCCGGATAGATGGTTCCAGAGGAAATCATAAATTCCCGGCACATTGTCCCTTGCAATTCCGAACTTAAGCTTTAAATAATGTTTCTCGTTCATAGATAATAGATTAATTCAGAACTTAATATAACTTTAATTGGGGGTTTTTGATGGCATTATTGGATGTGATTTTAGGATTAGTTCTTGTCCTTCTTTTTCCGGGGGGGATAATACTTTTTTTCCTTATAGTTGGCTCCATTAAGATAATCATGGAGTATGAAAGGGGAATTGTGTTTACATTAGGTAGATACTCAAAAATACTTGGCCCAGGGGTCAATATTGTAATTCCAATGCTCCAGAGCTGGAGAAAAGTGGATATCAGGATTAAAACAGTCGATATTCCTAAGCAAGAGGTTATGACCAAGGACAATGTTCCTGTAAAGGTAAATGCCGTTGTTTACTTCAAGGTGGAAGATCCAAAAAGGGCCATTTTGGACATTCAGGATTATATCTATGCAACTGCGCAGTATGCGCAGACTGCTTTAAGGGATATAATCGGTGGGTCAACCCTTGATGCGGTCCTCACAAAACGAGAGGAGCTTGCTTCAGAAATAAAGGTATTGGTGGATAGGGAAACCGACCCATGGGGAATTGATGTCACCGCAATAAAGATGCAGGATGTTGAACTGCCCCAGGACATGAAAAGGGTAATGGCAAAGCAGGCTGAGGCCGAAAGGGAAAAAAGGGCAGTAATAATTAAGGCCGAGGGGGAGGTTATTGCGGCAAATAACATTGCAAAGGCGGCAAAAACACTCTCAAGCGCAACAGGCGCGCTGCACTTAAGGACCCTGAACACATTAAATGACCTGAGCAGCGACCAGAGCAATACTGTGATTTTCGCGCTCCCAATAGAGATTCTCAGGGCATTTGAGTCTGTTAGCAGCAAATTTAAAAAATAGGGGCCCCTTTAGCCCTTATTTCTTCTTTTTCTTTTTTCTTCAATTAACTGTTTAACTGCAAAGTAGTAACATTTAATATGTTTTTGAGCATATAATATAACAATGAGCAGTAACAAGGATTTGGGTGCAGGGGTATTGCTTACTATTTTTGCGGTAATTGTCATACTTGCGGTAATGGATGTTATCGATATAGATGCCCTGAGAAATGAGGAGACTTTAACCCTCCTAATAGCATTCCTTATTCTTGCATTGGGAGTGGCAACAATTTATTCAAATTCTAATTCCAAAAACAATTCCAATTCAGATTCAAATTCTAATTCCGATAGCCATCATTAGGGAATTATTTCTTCTTCCTTAATCGTTCCTGAGTCTTCACTTCTTCAGGTTTTGGGCAATTGCATATCCCATCGCAATGCTCATCACAGGAATAACAAGATATCTAATGCCAATCTGGGCAGAATAGTTCCCAACATCTATCTGAAGCAGGGGCAATAAAACAATCAGGTCCAGAATTATGTTTATCGCAAACCAGGCAACACCAACAACAATTCCTTCCCGTAAAAATTCCTTGCTGATTTTACTGAAATACAAAACCAATAGCAAGGCCCCCACTATTGAGCCCACAACAATCATTATTGATTTGAAAAGAAATACATCAACCAGTAACCCTCCCCCGGGGGCAAAGAAAAAGATTGACGCAATAAATGGAATCAACCACGCCAGAAACCCAAACAAAACAATTTTGATATACTTGTTCATTTTATTGCCCCGTATATGATGCAGGGTGGAGGATTTTAAATATGAACCTATTTCTCCACCTCCAATTTTGAATTTTTTCTTAGGACCCTGATTTTCTCGGCTTAAACCTTTCTCCGCTTTTGCTCCGAAAGGATTTAATGCCTCCAAAATCAGCAAGACGTCCACGAAAAAATTCTTTTATTTTGGAGGTGGTTTAATGAAAAGTTTTTTCGATTTTAAGATTCCCTCAAGGGAAGAGATTGAAGATTGTTTAAAATCTTCTAAAAATCCAGAGCTTCTTACTGATAGGGATATTTGGATTCTAAGAGAGTTTGGAGGGGAGTTTTAATGAACTTCCCTTTCTTTCTTGCGATTAATTATTTTTGTTTTACTTCTTTACTCGTTCTTTTTAGTTCTGGTTTTAAAGAAGAGGCAAGAATTTTTGCAAAGTATTTGTTCACGTTTTTCTTTGGAATGCTAGTAATGGAGGTAATAGCATGAAATTCGCACAGGAAATCCACTCTAGAAAGTCTTTATCTATTGAAAAAGATAAACTATATATGGAACTTACTGAAAAGCATGCGGAGCTAGTTGGGTTGCATCTTGGGGATGGTAGCCTCATAAAACGAAAAGGGACAAACAAATTAAGATTTCAATTGAGAGGGGATGCAATCTCTGACAGAGAACATTATGAGAGTTTTATCATTCCCCTTTGCAATGAACTAATAGGTTTTCCCATACTCGGGAAAGAGGTTGGCACAGTTTATTATAAAAAACGCAACTGTTTTGGAGTTTCAGTAGAAAGTACTCACTTAGCAGGATTCTTTGAGAAACTTGGTGTTAAGGTCGGGAAAAAAGATGAATTGGAAATTCCTGAATGGATAAAAAACAATGAAACCTTCTCCAAGGCATTTGTGAGGGGCTTGTTTGATACTGATGGGGGCATTTATTATGGAAAAAGTTATAATCAAAAAAGTAATCTGAATAAGGTAGGGGTAGTGGATATTGCCTCCACTTCGAAAAAGCTCATATATGGCACGTCTAAAATTATGTCAAAACTACAAATAAAACATAGGCTTATGGAATACAAAAAAACTAATGGGGAGAAAAATTACCATAGACTCCGTATTCAGAAACCCAACCATGCAAGATTTATGGCAATCATTGGTTCTCATAATCAGAAACACCTAAGTAAATTTGAAATCGGCGAAAAGTTTGGTTTTTGCCCCCCTTATACAACTCCGCTGGAAAGGGGGAAAATTTTAAAAGGTGAATTGAACCCACATTCTTTATATAAGCGGGATTAGCCAAGCGGCCAACGGCGCCAGGTTGAGGTATCGTGCTTTCTTAGAATCACGTTGCAATTGCCTGTGACTTAGTGTCTACGGGGGTTCGAATCCTCCATCCCGCATTAAATGCGCAGCAAGGATTAAGATCTATGAATGCAAATATGGGCTTTATAGATGAAAATAAGTTAGAATAGGCGTATTAATGAATAACTTAATTTATAAGTCCTGTCCACTCTTCAACAAGATTTCTTAAATAGTCATAATACAACTTACTTATCTCAATGATATTATTATCTGAAATTTCTTCCCCAAGATGCATATTTGGGGAATTTTTTATAAAAACTTTCGTCAAAATCTCTGCTTTTGTTTTTGCAGGAATTAAATCTTCTTGTGCAGTTCCTTTTTTCACTAGATAGAAAATACCTTTACCAGTTATTACTAATCTTGAATCGGGCGGAAGATCAATCACATCTTCTGAAGAGTTGAATTTTTCTATAAATGTGTTTGCCTGTATTTGATTAATACCTTCTTTGGTGATTTTATTTCTCAAATTTTTAAAGAAAACAAGTAGCTTGTCATTTTGCATTTCTGTTTGTTTAGACACATACCATTCTTTGAATTCTTCATTGCCAGCGAATTCTGTTTGAAGAACGAAGTTTACATTTCTTGCGGAATTAACAAATGCAGCAAATCTTATCTCAAGTTCTTCTACATTTGTTGATTTAATCATATTATTTAAGTGGTATTCACATTCATGTAATTTTTTCTTTGCTTTTGGAATCATATTTATATTCAGTCAATATCTTTTAATTAAATAGCAGGTACTAATGCTGGTTTGAATATCTTACACAGCATTATTTCAGGGATTCCTTAATCTTTTCTTCGAAGCCTTTCATTTCTTCTTCTTCGTAATTTCCCTGTCCCCAGTGCTTCAGCCCGTCATCGCCAAAACGGGGAATTATATGCATGTGCGCATGCGGAACCAGCTGCCCGGAAACCTTAAAATTGTTCATTCCAAGGTTAAATCCCCCGGCACCAGTAGCTTTCATCACAGCACCAGAAACTTTCTGCACAGTCTTAATCCACGCGCATAATTCCTTTTCAGGAATGTCCAAAAGAGTCTCATAATGTCCTTTCGGAATCACAAGCGCATGCCCCTTATTCACAGGCATAATATCCAGAAAGGCAATGGTAAATTCATCCTCATAAATCTTCGAGGAAGGAATCTCCCCCTTCAAAATCTTGCAGAAAATACAGTCATCCATAAATTCCCCTCTTAGAAACCATGCCCACAAATTATTAATAACCTATTTTCACCCAAAACTATAAATATCTATTAATCACTATTAATAGCGATGAAACACAAAACTCTCCCCGTAATTTTAGGAATTTCCCTGCTTCTAATATTCTCCGCAGCTTATGCCGCCCCCGCTATCAGTTTCGCTCCCTCATCAATTACCCACAACGAGACAATTGCAATTTCAGGAAGCGATTTCGGGACAAAAACAACAATCACTCCCCTAATCTGGGATAACTTTGATAATGGTGTTGATGGCGATGCTTTGGATATTTACTCTGACTGGATTACTCCTGGTCCGGGAGGCAACCCAAATAACCATGCGAAAACTGAATACTCCTCAGCACAAAGATATTCCGGGAACCTTTCATCATATGGCATATTGTATTCAGATGGGGGCTTTTCAATGCCTGGCAACAATGGATGGATGACTGCATACAAAAACCTGCCAAACTCACTGGAGCTTTATGCCTCCTATATGGTTTATTACTATAAATCCACAGAAGACAATGCTGGCCCCTGGAAGCAGGCAAGATTCAATTCAGATGTGGTTTATGGCGGCTTGCCGCTTATGCTGTCAGTAATTAACTGCGGAACTTCAGCATGTACTAGCGGATATGTGGAAATTAATGCAGATGGTTCAAACTATACACGTTATGATTCTGGAGGCGATTACACAGGTCCAAAGTTCAGGCCACAGGGCCAAACTTGGCACAGGGTTGAGATGCAGGCAAGACTTTCTGACCCTCCCGGTGCGACAAATGGGGAAGTGATGCTTGCGCTGGATGGCCGGCCTATGGACACATCCGGTTTTAATGGAATTTCAAGAGCTGTCGGGGTTACTAAGAGGTATAACATTTTTCTCATGCCCATTATGTGGGCAAACATTCTTTCAGGGAATTATGCGGAGGTCTGGGTTGATGATGTTTATGTTGACAATACAAAGGCGAGGATTGAAATTTGCGATGTTTCCAGCTGGTCGAATAGGTTAAGCAATACCGCCCACTGCGAACTCCAGATTCCAACCTCCTGGAGCAATGGTTCGATTGGATTCAATGCAAACCAGGGAACTTTGGCTGAGGACACTTCTTTATATCTCTACGTAGTTAATTCCGATGGAGAAGTAAATACAAACGGCCAACCAATAAGTTTCGGCACAGCCCCTTCCTGCACTAATGGGGCAGAAAGAAACTGCTCAACAGGGGAATTTGGAATATGCGCAGCAGGAACTGAAACTTGCTCGGGAGAGGTTTGGGGAAATTGCGTAAGGAACAATGACCCAATTACCGAAATCTGCGATAATTCATTGGATGACGACTGTGACAATTCAACCGACTGTGATGATTCACAATGCACGAGCCACGCATCCTGCCAAAGTTGCACTCCAACCCCGGAAATCTGCGACAACGGAACAGATGAAGATTGTGATGGTTTGATAGATTGCGATGACCCTCATTGCTCATCAGATGCAGCCTGCCAGACAGGGCAAACAGGAGAAATAATAACTATAACCTCCTCGGGAATGAACAGCAGTTCATTAATCGGAATCCCAAGAAGAAAGATAGTGGTTTCTGAATCCAACCCCAATCAACTATGGATTTTCCACGCCGGCGATGATGAGGATGCCCATTACAGTTCCAATGGCGGCGCAAACTGGACACCAATCCAATTCTATGAGGTTGGGGACCATGACTCATTCGATATAGATTCCTCAGGAAACATCCACTCCGGGCAGAGAGAATCTAATGGAACATCCACATACAGGAGAATAGATTCCCCCGCAACAAGCGCAGGCAATTATAATTCAGGAAACAACCAGACCTTTAGCCACTTCAGCACAAGAAATACTGATGCTGCTGTTTTGGCACACGGTAATGATGTATGGGTATTCACTAGGGAGACCAACCAGGGGACAATATACTATGACAGGTCAACCAACAATGGCCTGAGCTGGAGCAGCAGCGGAACCATCACTTCCGGTCTTAGCTTGAACAGGGTTGGCGCAATTATCATTGACAACACCCCCTATGCAATGGTATGGGAGAGGATCTGGAATAATATTGCCACAATCTCATTCTACCGTTGGAATGGTTCATCATTTGAGAGGGATTCTTCCCTTGACTTAACTTTAGAGACAATAAATGACCGTTCAAGGAGCTTTTCAGTAACCCAGGCAGATGATGGCTATATCCATGTTGCCTATTGGGATGACAGTTCAGGCACAAGAATAAGGCACGTATACAAGAGAAGGTCTGACCCCAACTGGATTGGCCCTGTAACGGTTGATGATATGAGTGATTTTTTAAGTATCACCTCCCACGGAAATGATGTTTATGCATCTTATGACTGGCCAAATGGAAGCGTAAATACCTTGGCCTACAGAAAATTTGACGGAAGCAGCAGAACCTGGGGGGGCAGGGAAATAATTGATGCCTCCGGAAACATACTGCACCCAACATTCCCAAAAAATGTCAGTTCAAGTTCAGGCTTTATCCCTCTTGTATGGTCAATCGGAAGCTGGGAAGGGAGGCTTTACTATTATGCGATCCCTGTATCAACATCTCCTCCTTGCTCCCCAACACAGGAAATCTGCGGAAACGGAATTGATGAGGACTGCGATGGAGAAGATTTGCCCTGCCCCGCAGGAAGGTGCGACCAAGAAACAATTGAGGCCTTGCTGGGCACAACAATAGTTTCACTAATCACCTCAACCAATTCCTTAATGTGTGGGGGAATAACTGGAGGAAACCCGCCAAGAATCCTGATGAGAGGAAGTTCAGGTTCAGTTTCAGGGGAATTCACCTATGAGTATGACACAACTGTTGCAATTGACCAAATAATACAGGACCTAATCCCCTCAGAAAATTATGATGTTTACATTTTCAATGAAACCAATGGCCAGTCAACAACCCGTCCATTGCAAACAAACGCTTCTGGCGAATTAAGTTTCAGCATTGCCCCATTAATCCCCCCAAGCGGGGGCGAATTGCAAATTACATCCGTTAATTCAAGTTCCCTTTCCCATAAAAGTTCTTTCACGATTTTAGG
>JAFCCJ010000012.1 GCA_017610305.1 Candidatus Iainarchaeum sp.
GAGGCCAGGGAGGAATTGATTGAACTCCTGAGCAGCAAGAAGCTTGCAAGGGTTGCAAGCGAGATGGATTCAGATGATGCAACTGATTTCCTTGAGGAACTCCCTGATGAAAAAACCGAACTGGTCCTTGAATCAATGGATGAGGAGGGCGCACAGGAAGTAAAGAACCTGATGTCATATCCTGCCGAGACTGCGGGAGGGCTGATGCAGAAAGAATATATTGCGGTTTTGGGAACTGATAGGATTAAGGATGCCGTAAGGAAGATAAAAAAGAACATTGATAAGGCCGGGGATTTACACAACATCTTTGTGGTGGAAACAAACGATGTTTTGGTTGGCATTCTCTCAATAAGAAAGCTTATTCTTTTCCCTCCTGAAAAGCAGATTTCAACAATTATGAACAAGGAGCCTGTTTCAGTCCTTGCCTCAAAAGACCAGGAAGAGGTGGCCAAAATATTCAAGGAATATGACCTAATCTCAATGCCTGTCGTAAATGAGGAGGAGCAGCTTATTGGGAGAATCACAGTCGATGATATTGTCGAGGTAATTGAGGAGGAAAGTTCTGAGGATTTGTTTAGGATTCTTGGTTTGGGCGGGGAGGTTAAGGTCAGCGATTCTATTGGCTCAATGGTGAGGAAGAGGGCTCCCTGGCTTGTGCTGAATCTTGTTACCGCCTTTTTGGGGGCGGCAATTGTTGCGCTTTTCCAGGACACAATACAGTCTTTCGTTTTCCTCGCAGTATTTTTGCCTGTTGTTGCAGCATTGGGGGGAACCTCCGGAAACCAGACTGTTGCGATTATTGTAAGGGCCCTTGCGCTGGATGAAATTGATTTTAAGAATGTGAGAAAGGTTCTGGTCAGGCAGATTGCAACAGGCCTTATAAACGGCGTACTTGTTGGTTTCATTACGGGATTGGTGGCATTTTACTTCTGGGACAATTTCAAATTAGGATTGGTGATAATGGCTGCAATGATTGGAAATATCGCCATCTCAGGATTGCTTGGTGGTTTGGTTCCGCTAACCCTGAAAAGACTGAATGTGGACCCTGCACTTGCCTCAAGCCAGTTTATCACAATGTTTACTGATTCACTGGGTTTTCTTTTACTTCTGGGGCTGGCTGCAGCAATCTTCTAAAAGCAGTAATTAATAAATCCATTAACGATATTCGTTACTATAAGTGCGATTTAAGCATCTTTTAAAACTTTATTAGTCACAATTAGAAAGCTATTCGCGAAAGAGATTTCATTCTTTCTTCTTTTTCATTTCTTCCTTGGCGTTCCTAATTAGTTCCTTAATGCAGCTATAGGTTTCCTCGCCATCCTTTTCATGCACAAGAAAATGCAGGTCAGGGGGGGCGCTCACCAATTCAATGCTGATTTCCCTCCGGGATAAAATCTGGGCAATCTCCGCAATAACCCCGTAGGTTGTTCTTGACTCAATTGGCTCCCGCATTGTTATAAGGACATTATTCTCTGAAAAGTCAAGTATGTGCTCATTAATCTTTTCCTTAATTGAATTCATTCTTTCAGCTTTCAGCAGAACCACAACCCTCCCAGGGCCTGAAACAACAATTCTGATTTCACCTGAATGCCAGTCCGGTTCCTTTAGAAGCTTTTCAAGTTCATTCAAAACCTCATCTTTACCACTGAGCAGTGCATAAGAAACATCATCCTGCATTGTAAGGGTGCTTCTGGCGAAGATATCCAAATAGTCTTTCTTGTCGGTTTTGCCGTTAATTTCATCAGCATATCTTTTTATTGCAACAATAAGGGATTCGTCCTTAATCTTCCTCTCCAGATCCTTCTCGATTCTTGGGGAGATTTTCCTGGCAAGGGCCGAATAATTAATCAATCCTTCAGCTAAAGGATTCCTGATATAAGGCTCTTTCTCAATAATGGATCTTACACTTCGAGAAAGAGAAGCCACCTTCTCTGAACCATTCTTAGACAAATATATCCCCCTGAATAGAAAATAGCCTCTAAAAGTTATATAAATATATCATTTTTGGCAATTTTTGTAAAAAATTGGCGATTTTAGGTATTTTTTAAGAATTTTATTACAAAGAGGTAAAAATTTTACATCAAATATTAATCTGCTCAATAAAATTTCAAAACCCCGCATATTTATCAAAATAAGCCTTTTAGAGGCGAGTTCTGGTCGTTACATATATTAATTTTCTAAGCGTAATTACTCTACAAAATTAGGGGTAATAAAAATGGAAACAACCGGGGTGATGGAAATGTTGGGAAGAGGACACGGAAGTTCAGGAACGGGCTACTATAGAATAATCGTCCTGCAGTCTCCATCAGCCACCAAAAAGAGAACTAAGAAAAAAGGGAAAAATGGATGGTTTCAAAACAGGGGGTGATGATGAGGTTGGAAGTTGTTGACTAAATCAAAAACTTTGACAAAAACAAGTGGAGGTGAATCTGTCAATGAACAACAATAATAACAATTGAGAACTGACCAAAAAAAAGGAGGGGATTAAAATGAGCACTTAGGGGGGGTTATTTTAAGGTTCGAGTCACCTTGCCCCCAAAAACTCATTCAAATTTTGTTTCTGATTTTATTCTGATTTTAAATTTTCCAAAATATTAGGGCATTATTATTTCTGATTAAAATTCATAATTTAAACGGAGAGAAGTCTGTTTTATAATCATAAACATCTATTCCTTCTGCCTTTTTAAGGAAGCCAACGATTTTGTAAGTAAAGGGCGTGAACAATACCTCTATTCCGACCTTGAAAATATAGTTTGAAACAACTAATGCAATAAATGTTTCAATTGGGAGAGTCCCGAAAAATGCTATTGTTGCAAAAAGCATGGTGTCGACACCCTGGCCAACAATAGTTGAACCAATAGTTCTTGCCCAGAGCATTTTCCCCTTTGCTTTGATTTTCATTTTGGCAAGAATATAACTGTTTGAGAATTCCCCTGCAAAGTATGCGATTAGTGATGCAATAACAATCCTGGGAACTATCCCTAAAATTGAATCATATGCCGCCTGATTAATCCAGCCCTCCGCAGCAGGCAAAAACCCGACTGCTGCAAAAACAACTGCCATAAGAATTGCGGAAACAAAGCCGGTCCAGATAACCTTTCTGGCATTTTTATAGCCATAAACCTCAGTTAAAATATCCCCAAAAATATACGCAAGCGGAAAAAGCAGTGTCCCTCCGTCAAAAACAAATATGCCCAAATCAAGGATTTTTGTTGATGCGATGTTTGAAATGAGCAAAACCGCAACAAACAAGCCGGTTATTATCGCAAAAAATTTGAATTCAGGAACATTTTTTATTTCCATCATAATTCACCCTTCTTCATTTTACCCAAAAAACTTTTAGCTGAAAAATTTCCTTCAATAATTTCTTCCCTGATTTTATCCATCATGCTCTGGACAAAAAATAGGTTATGGAAAGCGATATATTTCTTTGCGTTTTCCTCTTTTGTCTTAAAAAGATGGTGAATATATGAACGGGAATGTTCTTTGCATACAAAACATTTGCAATTTTCATCCAATGGCTTTAGATCAAATCTGTAAGTGGCTGAACCAATGTTAAAATGGCCGGCATTGTTGAAAACCTTCCCATGGCGCCCTGTTCTTGCGGGAAAAATCGAATCAAAACAATCTATTCCCATTTCAACAGATTTTACCAGTTCTTCAACTGAGCCCACGCCCATCAAATACCTTGGTTTTTCTTCAGGAATGAAGGGCAAAGTAAATTCAACGGTCTCAAGCATTTTTTTAAGTGGTTCACCAATTGCAAGGCCCCCGATGGCAGTTCCGTCAAAACCAATTTTGTTAATTTGTTCTGCACTTTTTTTCCTGAGTTTTTTACTCGTTCCCCCCTGGCAGATTCCAAAAAGCAACTGCTTTTTGTTTTCATGTGTTTCTTTGCATCTTTTGGCCCATTTTGCAGTCCTTTCAACTGCCTCGTTAATTCTCTCAGTTTTAGCCCCTGCTTTTGGAACATCGTCCAGGCACATTGCAACATCCGAACCCAACTTATTCTGAATCTCTATTGATTTCTCAGGGGAGAAGAGCATTTTCTTCCCGGTGAAAGGATTCCTGAACAATACCCCTTCATCCTCTAATTTAATGCAGAACTCATCACTTAAAACCTGAAATCCGCCTGAATCAGTAAACAGGCTCTTTTTCCAGTTCATGAAATTATGCAGGCCATTATGCTTTCCAATTACATCTAACCCTGGCCTAATTGAGAGAATAAATGCATTGCTAATCAGGCACTGTGTTTTGGTTAATTCAACCTCTTCAACTGAAAGCAGTTTCACAGAGCCTTTTGTGGCAACCGGCATGAAAAAGGGGGTTTTAATTTCACCATGGGCGGTTTTAAGTGTTCCTGCCCTTGCCTTTCCTGCAGTTGCCTCAATTTTAAATCCTTTCATAGAAATCTATCCCTTAAAAAGATTCAAAAACAGCTGTCTTTTGTAAATTCAAACAGGCTCAGTGTTGAGTTAAGTCATCATGCATCAGTAGGTGTTAACCTCATCATTGCCTAAGATATGAGGGGGTTGCTACTATTAAAAGAATATGGTCAAAACTTCCGGTTAGCGGCAATCACTTTTTTGAACAGTAATTTAAGCCATTAACTTGTTTTGTATCCGAATTTTCTGTCGTATTTTTTATGATCCATCCATTCCAGAATTACCGCAACAATTTTTACTGAATTGCCTTTAATTGTATAAAGCAATCTCCATGCGTTTGGCAAGTCATATTTCCAAAGATTGTTAATGGCATATTTCTGAACGTATTCTTTTGGCCAGAGTTTTTTGGGAAGTTTTATTCCAACAAAGGGATTTTCTTTTAGGTCATCAATTGCCCTATCGATGAATTCGTAAAGTGTTTTGTCTTCAAATTTACCGCTTTTGAGTTTATCAAAGGATTTCCTTGTTGTCTCTTCAATGAATGAAACGTATTTAATTCTGGCATCTTTCTTCATCTAACCACAAGATTCTTGTTTTTCAGGAGTTTTCGCACCCCTTCAGGATCCCAAATCCAGACTATTGCCCCGTCTTTGCCTATGTAAATCTTGCCAGAGTACTCCAAATAGTCAATAATTGTGTTGAATGTTTGGTACATTATCTTCTTGGGGAGACTTCTCAAAAGCTTTGCCTTGGTAGGATATTCCTTAGCTTTTTGGATTGCTTCTTCGACCATGAGGACAGTATCTAAACGCGGATACCTAAGAACATTTTTAGGCGCGAAAACTGTTTCGGTTTTAGTCATATTTTATCACTATATCAATTGATATAGTAACTTTATTTAAATCTTTCTGTCTTTCAAAAAATAGTTTTAAAGCCTGCATTTTTTCAGAGATATTTTCAGAGATATTTTCAGAGATTACCTCATCATCGCCTATAGATATGTAGGGGAATTATACTTTAATTTAGGGAGTTATATAACTCGCAGATATAATTGTGTTTACTACTTAACATGTTCATTCAACCGGCCTGTAATAGTGGCCTCGGGTGAATTTCGCGGTTTTTTTTGGTTTGCCCCGGGTTTTCTTGCCGATTGCATAATCGAGTACTTTCATGGCTTCTTCGTTGGATAGACTTGTCAAGTCAAGGCCTATTTTGTTGAATCCTGAGAATTTTTCTATTTCAAACAGCATGTCAACAGGGACTGGGTTATATAGCCTTGCAATCCTGTTGCTGTCAATAGTTAGTTTGTACAAAAAATTCTTCCTATCTTTGAGCAAGTGGTTGCCTTCTTTGAGAATGCTACTTTTTGCATATGCTTTTGAAACCATGAGAACAGGGTAAAAGAAAACAAGCGGAATCAGGATGGTAGTGTTCTCAAGTTCCTGGATTTCATTTAAGGACAATTCAATTGAGGGAATTATGCCTGTTGCACCCATGTGTGTTAACAGTTTCTTTGCAAGGGAATTAAACACATTGATTTCGCGTCCAACCCAGAATTTTTTTTTGCCACTAATTGCCATGTTAAGTGTTCCAAGGTCTGAACAGACAATGCTGTTGCAACTATCCCCTGTGTTTTCCCAGAATCGTTCAAGGTCAATGGTGCTTTGGATGCGGTTTGGTTTAATCATTAATTCTTTTTCGGGGAAATTTTCCCAAAATCCACCGGTTTTCCCCCGCATGCTTCCTTCGCACAGTACAATTGTGCCGGCAAGTGTCATTATTTTCTCCCTTACAATTGGGTTTTTAGCATGCCCTTCGCCAATGAAAACAACAAAAACAGGTTCTTTTTTTTCAATGACTCCAAATGCCTTTTTTAACAGTCTCGTTTTTCCTTGGGAGAATTCGTTATCATTTATTTTTCTTTTATTCCCTGCAAAAAGCAATTCCGTGCCTTCCTTTAGAATTTGGTTCTTGAACTTTTTTAGGACGCTTAAAGGAATGAACGGCTTGCCATTTAACTCGCATTTGAATGCAATTGGCTCAAGAAAATAGCTTTCCTTGAATAGTTTCTGTTCAAAAATCTCAGGTAAATCGTTTCCAGAAGTGCTTTCCTGAGTAGGGGTAAAGTCTGACACTATTTCCTTCTTTTTGCCTTTAATTGATATTACTGCCGAATTTTTTTCACCTACTCTCGCCCTGAAAACAAGATTGTAACCGGTTTTCTTTATGGGGGTTATTGCGTTGTGAGCCAGGTCATCAAGTTCCTTGCAGCGGGTAATGTAAAGCAACTGGTTCTTTTCAAGGAAGGGCCTCTCATAAAATTCCACGCAGACCTTTTCCCTTGCATATGCTGTGCTTATTTCTTTTATTCCCTTGGTTATTTTTTTAACGCTAAAATCCTCAATTATTTCCCCATGTATTACAGACAACTGCCCGAATCTTGAAATACCTTCAATTAACTCCAATTCAACACTTTTCCCCTTAAAACCGATTACCTTTGCGGCAACTATTCCCTGCTTGGCACTGCTTTCAGGGTAAACCATTTCCTTTTCATCGAACAGGTAACCCTCGTTATTCTTCCTCATGAACGCTATCTTCATTAGTTTCAGATCATTGCCTGTGGGGGGTTTGCCCTCACCAAAAACATAGTCAATTGTTTTCCTGTAACCCCCAGCCACTATTGCCGAATAACTGATTCCCTTTAGCCTTCCTTCTATTTTGAACGAATCAATGCCGGCATCAATCATTTCCCTTGCCTTTTTGATTGTAAAAAGGTCGGTCATTGAAAGGAAATAACCTTTACTCTCAGAGTTCCCTGAAAACAGTGTGTAAGGCAGCCTGCATGGTTGTAGGCACTGGCCCCTGTTCCCGGACTTGTTGAATGCAAATGAACTGAACATGCATTGCCCGGAATAGGAGAAGCACAGCGCCCCATGAACAAAGCACTCTATTTCTGTTTTTTTTCCGACTGCCTTTTTTATTTCAATTATCTCTTCAATGGAAAGTTCCCTTGCAAGTACAATCCTTTTAAACCCCAGATTTGCCAAAAACTCTGCGCCTTGCCTGTTGTGGCAATTCATTTGTGTTGAGGCAGTTAGTTTTAATTCCGGGAGCAATTCACGCAAAGCCATTGCAAGGCCAAGGTCCTGGATAATTACCGCATCAATGCCTAAGCAGTAAGCTTTTTTAGCGAGTTCAATTGCCTCATCTAATTCCCGGTCTTTTAATAATATATTAATTGTCAGATATGCTTTTTTACCGTGATAGTGGCAAAAATTGATTGCCTCACCTATTGAATTCTCGTCAAAATTCTTTGCCCTGAGCCTGGCATTAAATTTTTTCGAGCCGAAATAAACAGCGTCCGCGCCATTAAGCACAGCTGCCTTCAATGCATCCATTGAACCTGCAGGCATGACAAGTTCAGGTTTCCTGCCAATTGTCGAATTCTTACCCATAACTAAAAAAAGATTGGTTGCAATCAGAATAAAAAACAGGCTAATGAATACGCTACCGTTTTTACTTCATCATTGCCTTATGTATCGCACGGTGTTAATGCCTTAAAATTAACGTTTTTTGCAAAGCAAAAAAATTCCAAAGAATTGAGTTTTGAAACTATTTCTTTTTTAGTCCTTTAAGTAAATGAATAATAACTTTCCAATGCTGAATAATATGTATGCTGATAAGAACTAAAAAGATTGGTTGAATAATGTTTGTAAAGGGCAGACTGATAAATTTTGATATTATCACTAGGGGAAATATTATTATTAACAACAAATCTACAATTAAGATACTCTTTTTCATAATATTATCTTAAGTCCTTATTTATATAAAAGACTATATTGCCGCCGTTTTTAAATTTTGGCTGACGCTTTTTTCGACAATGACCTCATCATTGCCTACAGAGAGGTATAGAGATTATATAATTTAATGTTATTGTTTTTTTATTTTACTTAGGAACATTCCGCCCAGATATATTCCTGCCGCAAACAGTATTATTATTGGCCCGGTTGGAAAGTCCAGGGCAAATGATGCAAAAAGCCCTCCCACTGTGACAATAAGCGTTAAAATAAATGCCCAAAACATTATTGATTTCACTGTCTTGTTGAACATCTGGGCAGTTGCTGCAGGCATTGTGAGCAGTGCAATCATTAGGATTATTCCAACAACCTTTATTACCATTACAATTGTTAGTGCTATGAGGCTGAATAGAATGAGGTATGCCAGCGTAACTGGAACGTTTCTCACTTCAGCACTTTCCTCATCAAACGCTATTGCCATAAAAACATTGTAGAAAACAAACGTTGCGGCAACCACTATAATGTCCAGCGCGAGAATAAGGGCAAGGTCGAATGAGTTTACTAGTAGGATGTTTCCAAAGAGAAAAGTAAACAAATCTGTTGCATACCCTTCAGTAATAAAAATGAAAATCAGGCCGATTGCCATTCCAACTGACCAAAGCGCACTCAAAAGTGCGTCCATCCTGTTTCTAGCGTATTTTCGGATTAGTGTTACAAATGCTGCTGCAATTAGGCTGAAGAATGTTGCTCCGAGCAGTGGGTTTGTTCCAAGGTAATAGCTTAACCCAAGTCCGCCAAAGACCGTGTGGGCTATGCTTCCTGAAACAAGAGACATTCTTTTCACCACAATATATGTTCCAATTATCCCACTGGCTATGGAAACAAGAAAGGCCGCTGCCAGAGCATTTTGGAAAAAAGTATATTGCAGTGCCTCCAAAACCACTAATACATCACCTTCCCTTTCCCATGCACTCTTGCAATCTCGTGGTATTTTGCACCTTTTTCAACACACTTGTTTACACAGACGATTTCTTTTGAGTACTTTGAAAGAATCTCAAGGTTGTGGTCAACAACAATTATGGCAATGCTTTTGTTAAGTTCTTTAAGCAGCTTGAACAGTTCTTCTCTCGCTCCAACATCAACGTTTGACAGAGGCTCATCCAAAATAAGTGCCCGGGGTTCTGTGGCAAGCGCTTTTGCAATAAAAACCCGTTGTTTTTCCCCACCTGACAGCTCATTCAGTTTTCTTTCCCTCAGGTCCCAAACACCCATTTTTTTCAAAAATTTTTCTGCAATCTTCCTGTCTCTTTCTGAAAAGAATTTGATGAGCTTTTTTTCGATTCTTCCTAAAAGGACTATTTCCATTGCAGTTGCCGGAAAATCCAAGTCAACATTCTCGTACTGGGAAAGATATCCAATTTCCTGTCTTCCTTTTTTTGGGCTTTTTCCAAAAAGAGTAATTTTGCCGCTTTTTGGTTTAAGCAGTCCAAGAATCAGTTTTATTAAAGTGGTTTTTCCGCCCCCGTTTGGGCCGGCAATTCCAATAAAATCTTTTTCAAAAATCTTTAGATTAATGTTTTCAAGAAATGATTGGCTTGAATAACTGAACGAAACGTTTTCCAGGGAAATAATTTCTTTTCTTGTCATAATATCAAACAAGCAGAAGCCCGTTTTTTATTCCTTTTTAGGAAAGCCTTTTGGCTATTTCTCTTCCTATTTTGCCCATGTTTTCCAAATAGTTTTCTGCAAGCGGGTCAATCTGAATTACTGCTGCTCCAACTTCTGCAGCCAGTGCTTCAGCGTTTTGTGTGCCAAATTGTTTCTGGACAAAAATAACTTTTACATTGTTTTCTTTTGCAAAATCCACTAGCCCTGCCAATTCTTCTGCAGTTGGGTCTTTGCCTGCTTGTTCGATTGCAATTTGTTTTAAGCCGTAAGCGTCTGCCAGACAGCCCCATGCAGGATGAAAAACCATAAGGTTTTCTGTCTTAATATTGGAAAACTCTTGTTTGAGCTCTTGGTCTAGTGCTTCAAGCTTGGCAATGTAATCATTGGCATTTTTTTGATAGTAGTCCTTGTTTTTTGGGTCAATTTCAGCGAGGGCTTGGTAAATTTGTTCGACGTGCTTTTTCGCATTCTCTGGTGAAAGCCACAGGTGCGGGTCAATCGCTCCCCCGTTATGCTCGTGTTCTTTCTCATGGCTGTGTTCTTTTTTTCCCTCAAAGTGCCTTAGTTCAACAACATCGGAAGCGCTCACAATCTTCATATCTGGATTAAGGCCTCTAAATGTTTCAGTATGGGACTTTTCAAATGGTAGCTGCCCAATTCTAAAATAAATTTTTGCCCTTTCAACGTTTGCAAGCTCGCTTGGCTTCGGGTTATAAGTGGATGGGCTTGACCCAGGCGGGATAAGCTCCTGCACTTCAACTTTTTCTTTTCCAACTTCCCTCACAAACTCTTTTTGGGGCAGAATGCTTACCACTATATTGATTTTCCCTGTTTCAGGTTTCTGGTTTTGGATACAACCGTTTGTAGCCAAAAATAAGGCCAGCAACAAAATAAGAATTACGCTTTTTTTGTTCATTTAGTAAATTTAAAAACAAACAATTTTTAATAACTTTTACTAAAAAGTTAATAACTTTTGGTGTTTTTTCCATTGATTTTTAATAAGGTTTTTTTATGTCCATTGTAAGTGTTTCAATTCCGGAAGAATTTCTTAAAGATGTTGAAAGTGCCGGAAAACAACTCGGGTTTAAGGGCAGAAGTGAAACTTTCCGGGCGGCACTTATCTCTCTTATTGAAGAAGCAGAGCAGTCCACTAAATTAAAGGGAATTGTTGATGCAGTTTTTGTTGTCGTTCACTTTAAAAAAAACGAGCCTGAAATAACAAAACTTAAACATATTTTTGGAAACATTCTAAAATCTCAGCTTCACAATTGTATTACCGGGAATACATGCCTGGAAGTTTTTGTGCTAAAAGGAGATGCAGAACAAATAACGGCTCTTGCCAACCGCTTCCGAACAAACAAAAACGTAAAATACTCTAAATTAATCCTGGCAAAGTGATTTTTTAGTTCAGGGTTGAGTTGCATCTTCATCTGCTTGCGCAACTGCAGGTGTTAACGTCATCATCGCCTACAGTACCCAATGATGATGATGGTTTAAAATTAATGTTTTTCTGGCAATTTGGCTTTTTGGCTAAGGGTTGATTGTTATCAATTTTGTTTGCTTTACCCCTCTCAAGACCTGCAGTTTTGAGGCTAGTTCGTTGATTTTTTTGGCATCTGCTTTTACGGTTATGATTTCCAGGCAATTTTCGTCCAGATGCAGGTGGGTGTTGGAGCTTATTAGGTCGTGAAAAGAATGCTGGACTTCAACGATTTTTTCTGTAACGCCCCTAATCGTGTGGTCGTACAGAATGGCTATTGTTCCAATTCCCACTTTTTTTTCTTCGCTCCAATCATAGTCTGCAATATAGTTTCTTATTGCATCCCCAATTGCCTTTGACCTGCTAATGTAAGCCTTTTTTGCGGTCAACGCATCAAATTCTTCAAGAAGCTCTTCCGGAACCGAAACACTTATTCTTTTCACTTTTCTTTCCATTACATCCCCCTTTAAAAATTATTAAGAAAAGGTATTAAAAGTATTACTAAATTCATATTTTTATTACTGTTGTTTCTTATTTTTTAGATAAGAAATGGCTTATTGCGGAGTGAGGTGATTTGATGGCGTGCTTTTTGGCGGCAACAGCGTTTGGGATAATAACGGCCCTTTTTAGAAAAAAATTCCCTAGGCGATGGCACATTAACTGGCTAATTGCCATGATTTTTGGGGGCGCACTTGCATTGGCAGTAGAGCACATAGCCCATCAGGAAATTGTTCCCTGGCCCCCGTTTTTGACGGCGATGGGCAGTCCGGCAGATACCGCGGCAATGTTTGGGGAAATGGCGGCAGTAGGAATTCCAATGACAATTGCATTAGTTTTAGGATGGGTTGCAATTGTTGTCGTCTACGAAAAAGCAGTGGCAATAAGAGCCACACCAATGAGCGCGTCCGGGACGTGAATAGAGTGCATGCAGGGTGATGGGAATGTGGCTTATTATAACACTTATTGCGGCGGTCGCGGCAACTGCGGCACACTTTCTGATGAAGAACAAAAAGTACAAACTGAACTTGCTGGCCTTAATGCTGTGGGGAACATTCATAATGATATTAGTTGACCATGTAATCGCTTTCATCAGCGAAGGCGGGGAATTTATTGAAGTTACAACTGACGGGCTCATTTCAAGCGGAGCCATGCTTGGAATTGTGATGCTTGTCCCGATATTTGCAATTTGGGCTGTTGCAGTTTATACTCCATTGGGAAACAAAATCTGCATTGAGTAATGGATTCAGGCAATAATTCAAATTAACCTCGCCATCGCCTGCAGTATCCAATAGTGATGATGTTTTAAAATTCCTAAACTAACCATTGGTTAATACAAGGATAAAACTGGTATTCTCATTGGCCTTTAGGGAATGGACTGCATTCTCTTCCATGTAGATAAATACTCCTGGGGACATTGCTATATCTTTTCCTTCAAGATTGAAAATGCCATCCCCTTCAATTACGTAAACAAATCCCTGTTTTGTGGAGGTATGCTCGGAAATATCTGTTCCTTTGGCCATGCAGAATAAAGTTATATTTAATTTATTATTCTTCACAATGTCTTTGCTCAAAACTCCTTTTTCAGGATATTCAATGAGTTCATTTATTTGCTTTTCCATATTATTCAACTCCTCAGCATTAGTTCTAGGTCTTTTTTATTTCACTTCAGTTTAACCGCAGTCCCATAGGCGAGAATTTCTGCAGCTGAAGCCATAACTTGTGCGGTCATATACCTTACATTAATTATGCCATCCGCGCCTTTGTCTTCTGCCTCCTCAACCATTCTTTGCATTGCTTCCAATCTGGCTTCGGTTAGCATTTCAGTGTATTCCTTCAATTCCCCGCCAACAACCTGCCTTAGCCCGGCCATAATATCCTTTCCAAACCATTTTGCACGGATTGTGTTTCCCTTAACAACCCCGATGGTTTCAACTATTTCCTTTCCTTTAATGAAATCTGTTGTCACAATAATCATTTTTTCCACCTCAAAAATTTTCATCGAACTTTTCTTTCTTGATGTCATTCAATCTCTCAAATATGAGAGAAACAATCACAATTCCAGCCCCAAGTATTGTAATGCCCCATCCCCCGACAATCGAAATTAGGATTAAAAACTCCCCCGCAACAATCCCGAAAATTGGGAAAACCGTAAGCAATAGCAATCCGATTATTACAAGCACTACGCCAAAAAACTGGGTTTTGTTCATTGTTAAATTAGAATGCAAAGGGAATAAATTGCTTTGCTTACAGAATGCCTAATACAAAAAAATAGAAAAAGCGGAGAACTATTTAGCTCTCCGCAAGTCGTCTTCAATTCTTCCCAATCTCTCTTTTATATCCATCATGACATCTAAGAGCTCCCCGTGGGTTGCCTCTTCTTCAGGGCAGGGGTGCCTTGGATGCCTTGCATGAATTTCATGTCTTTCATGCGGACCGTGTCTTGGAACCATAGTTATTACCTCCTTTCGAGTTTTATATAACTATCTAGTATGTCAAAGCTTTTATAAATGTTTTCTATAGTTATATAACTATCTGAAACGGTTTATTGGTGGGAAAATGAGGGAAGGAAACATTCATAAGGCACTTTCCAGCCCAATGCGGAGGGAGATAATTATCTTCTTAGGTACGGGAAGGAAATATTTGAGCGAAATTGCAAACCACATCAAAAAAACCCCTCAAACTGTTGATTTCCATTTAAGCATCCTTGATAACGCAGGAATGGTGGAAAGTGTTGAGGATGAGGGGAAAAAGTACTATGAACTCAAGAACCGAGAGGTTCTGAAATTTCTTTCTCACCATAGGCCTTTTCCCGGAAAGCACCACCCAAAACCGCCGCATGAAATCGTGCTGGATGTTAAGGATGAGCTGAATGAAAGGATGGACAGAATCGAAAAAAAACTGGATAAAATTCTTGATAAAATTTCGCAGAAATGATTAAAAAGAACAAAAATCTTCTATTATCAGGGAGAATTATGGCTATTGAAATAGACGGGAAATTTCCTTTTATCCACGCGAAAAAAAAGAAGCCTAAACAAACTTATGATATGAGCCAGATGACAAATAAGTCTGTTGTGGGGATTATTGAGCAGATGTGCCTGGATTTGAGGCCTGAGGATGAAATTCTTGGAACCCTTAAGGAGATGGGTGTTGATGACAAATCCGCAAAGAAGATTTATCTCTTTGCAAAGTCGAATATTCTAAAGGAGTTTAAGGGTGATTTGGAAAGGCTGACCTCCCAAAATTTGGAGGCACAGCTCCCGCAGATAATAAGGAAAATGCAGAAGGACACAAAACACAGGGCGGAAATGCGGGATATAATGGAAAACTTTGATAAAATTGGTTTGGAAGAGTTGAGGGTTGGGGACCTGAAAAAAAAGCCAAAATCTGAGGAAACTTCTGAGGAGAATGGGGATTAGGGCAGCTATTAACGCCATTAATGAAAAAAGAAGCCTTTAAATGATTAAAAGTCATTAATTATTGGATGAAAACCGCTCAAATATTATTGGTAGGATTTGTATTATTTACAATACTTTTTCTTGTAATCCTCTCTCCCAGTGGTTTAACTCCTGATGCAGTTGCCGACAATATTGTTGAGATTCTGTTTGGCTATGTTTATGTTTATTCAATTATTGTTGTCTGGGGAGCCTACCGAAAAAGTGGTAATGTTAACATCCTTATAGTGGCAATTGGTGTCGCCTTACTCTTTATTGGGAAAGTTTTTGATATCTATTTCAATATCGCAAATTTAATTCCGTCAGATGCGAGGGCAATTACTGACATAATCAGACTTGCGGGAATAATACTCTTCCTCTTTGGCTTATGGAAGGCGATAAAATGATTGATACCCTTCTTGCAATAGAACTTGTCTCCATCATAAACTTTGTAATCACCATTGGAATGATTTACATCGGCACACTCTACATCCGAAGGTATGAAAAAAATTATCGCTGGACCGCCTATGGGCTTTATTTCCTTGCGCTGAGGTTTTTTGTTGATTTGCTACTTGTTGCATTTGTTCCCACCCATGATTTTTTCAACATAATTCCAAGGGTTATGGGTCTGATTGGGGTGCTGATAATAGTGCTTGCAGTAACCGGAAAATTCGAATAAAGGGTATAAATTACTTTCCGCAGCCAATTATTCTGCCAGATGATGATTTGTAGGTACTGAGTGTGGAATCATGATGATACTGGTTCGAACTGATGGCACTATTTCTTCAAAAGAGGGGAGTAATTCAAACTTGCTTCCAGATTTTCCTTAAGTCCGGAAGTAATGCAGTTTGAAACAAATTGTTCCCGGGTAATCTCTCCTCCTTCAAGCATCTTGCACAATTTCCCAAATGCTTTTTTCTTCATATTTCTATCAATCCTTTTGCCTAATTTCCTAGAAGACTTGTCAACCCTGGCCCCTTCTCCCTGACTGAACTTTCGGATTCCTGCCTTACGATTTTTTTCGAAATTCCTGTGCAGCATAAAATTACCTTTTATCAGATAAATGGCCATGGCTCAGACTTGCTTCCAATAGATCTTTCATCTTTCCCCTTTCGACCATAAGTAAAAATTCTTCCTTTGTGATTTCGCCAGCATTTAGCTGTCTTACGTACCTATTAAAATCAGTCTTTCTTTTCCGTTGTTCTTTCTTTCTGCTTCTTTTTAGGCTAGATTTATTATTTCTTCTTGACTTGTCAGCCTCAGAGTTGTAAAATTTATTACGGGGCATAAAACCACTCTTGCAATAAATAATAAACCTATTAACAAGTATTTAAGAATTTCTAATCCACACTATTATAGTTGATTCTGATGCATAGTGTCCTGAATTTCAGTTCCGGGGATAAGGGGGAATTGAAAAAAATCCTGGAGGAGTTTCCCTCAATGGGGACCAATACCCGATATGAGGAAGTCAGGTGCAAAATTGGAAAATGTACTGTCACACTTTACAGTTCAGGGAAGTTAGTTGTGCAGGGGGAGACAAGTGAATTGGTGAAGGGAATGATTCTTGAAAGGATGGATCTGAAAGAGGAAATGGTTTTCGGGATTGATGAGACAGGAAGAGGGGAATCCACAGGCCCATTCGTAATTGCCGGTGTTTTAGGAGACAGGAATAAGCTCAGGGGGCTGCGAGACAGCAAGAAAATAAAGGATATTAAAAAGGCCTATAATACAGTTACAGGCAATTCCAAGGCAATTATTTCGGTTTCCCTGACTTCCGGGGAGATAGATGGGGCGAGGAACAAAGGGCTTACAATGAACGAAATAGAGGCCAGAATAGTGGATTTAATGGCTAAATTATTGCGAGAATTGGGTGAAAATGTGCATATTAGGGTTGATGGAAGTCCATTAAATGTAAAGGAAAAGGGCATTGAATTCCTCGTTAAGGGTGATGATTTGGACCCTGTAATAGGTGCGGCATCTGTTGTTGCAAAGGCTGAAAGGGATATGTCTGAAGATAAAGGATTGAGGAAGAGCTGGAACCTGAAAAAATAGTTATTTCTTCTTTTTTGTTATTTTATTTTTTACAGGTTTCTTGCCTGCGTAAATCATTTTATGGAATTCTTTGGCCTCTTTCTTGGTTGAGGTAGGATAGCGCTTTGCCTTGATGTTAATCCCATTGTTCTGCAATTCCATCAGTATTTCCTTCATCGCCTTTAATTCAATATCAGTATTTGCCTTGAAATTGCTGAATCCGTGCAATTGCTTTGCCAGGCCTTTTGGCACCTTTAGTGAGGATAGGGATTTTTCAACATCATTTATCCTTTCATGGGCCATCTTAATCTTTTCATTCAGGGCCCTGAAATTGGATTCCATTACCTTAATCTCTGTTGGCCCTGCCATTTGACTTGGCGAGGCATGCATTACATTCCCCTGTTCATCGGCAGGCTTTGTGAAAAACAGCAGCCCATGGCCTACGGTTAATGCCCCAATCATCAAAAACAAAAATGTGGTTACCAAACTCATAAGAATCCCCAAACCATTAGAATTGTGCCCAGAACGGTTTAAATTACTATTCTTGGGAAAATAATTCTAAGGCATTTTTGGAGGTAATTTCCCCTATTTCCCCTGTTGAAATTCCATGAATTTCCGCCACCTTCTCCGCAACCTTTGATATCCAGGAAGGTTCTGCCGCTTTCCCGCCAAACTCAACAGGGGCATCGGTTTCGAGGAGCAGGGATTCGGGAGGAATTTGTTTTGTAAGCTCCGCAGATTTTTTGTCGGAAAGGATTATCGGGCCAACTGAAATAAAATAGCCCGAATCCAGTGCGGTTTTGATTGACTCCTTTTTGTTGTTGAACCAGTGCATAAGGACTTTTTCAGGGGAATTGGTTTCGAGGATTTTCAGGACTGCTTCATCCGAATAACGGGAATGGACTATGAGCGGTTTTTTATTTTCCATTGCGATTGAAATAAATTCCCGCAGATATTTCTCCTGGAATTCCTTTTGGCCTTTTGTTTTCGCGTGCTTGTAATCCAAACCAACTTCCCCCACCGCAACAAAGGAATCCAGATTCTTTTTCAGGAATTCGATTTCCTTTTCGATTTCCTTCTCATCCATAAACAGCATATCCTTTGGATGGATTCCCCCCGCGGCTGAAACTATTTCAAATTCTTTCGCCAGGTAAAGGTTTATTCGCATTGACTTCAAATCGGTGGAATTGGAAACAATTCGCCCCACGCCCGCCATTTCTGCCGCAGAAACAACTGCCGAGGGGTTTCTGAACCAATCAAGATGGCAATGCGCATCAACAAACATCAAAACTCACCATATAATAAGATTTATAATAATTATCCGAGAGAAAGACTTAAAGAAACTAACTTTTTTGGTGTTTTTTATGGAACCGCAGGAAAATAAGGCTGAAAACCAGGGAATTGGCCAGGAAAGTGCCAAAGAAACTCCTAACGCAGAAAGCACGGCAAAAACACCTAACCCGGGTAAAACGGCGGCTTCTGGAATTCCGCTGTATTTGGTTGTTCTTATTGCGATTTTAGCACTCTTTGTTGGGTTTAGCTTAAATATTTTGCTTGCAGAACCTGCTCCCGAACCTATTGGGGAGTGTGAGGTTTCCACATTAGGACCGCTTATTAAAACCAAATTCATTTATTCAGATGACTGCCCCGCCTGCCTTGAAACCAACACCCTGCTTTTGAGCTTTGATGCGAGGGACATTAACTATTCTGTGGAAAGGATTGAGGTTTCAAGCCCTGAGGGAAAGAAGCTCATCGCCCAGTATGGAATTAAGGTAATTCCCGCCGTGCTTATTGATGTTAAGAATGTCAGCGAATACTGGCTTTTGGAGGAATCACTTTCAAAAATTTACCCTGTTGCGGGAGACTATTTTATTGTCGGGGAAAGTAACTTAGACCCTCAAACAGCAGTTCCAAAGATGGACCTAATCAAGTCCGATGAAAGCTGCAGTGCCGAAACCCCAAACATGATTCTGTTCGATGACCCTTATGATTTCACTTCAATTACCCACAATCCTGAGGTGATTGCTTTCAACGAGGCTTTTGGCGATGAGGTTGGGTTTGAATTCAATTACTTTCCAACTAAGACAATTGAAGTCAGGCAGAAATACGGGATAGATGCCGAACTTGCGGTTGACAATATTATCTGCGCACAGGAACAGGGAAAATACTTTGAATTTAAGAAAGCCGTTATGGATGTTTTCTGCGACGAGAACAATGATGGGCAAACCACAAGTGAGGAGTATGCCTATTGCGCAAATCCGGCCCTGTTTTTCTACCCAACATATGACGAGCCACTGCATGCTTCGGATATTGACAAGGTTGCGGCAATGGTTGAGGATTTGGATTTGAATGCCATGGCAAGCTGCCTGCAAAGTGTGGATGAGAAGAAGGCCAAAATGCTTGCAAAAGCAGAATTGTATGGAATTAACACCGTGCCTGCCGCTATTTATAACTGCCAATACAGGCTCTATACAAAGCGCGACAGGGCAGAGGAAGCATCCCTTGTCGATTTAGGATTTGCTGTGTGCAAAACCACTCCAACACTCAGCACCTGCTGATGACGATGAAAAACGTTTTCTTTTTCAAGGACCAGGAATTTGCAGTTTTTACTTCAGCCTATGCACCTGCAGAGGATTCATTTCTCCTTGCCGAATCTGTTAAGGTTGAAAAAGGTTCGGGAGTTATTGATTTGGGCTGCGGAACAGGAATTCAGGGAATCAATGCCCTGCTTAAGGGGGCGGGCAAGGTGGTTTTTTCTGATTTGAATCCAGAGGCAATCAGAAATGCAGAAGCAAATGTTGAAAAAATAAACTTGCAGGAAAGGGCAGAATTTTTGGAAAGTGATTTGTTTGATAAGATTCCTGAAAAGTTTGACCTAATAATTTTCAACCCCCCTTATGTGCACAGCGAGAAAAAGGAATTGAAGGATGTGGATGGGGGGAAAGATGGAAGGGAAATTCTGGACAGGTTTTTGGAACAGTTTCCTGGGCATTTGAAGGATAATGGAAAATGCCTTTTCCTTCAGAGTGATTTAAATGGGATTTCCGAAACCGGGGGGAAATTGAAAAAGGGCGGAATGGAATTTGAAATTGTGTCCAGAAAAAAGCTGTTTTTTGAGGAATTGCTGATTTTTAGCTGCTGGAAGGGTTAAATAACTTTTGAGGGAATTCTTTCTTGTGGTAGTATGCCTACAAATGTTTCATATGAATATGCCGCTGCCCAGGCAAAGTATGAGGCCGCGGAAACAATGAGTGAGAAGTTAGCCGCACTTCAGGAAATGAGATCCACCGCTCCAAAACACAAAGGTGCGGAGAAGATGAGGGCGGGGATTAGCAAGAAGATTGCGCTTCTTAAAATGCAGATGGAGAAGCAAAAGGAGCAGGCAAAGAAAAGGGGCGGAGGAAAATCGCTGAATGTTAAAAAAGAGGGTATTGGCCAGATTGTTATAGTGGGCATGCCGAATTCGGGGAAAAGCACTTTACTGAAAAGATTAACCGGCGTGGATGTTGAAATTGCAAATTACCCCTTCACAACGAAAAAACCCGAAGTTGGGATGATTAATTATAATGGGGGATGGATTCAATTGGTTGAAATTCCGGCACTTATTAAAGGGAGCAGCAAGGGAAAGGCAAACGGAATCCAGCTTATTTCACTTGTGAGGAATGCGGATGCGGCTATCTTAACAATTGTCGATGATGATGAGAAAAAACTTCTAATAAATGAACTGAACAGGTCAAACATAAAGATAAATAAGAACAAGCCGAAAATTGAGGTTAAGCCCACAAATTACAAGGGGATAACGATTGCAGGAAAGAAAAATTTAAAGATAAAGGAGGATGAGCTCAAGGATTTTCTCAAAGGAATGGGCTATCACAAGGCAAGCGTTTTATTGGGGGAAGAAACCACCATTGAAAAGGTTGCCGAGGCACTGGACAGCAGGATTGAATACAAAAAGGCTGTTTTTGTTAAAAGGGGGATTGCTGAAAATGATGAGAAACTAAAGGAAAAGATATTCAATATGCTCGGGAAGATTCTCGTTTACACCAAAAAACCAGGGGGGAAGGCGGATATGGGGGACCCTCTTGTTCTAAAGGAGGGCGCGACTGTTGAGGATGTTGCCGGAAGCCTCCATAAGGATTTTACAAGGAATTTGAAATATGTAAGGGTATGGGGCTCTGCAAAATATCCCGGGCAAAGGGTTTCAAAGAAGTACAAATTGAAAAACGGGGACATTATAGAGATTTACGGCTGATTAAGGCCTATCCCACTTGGATATTTCAACTTCCTCTTCATTGCCCTGTTTAAGCATTCCTGAAAGTTTATCCCTGTTTGAGTATGCGAAAATCAGTATAAGGAGTATCCCCAAACCCCCGGCAACCTGGATTAAAAGATCGGTTGAAATTAGCGGGTCGTCGCCTGAATCAAAAAAGCCGTCATTGTAAACACTTATCGCATAGGTTATTGATTTTTCGGCGGCAGAAATGGCGAGATCATATTTGCCGTTTTCAAAGTTACGCTCGGTACTTCTCCACTCATCCTCAAATTTCTGGAGCTTTTCCCCGTTCTTCCAGTATGATTTGTTATCCTCGGAGAGAATTGTCGCAGCGGCCTGCCGAAGGGAGGATAGTTTAGAATCTGTCTGATCTTTCAGCCTTTCATTGTCAAGGTTTATTGCATTATATGCCATATCCCTTTTCAGCCTCAATTCAAATTCATCGAGCTGAGAACTGTTCCTTGCATTCACATTGGAGTAGATAGTATCTATTGAGCCCTTAAGGTTCATGGCATCCTGGGAATATCCTGTAATGCTAACTATTTCTTCAGGGGGTTTTGCCAAATTATCAAGATAACTCTTCTCATTTGCTTCCAGGTCCAGACCAGGAATTTTCTGCCTCAGTTGCTCAACTTTCGACACATATTCTTCCTTGTCGGTTTTAAGCTCAATCATAAGATCGAGAGAGTCACCGAATTTATTTTTAAGGGAATTAAATTCTTTCGTGTCCGGGGAGGTTATAAAATTGCTCTCAAAGGAAAGGGATTCATTGATTCCCGCGGAAATTGCATTGCATTTTTGTATCATTGCAGAAAGCATTGAATTCAGCTCAAGTATATCGGAATTTATTCCTGAATCACTTACTGAGGAAGATATTATGTTTATCTGGAACTGCTCGTCGGAAAACTTGCGGGAGATTGTTTCAAAGGAACTTACCCTGTCAGAAATAATCGGCCAGTCCACCTGCGGATTTGCACCCACCCCTTTCTTCAAAAGAAGGTACTCCCTCAATAAATCCGCGCTCCTAAACAGTTTGGAATTGGTAGCTCTTGTTTCCTCCAGTTCCCCGCTTGAAGAATCCAGTGCGAAAAATGTTGCCGGAGTATTGCCTGAAACTACAGGCACAACCCAATATCCGTCCTCGCCATTTGCTATCTTTACAATGGGTTCCTCTACAGTCTCACCAGTGTACAAATAGTAATGTTGCACCCCCACAAAACGCGCCGCCTCATTGGATGACATTGCACTTGCAGCAGCAAGCATAAGAATCAGGGCCAAAATAAGCAATATACTTCTTTTCATTATAATTACCTAATTAATTAACGATTTACCTATTTAAAGCTTTATTTATGCAAAATTCCCAAGCTTTTAAATATTCCCCGCCCATATTTTATTATGGACAAAATGCTTATGGTAAAAATCGGGGAAATTAAGGATGCATTCTCCAAAAACAGGGGACATGGTCTGAAACGCCTTTCTAATGAGCTCATTCAAAGCGCTGTTGTAGATTATGATGAGACAATGGCAGAACTGGCAATTGTCGCATATTCCCTAAATAAGCTTAATTCCAAAGAGCATATAGTGAACAGTGAGAAATGGGCTGACGCGAAAAAGGCAATCATTGAATCAATGGATGAAATGGCCAATGCGGTTGAGGCAGATAATGCCAAAAAGTTTTCAGAAATTCTTAAGGAGATTTCACACAAGGTTACTGAGATTGACGAGGAGCTGGGAAATTATGTGCAAAATGTTTATGACAAGGCAAGGGTGAAGATGGCGTCAAATGCCTATTCTCTTGGTTTGAGTTTAAGCCAGGCCGCTGAATTAACAAAGGCAAATAAGAAGAACCTGCAGAGTTACATTGGGCATACCCTTATTCATGACCGGATAAAGGAGAAAAGAAGTATTGGAGACAGGGTTGACAAGCTAAAAAGGATTTTTGAGTGATTTCATGAACAGGGTAGTTTTTGATTCAAGCAGCATAATTTCCATTTCGGACAAGTGCTTCATGAATCTAATAAAGAAAATGGCCTCAAAGGAAAATGTTGAGTTTTTAATTCCACAGGCAGTTTACAATGAAACTGTTTCTGTGCCGATGAAAATCAAGAAGTTTGAGCTCAACGCAATAAGGATAAAGGATGCGATTGACCAGGGTTATTTTACCATTGCAAAACCAGTTTCCGGAGTAGTCAGGACCACAGAAAAAATATCCGCACTTGTTAACTGTATCGCATTTTCAGGAAAGAAATGCCTTAAACTTGTTCATCGCGGAGAGCTTGAAACACTCGCCCTTTGCAAGGAACTTGGAGCAAGCGCTTTGGTGATTGATGAAAGGACAACAAGGTTGCTTGTGGAGGATCCGGAAGGGCTGAAGGGTTTTCTCCAGCACCGCTATAAAAAAGAGGTTGAAATCGTTGATGAGAAAATTCATGAGCTTAAGAAATTTTTGGATGGACTGGAAATAATGCGCTCTGTTGAGCTTATTGCCCTGGCCTATGATATGAACCTGTTTGAGGGGGAGATTTCGTCCAACAAAAAATCATTGGAGGCCGCCCTTTATGCAATGAAGTTTGCGGGTTGCGCCGTTTCATTTGAGGAAATAAAGCAATTTTTGGGAGAAAGGAAATGAAAATAGTGGATGCTAAAGGAAAAGACCTTCCGCACATATGTGAACTGATTAAGAAAGAATTTCCCTACACTAAATTGTCTTTTGAAGATCTGCTAAAGAGATTTAACTCCGACGAATTCTTTTTCCTAAAGGCCATTGAGGGGGAGGATATGGCCGGGTTTATTGAATTCAGGAAAAGGGGGGAAGAGGGGAAGATTTTTGGACTGGTGGTGTTGGAAAATTTCAGGGGAAAGGGAATTGGGGAGAAACTTGTGAATGCCGCCGTGGGCAAACTTAAAGTAATGGGGGCGGACATAATAAATTTGATCGTTGCCCAGGATAATAAAAATGCAAAAAGAATTTACAAAAACTTTGGCTTCAAATCAATTGGTTTACTGGAGAAGGAAGTTGGCGGCAAGAAAATAGAGGCCATGATTCTTGATTATGCGAGTGCCGAAACTGCCTCATAGCTCATTTGTAAAGCATCTTAACTACTTTTTCTGCGACCTGTGGAGAATACCCCTGGGCAAGGATTGCATTGGTCATTTCTTCCCTTCCGTAATTGGCAACATTCTTTTTCAGCACAAAAACAAGCCTCTTTATTTCCTCCCTTTCGGATTCCGACATCTTGCTTCTCAAATTCTTCTCAACGGCCTGCTCCTTTTTCCCCATAATTTTATCAAGTTGCTCCCCAAAACCACTGAACAGGGGTGTTTCCTTCTCCTCATTTGCGCGGGTTTCTATTTCCTTCATTACCTTTTTTTTATCATTTTCCTTTTCCTTATGGGGCCTTTTGGAAACATCCTCCTTAACCCCCAATAAATCATCAACTGTTGCAAGCTGCTGCTGGGCGTTTAGCAGCCTATCCTTGTATTCCTTATCAGTTATATGGCGCTTGAAATATTCGAATTTAAGCTTCTTTGCCAAACCTTTCAAATTTCTCCTTTCAAGCTCCAAATGCCTCCTGACCCGCGCCCTCTCCCTCAGCAGGGAACTTGAGAAGTAAATCACCAAAAGCAGAACAGCAACCACGCCAATAACTAAAATTATGGAAAGCCAGTCAATCGGATTCACAAGAACTGAAATAACCCTTCTTGGTTCTGCAGTAATATCGACTTCATTAATTTCATCAAGCCGTATTTCAAAGGTATTTTCGCCCTCCCTTAATTCATAACCTAATGAAACGTCCTCATAATGGTTATCCACCCGCTCTAAAAGTATCTTAGTTTCCACCTCAGTATTTACATCATAATAATAGGCGTGAATTGGAGCTTCCTTATAGTAAGGTGAGCCGTCCGGATAGGTTATATTAAGAATTATTTTGTTTGGTTCGTCTATGTCAAAAACAGTCGCACCAGTTGTGTTAAAGTCCAATGGATAAAGATATTCAAAAATAACCTCTTTTGAAAGTTTTAGCTTTATCTTCTTATAGTCACTCAACTCTTGGCCATCAACCGTGGCACCCACCAACAAATCATATTCCTGGAAATCAGTAGCTTCCTTCCAACTCGGCATGCCTATAGTTGAACTTTCATAAAAATTCTCACTTTCATTATATACGAAATTAGTGTCGATAGGATCCCCTTCCTTGCTGATGGAAAGCCAGCGAACATACTCATTTGGAATCGATTTCCCATCTAGAAGAATTTCCGCCTTAAAATGAATAATCTGGCTATAACCGTAGGTCTTATCAAGCTCTGGAGATAGGACATTTATCTGCAAATCATATTCCTTCTGAGCCAGGTTTTCAGTAACTGTGGTATCACTTGTTTTGGATATTTGCTCGCTTTCAGAATCGAACACTTCAACAATTGTTGTGTAATTGCCTATCTCTTCAAAAACATGTTTGGCAATCGATTCTTCTTCCAATCCCTCATAGAAATCAGTTATCCCGTCGCCATCAAAGTCCCATTCATATGTGTATGGGGGGCTTCCTCCGGTAACATTGGCGATGAATGTCCTGCTGTATGGGACCTCGCCAGATTCATTGTCCAGGGAGTAAAGGTTCAGATTCAGGGGAAGAATTTCAGTTTCTGAATAAACGACAATCCGGTATTGGGTCTCAGCATATTCGCCATTAACATTACCTGCAGTCAATTTAACATTAAACTCATTTTTCTCAGGAGAATACTCGAATCTGTGCTCCCTATAGGCAGTGACAATATTTTCCCCGCCGCCCAGGGGATCATTGCCCCCCCCATCATCATAATTGACATAACAGTTTGAAATTTCGCCATTTGTTGATGAACAAGTAAAATCAAATGAAACCAGCAAAGGAGTGACACCATACCAGGGGGTAGCCTCAATAGTCGCTTTCACCTCAGAATCTGGCGGAAGCTCCTCCGCAGATGAAACAGATATATCGACAGTATCTGTTGCAACAAAAGTACCATTTGTTGCGGTTAAGATAACAGTATATGTTGGCTGGGTCGGAGAGTGGTCGAAAGTATGTCCTGAGGAAGCAAAAAATTCACCCAAACCAGAACCCAAATCCTCTTCCGGCGTGCCGTCACCATAATTAATTGAGCAGCTGACCGTTTCTAAATCTGAGGAGGTGCAAGTTGAATTAAATAAAACATCTAATGACCCTTCCCCCGATACAGGATTTGCAGTTAGAGTTGCAGTAAGTGGATTTCCCGGGGGAGGGTCAACACCGGTTTTGACAGTGAATACCCAGTTGCTGGTTTCTGAACGGTTTCCATAATTGTCTGCAACAGAAAGGCTTACTCCATAACCGCCATCAGAAAATTGCCAATCAGGATGGTAATATTTAACCCGGTAAATATCATAGACAAGGTCATACTCATAGGTCAAATCAGAATAGTCAATATTTACTGAACCATCATCCGAAGTGATTATCATCGAAAGGCTTTCTAAGTCAATGCCTGAGCCCTCTTCAATAACCTGCGCAGATATTACAACATATCGGTCATCAACAATCTCGCCCGGTTGCGGGAATCGGTTTTCCTCTACGATTATTGGTTTAAGGTCATCATGCTCAATTTTAACAATAATTTCTGTAGGGGAAGCATCACAAAATAATTCTGAGGAATCACAGGCTATTGCCCTTATTGCATAATTCCAGTTATCTCCCCGGTCCTCTGCCGCCGCCCTAACATCCCAAAGGATTGTATGTATGCCTGTGCCAGTAACAGGATTATCCTGGTTGCCGATTGAAACCCAATCGCTACCCCCGGGAAGAAAATACTCAAAATATACAATTTGAGGATTGCTTGCAACCTCGTCAAAGGCGGTAAGGGTTATCTGCGGACTGACTATTGGGTCTTCAGCAGGATATTGAATCTCAACTTTTGGGGGGGATAAGGTTCTATTGAAATTAAGTGATCCTTCGCTAGTTCCATCAGTATGAACTGAGATATCAACCGTCCATAATTCCGTAAGCCCATCAATACCTGCATCTTGCCTCGAGTCATGGTCATTGTGCCCATTAAATTTTACAATAATATTTTGAGGGGGGTCATCATGGGTCATTTCGCATTCGCCAATGTTTGTTGAATCATCACCGAAGTAAAAAACAATCTTATGGCGCCCTGGTGCTTCACAATCTCCTTCAATAGCAAAATTGTCAAAACTTCCATAAAACTCGCTAGGGG
>JAFCCJ010000013.1 GCA_017610305.1 Candidatus Iainarchaeum sp.
GTCTGTTGCTGTTGCCTCTATCTTAATCCGTTCGGTGAGTTTTTCCGTTCCTGTTGGATTTATTATCTCAACGGAGGGGTTAATGGTATCAAAATAAAGTTCCTCTTCACCCAAACAGTCATCACCTGAACTATCCTCTGCACTGACTCTTACTCTCAACAGGCCTTCTTCTGTTGATGATAGATCAAATTCCTCAGACATTGAGGAGATATTAATTTCCCTTGCAACCAATATATTTTCAGTTCCGTCTGGAAGAATCAGCGTCATTGAAGCATATCTCATTTCCCCATCAGATTCTGCCTCAATCTCAAGTTTTCCGTCATCAGTTATTACTAAATCAATAGTTACGGTTATATCACAGAAACCCAAGGTCCTTGCAGAGCCTTCAGGGCCTATGGAACCAAGATTGCCGGCCACGTCCCTTGACTGCACCTTGTAATGGTAAACCCTGTTTTCAAGAACATCCTCATCAATAAAACTTGTGCCTTCCTGGGTCATTGCCGCCACTTTGGTTGATGCATCCCTTACATCAAAATTAGTTAGAAAGCTCCGGTATATCTTGTATGACGCCATGCCTGAATGGGCATCAGTCGCCTCGCCCCAGGTTACTCTCAAATACCCTTCAGCAGTTGGTTCGACCTTGACATTTTTAGGGGGGGTTGGTTTGGTGGTGTCAAGTTTTATATGGTATGTTGTTGTGTCGCTAATTTCGCTGCCTTTTTTTGCCCTTATATGAAAATACCAGTCACCATCAAGCTTTGGAGGGACGGTTGTTGTTGTTTCAGTAGTTTCGGCAATACCATCCGGGATTGTGCCTACATTATTATCATACACATAGCTAAAGGATGTTGCGTCCCCCTGATCCCAGCTGAACTGCCCATAGGCATTGCCATACCATTCCCCTTCAGTAGGATATATTAAGCTGCTGACAACAGGCGCATCAAGCGCAAACACGCCGGCAAAAAGAAGAACCAAAAAAACAAAGATAAGGGCCTTTCGCATGAAACAAACCTCCCACGAATTGTGAAAAGAAGTTAATTTAAATTAACTTATAAATTAACTAAAAAATGGGAAGAGCGGGATTTGGACCCGCGACACCATGGTGTCTGAGGAGAGTAGAGCATTAGTAAAATCACTACCACTCATCTTCAGCTTCACATGGAGGAAATCAAATCATCAATAGAATTGACTTGCCCCCATCATGTGCTCTCCCAGACTGAGCTACCTTCCCTTTAAGGCTAAAATAACTTATTCCCCCAACGCTTTTAAAGCAATACTTTTCTTATGGGGATTTGAGAAACCGATCTCCCTAATCCATTTTTCAAGATTTTGCCTGCCATTGAGAGGAACCTTATATGCGGGCAAAACAGAAGTTTTAGAGCAATAAGCCCATATGTTTGCAACCTTAAATCCTTGATTACGGAGTAAGTTTCTTACTTGCTCAGATAAATCCTTGCTTGTTGTAGTCAGTTCTATTGACGGATAATTTGGGCTGCCTGGCTTATCTGCCATAAAAACTGAGCCATCAGTATCCATTACGCCCCTTATTGCACATTTTGCTAATTTCCAGTCCTTAGCTATTTGTTTGGGAATTTTAACTTTCGCACATTTGCCCTTATAAAAGGGGATTTTGAATTCTTCAATTAATCTGTAAACTAGAGATTTGGAGTTCAATTGTATCCTGACAGCTCTTTCCCTAAATTTTATTTTGGCTTCTTTATGCCAAACAGTACTAATCAGTTTCTTAAGATACTCGAAGTAATCCCTGTCAGTTATGGGATTTCCAGTAAACCCAACAATATATTTTCTATTTCTTCGATAGATGTGGCCGTCTCCAAGCAAAGCTCCGATAAGTTCTGCCTCTTCAAGAGATGTTTCGTACTTCATAGAAGAAGAATGTTTTTCTTATTTTTATATGATTTCGGAAGTACGTTTCCTGTGCAAAATAGAAAGCGAGCCCGGAGGGATTCGAACCCACGACCCCCTGGTAACACCGAAATCGGACATTAATTGCCGCCCAATTTCTTAAGAGCTTCACCTTCTTCAAGTCTACCTTAGAAGAATCAGGTGCTCTAGCCAGGCTGAGCTACGGGCCCACTAACGTATTATTCTTTTTAGGAGAATATTTATAAATTATTTCAGCTGCCCAAAAATCGATTTTGACTTGTTTATTCCAATTCCCAGCATTAAAGTGGCTAATTTGGGGCCTCGCTCCCTGTTTAAGAGAACTAAATAAGAAACTCTGAAGAAGTCTTTAGGGGGGAGTTTATTTTCATTCGCAATATCGAATAATTTCTTGCCCAGTTCTTCCTCACTAATTCCTTCCTTTAAAATTCCGGGAATTTGGGAAAGGGCCTTTTTCTCAGTATTACTGAGTTTATTTTTTACTTCATCTGAAATGGTTTCCTGTATTGTGAACCTTGCTTCCTCTGGCGCAAAATTCTGAATCCATTCCCTTGATTTATCAATCCTTTCAGTTATGAGTTCAATCTCTTCTTTTGATTCCTTTCCGGAAATTTTTCCCAAAATTTTTAGTTTTTCAATTACTTTCTTATCATCAGGGATTGTCTGCGCAAGGAATGAGATTGTGGAGTAGTCTGCTTTCAAGGGAATTAGTTTTCTCCCTTTTACTGAGGAATACTCTGCCACTTTCCGCACTTTTGCCCCTTCTTTGTCTGAAACATCCGCCCGTAGGGAGCGGTCTAATTCCAATTCCAGGAGAGGAACTTCCTTCCAGGAGAAACTCCTTGCCTTGTTTATTCTCTTCATATATAGATACTTTAAAGTTTCAGGCCTTGAGGCCTTTAACCAGTCAGAGGGATATACAACATTCCCAACCGAGGCCGACATCTTTGCGCCGTCAATCAGTAAGTGCTCGTAGAATATTGGTTCAGGTTTTGGGAATTTCAGAACTTTTTCGCAAATTTCCGCATTAACCCAAAAGGCAGAATTTTTCGATTCATACTCCTTCCCTGCCCCCTCACTGCAGACATTCCATCTCATCCATTGTGCTGCCCACTCGCTTTTCCAGGCAAGTTTTCCACTTGGTTTGTTTAGGTCTGTGGCCCCCTCATAGTTGCAGCCGTTTGCGGTGAATTTCTCAAATTTGTAATCCTTGCAAATATAATGAACCTTATCCCCCTCAACCTTTGTGATTTCTGTGGTCTGCATATTTCCGCATTTTTCACAGATTGGCTTGAACGGAACCCAGGAGGCTTCTGTTTTTGTGTCCTTTTGTGAATCGATTATTTCCCTTATTTCATCTGCGTGCTTCATCAGGATTTTTATCTGTTCAGTGAAGTTTCCTTTCTTGTATTCTTCCCTCATGGAGTAAATTTTTGGCTCAATAAGCATGAAATCGTTTACAACATTCAGGAATTTTTCAAGAAAGTGTTTTGCATAGCTTTCATGGCAACCCTCAGGATCGGGAATATCACTTACAGGGAAACCGATGTATTTCTCAAACTCTTTAGGGACTCCCTCGGGGACTTTTCTCAGAGGGTCCATGTCTTCAGTTACGTAAATGAACTTAGCGGGAAATCCTTTTTCCTGAAGCGCCCTTGCAACTGCTTCCCCCCTTATCAGATCACTTAGTCTCCCTATGTGGAGTACTCCGGAAAGGGAGGAGGAGGATTTCACAGTCCAGTTTTTCAGTTTCGGGGTTTTGTCATCAGTGAAATGAAATTTCTCGCGATTAATCACATCATCGGCAATCTTCTCTGCCCAAAACTGAATTTCCTTATTCTCCATGTTGATCACGCAAGGCTGTCAACCAATTTAGACCTATGCGCAGCATAGGTCGTCCCGTAAACCCTGATAGGGGTTTAACGAGCCCGAAGGGATTCGAACCCTCGACACGCGGCTTAAAAGGCCGCTGCTCTGCCAGACTGAGCTACGGGCCCGTTACTTAGGACTTTTTACATATTTACATTATTAAATGTTATGAGTGGGGATTTTGTGGAGAAATAGTGCTATTTCTTTCCACCAATGAACTCTTTCCCATCCATATAGTGCTGGAGGGCTTTTGGGATTCTGATTCTCCCGTCTTCCTCTTGAAAGTTCTCAATTATTGCCCTTAGCGCCCTCGATGTTGCGATTGCTGTTGAATTCAAAGTATGGGCATGTTCCTTATCCCCGTTTTTCCTGCGAATCTTTATGTTTCCTCTAACGGCCTGATATGTTGTGCAGTTACTGCAGCTAACCACTTCCTTGTATTCCCCTTCCCTTGGCATCCATGCCTCAATATCATATTTCTTCGCGGCAACTGTCCCAATATCCCCTGTGCAGATGCTTACAACACGATAGGGGATTTCCAATGCCTGAAATATTTCCTCGGCATTTTTCAGGAGCTCCTCATGGAGTCTCCAGGAGTCCTCTGGTTTTGAAAAAATAAACTGCTCAATCTTGTTAAATTGATGAACCCTGAAAATTCCCCTGGTGTCAACACCATGGGCACCAATCTCCTTTCGGAAGCAGGAGGAGATTCCTGCAAATTTTATAGGGAGCTTGTCCTCATCAATAATCTCATTCATGTACATTGAGCCCATCGGGTGCTCGGAAGTTGCAATTAAATAGAGATCCTCCCCCTCAATCTTATACATAACACTTTCAAAATCATCCAAATCAGTCACGGTTTCATATGCTTCCCTCCTAATCATTAAAGGGGGCTCAACCAAGGTATAGCCTTTCTTCACCAAATGCCTTATTGCAAATTGGGTGATTGCCTGTTCAAGTAAGGCTAGGTCCCCCATAAGAAAATAAAATCCTGCGCCAGAGACTTTTGCCGCGCGCTCAAAATCTGCAAGGCCCGCTTCCTGCAAAAATTCCCCGTGGGGCTTCATCTTGAATTTTGGTTTCAGGGGCTTTCCCCATTTCTTAAGCTCAACATTTTCAGAATCATCTTCCCCTACGGGGACTGACTCATGCATTATGTTTGGAAGGCGCATTAGGAGGAAATCGATTCTTTCCTTGAGTTTTACTGTTTCTGCCTCAATCTCTTTTATTTTTACGGGAATTTTTTTGGCTTCCTCAATCTTTGTTTTGGTGTCTTTCTTCTCCCTGCGCAGTTTGTCAATTTCAGCAGTGATTTCATTTCTTTTTTTTCTCAGTTGCTGAGATTCCTGGAGGAATTTTCTGTATTCTTCATCTTTTTTTACGACCTCATCTACCCAGGCCTCTTTTTCTTCATCCCCCCTCTTCCTCAAATCATCAAGGACGGATTTTGGGTTTTCCCTTAAAAGGTTGATATCTAACACTCACTCACCAGAGAGAATTGGGTAAGGAATCAATTTAAATTTAAGTGAGGGCAATATTTCCTTATGGAAGAGGTTGTTGTATTAAGATACGGCCATCGCATTGTGCGGGACTATAGGGTTACTACCCATTGCGGCCTTGTGGCAAGGGCATTTGGCGCGAAGAAGATAATTATCCAGGGAGCTGAGGATAAGTCGATTTTGAATGGAATTTCCCGCATTAAGGATAAGTGGGGCGGTAACTTTGATGTTGAGTTTGTGGATTCCTGGAGAAAGGTTGTGAAAAATTATCAGAAAAGAGGTTATCTGGCAGTGCATACAACAATGTATGGTGAGCCCTTGCAGAAGAAGATTGATGGGTTTAGGGGAAAGAAAATCCTGCTTATTTTAGGGAGCCAGAAAGTTGAGAAAGGGGTTTATGAACTGGCTGACGCCAATATTTCAGTCACCACACAACCACACTCAGAGATTGCAGCGCTCGCTGTTTTTCTGCACGAATATTTTCAGGGGAAAGAGTTGGATTTGAATTTTGAGGGGGCGAAAGTGAAAATCATTCCTGAAAAAAAAGGGAAAACCGTGCTTAAGAGCTGAATTAGGGGAGTCTGTTTTTATTTGTTTATCAAAGAGAAATTAATATGGTAAAATCAAACGTTGTAAACTTTTTAATTGCAAAAGAATTTCTCGAGACTGTTGGGGGGAAATTTGCGGTAGATCTTGTCCAAATTGTGGATAAAAAAAAGAAGGCAGTAACTGATGAAGAAATAGGGAAAAAACTTCCCTTGAAAATAACTGAAATCAGAACCATCCTCAACAGGTTACATTATCGAGGAATTGCGTGTTATCAAAAAACTAGGAATAATAAAACAGGATGGTATTCATATACTTGGGAAATTAGGCCAAAACGGATTGCCGAACTCATTCTTGAGCAGCAGGCTGAAAAAATTCAAAAATTGGAGTCACAAAGGAGTTTTGAATCTACATACTCTTTCTTTGCCTGTAAGAAGGGGTGTAATAACTTCCCTTTTGAAATTGCAGCAGAATATGAGTTTAAGTGCCCTGAATGTGGAACGGTGATGGGTTCTATAGATAATAAGAAACAGGTATCGCTCCTGAATAAAAGGATAAATATTATGAAACACGAGGTCTCGGAGATTGGAAAAATAGTTTAAAAAACACAAAATCTTGGACAGTTTGCATTTTTTCACCCACTTTTGTTGCCCCCCTTATAGACCCAATATTTCAATACTATTAGCCGATTTGGCATAAAAACACCATGAAGATTTTGATGGATTTTAATAAAAACCCATCGCATAAGTAATAATTACAGCGAGATGGGGCAGTCAGGAGTGCCCGCTGGGCTCATAACCCAGAGGTCGGAGGTTCAAATCCTCCTCTCGCTATACTTACTTTTTTAGGTGTTTTTTACAGAGAGCATAGTTTACATATATTTGCACTCACTTTTTGAAATGTTTTTCAGGCGCACGCATTTTCTCCTATCCCGACTACTCACTTTTTTACCCTAGTGCGGGAAATTCTGCATTTTAGGCCAAAATACACTCACTTTTAACCAAGAAACAAGTTTTGTGTGTTTTTTACCCTTAAACCCCACTCACTTTTTGCGCCTTTTTTCGTAGATTTCACCTATATTGTGCCCTTTAGCGCCTTTTTTAAGTCAATAGACGGAAATACCTTAGTAATTACCCTCTTTTTATATCGTTAAAGTAAAGTATTTAAGTAATTACTACCATAATAATGCTTACAAAGATGATTCAATGCTATCCTCAATAGTAAATAGGCTTAAAACTTTTTTAGGGTTACAAAAGATAGAATCGCCACAAAGGATCTATGATGTTGAAGAAGAAGGCATCGAGGAAATTCACACTGTCTGGGATTATCTCTCCCTTCTAGACCACACCCAAGCATTCCATATTTCAAGCGTTATTGGTTTTGAGGAATGGGTTTCTATGAACGAGATTAGGCGAAGGATTTTCGAGCTTTTTGGAATCGAGTATAAAAATGAACGGAGCCTTTACCCATATATTAAGACTATGGTTGATCTGGGTTTATTGGAATCAACCAGTGCGGGGGGAAAGAAGAAATGGAGAAAGAGGGACCTACTTATAAAAATTAAATCAAAGAAGAAAGAAAGGGCTTCTGAGAAAGAGATTGGTGTGGCAACAGCTGAGAGTAAGGAACATCTGCAAGACAATTAGCCTTTTAGTGCCTTATATGCTTTATGAAATTTAATTAGTTTTGGGGATTTCGAGGTATTTTCCCTGAACCACTCTAAGGAAATGATTTTCTCTGCTTCAGCAAGGAGGATTTTTTCGTAGTTTTTATCAGTCATGTCCCCGGAAGCGGCCAGTAACAGCTCCTCATAAATCTTTTCGTGTTCGTTGGATGTTGTCAGAACAAAACTCCTGTTGAGAAGCCCTTCTAATGCATTGATAATTGCGTCGCTATCGAGGTTCTTTTCATCCATATAATATACTGCTTTCCAGTCACCCTTACCCCTCCAATAATGTGTTGGGTTTCGCCCGGTTTTGAAAAAATTAACTAGGGGATTGAACGCCTCCTTAGGGATTATCACACAATTTTTGCCTGGCCTAAGATAGGGGACATCTGTGAGTACCCCTTTGCGGTGGTAATGATACGTTTTTCCATTAGATTTTGTTACGTTTTGTGTGTAACCATAAATTGCACGAAAAAGTTTCTGGTAGGTATAAGAAGCATGATTCACTGTTTCAGGAAGAATAAATTTATACTGGATAAAAAAGCCTTTTGAAACCAACTAAACCCCCCACACTTCCACTAATACCTATACTATAAGCTAATCAATGCTTATGTATAATAATAATACATAAGCAATTAATTTAAAACCGACTGATGATTAGGCTAGAAATTAGAAAAATAAAATTGGAAGAGCAGTTAATGGCGCCTTCTTGCGTGTGGATCTGGCTCTTCAGCTACTTGTTTAGATGAACTAACTACGACAATATCCTTTACCGCCTTAACGTTTTTGTAAGGGATACTTTTTTCATTTATTATTTTCTTGGCCTCTTGTTTTGACCTGGCCTTAAGGGCCTCAGTTGTAATAGTTTCCAACCTGCCCTTTTCAAGGTTAATAACCAAATCAAAAACCTTTCCCTTATAGTCTCCGTCGTTGGTATAGATGTCCATTCCAAAGAGTTTTGAGAGTCTTACTGTCATCACAATCTCCCCCTAATTTTGAAAGTTTAAATTAATAAGTGGCTTCAACTATTTAAATCTTTAGGTTTAAAGCCAAGTATACATAATGGCTATTAATGGTTTTTGCATCAAAGCAGGGAACAATCCAGAATCTACATAAAAATTGATGGGAAAAATAACAAAATCTGGAAAGGGGCAGTAGTGGAAGTAAGCCCCCCCTCATATGGAATCAAATGGGGACTTAACTTTTTTCAATTCCTCAGTTGAGACCTGAGTATAGATTTGTGTTGTGGACAGATTGCTATGCCCGAGCAATTCCTGAATCTTCCGGATGTTTTCACCAGATTCTAATAGGTGAGTCGCAAAAGAGTGGCGCATGGCGTGGGGGGTAACATGCTTTCTAATATCGGCTTTCTTGGCGGATTCACGAATTATTCTCTGGATTGTGTCAACAGAAACTGATTTCCCATTCTTTTTTGAGAAAACATATTCACTCTTAATTTTCTTGCGTTTCAAGCATTTCTTCAAATCTTTAACCCACCTCTTTGAAAGAATTATTACCCTATCCTTATTTCCCTTACCTCCCCTAACTCTTGCGATATACTCGCGCAAGTCTAAATCATCAACCCTCATCTTAACAGCTTCGCTTACACGAACGCCTGAAGAATAAAGGAACTCAAGAACTAGGCGATTTCGCCCAGCACTTGTCGCCTTGAATAGCCCTCTAACCTCTTCTTTAGTGAGGACTGTGGGTAGTTTTTTTGCTCGTTTAGGAACACGGATATCATCCACGATTTTATTCCTTAAAAAACTATGGAAGAAAAATTTCAATGAGGCATGAACAAGGGCGAGGGTGGCATTGGAGGAATTCTTTTCCTCCTTCATTTCAGCAAGGAATGAAACAATATCTGAACGTTTAGCCGTACTTGCATCTTTCTTAAGAAACTTTAGAAAAGCATTTACATAAAGCACATACATCTCAATAGTCCTCTTAGAGTAGCCGGCAATAATCAGCTCTTGAGTGAAACGCGTTACCAACACCCCGGGTTTTTCAGGCTCATTTTCTTCAGACGCCATGTAAATAGGTGTGCTTTTGGGGTTAATAAGTTTGATGGCGGCAGCGGTTATTTTAATAAAGTTTTTGCTGTTCAGAATTTTCTTATGGTAACTGGCGGAAGAAAGAAGGAAGGGCGACCACTCCCGGTGAAGGCTGAGGACAAGATCTGGAAAGAGGAATTTGACCAGATGACTGAGGAAGACCACAATAAGAAGCTTAAGGGCCTGGGCCTGGAAGAAGAGGATATTGAAGAATTTGATGAAGTGTTTTATGGCGAGGATAAAAATAAGGCCAAACCAAAAAAAGATTCAAAGAGCTAATTCTACTCGGAAATTTTTGCATAATGGAAAAGATTCTTTGCCTGCCAATATAGGCTTAATGCAGCAATTCCTGAGAGCCAGGCAACGAAATAAAGGGAAAATGCCAGGGTAGACTCTCCCCCAATATGGGCTAAGATGCCTGTAACTATTGTCCACGCAAACAAGGATGCAAGAATAACGCCGACCGTAAAGAAAAATGCCGACTTACCGAACATTTTGTATGTATCTTCCATAAAAACCACCAATATTATGTGGTAGGGGGTATAAAATATTACCTTCTACATAACAGTATTTATTTATTCTTTTCACTACTGAAAGATACTATGCTAAAAGCAGTTTTATTCGATTTGGACAATACTCTCATTGATTTCATGAAGATGAAGAAGATGAGCTGCGAGGCGGCGATTTCTGCAATGAGGGATTCAGGTCTTGAGATGGAGCAAGAGGAAGCATATGAAAAACTCTTTGAACTGTACGGCGTCCATGGGATCGAGGACCAGAAAATTTTCCAAAAATTTCTTAAAGACGTCCTGGGAGCGGTGGATTATAAAATCCTGTCAAATGCGGTAACCGCCTATCGCAGGGTGCAGATGGGATTCCTTTCCCCATATCCCCATGTCAGAAGCACGCTAATTTCCCTGAGGGAAAAGGGGCTGAGATTGGGTGTTGTGAGTGACGCCCCAAAAATGAGGGCCTGGTTAAGGCTGAGTGAGATGAATCTAACCGACTTCTTTGATGTGGTTGTAACCTTGGATGATACTGGGGAGTTGAAGCCAAGCAGGCTTCCGTTTGAGGCGGCCATTAATAAGCTGCAAATTCTCCCTGAAGAGATTCTTTTTGTTGGCGACAATCCTGGGAGGGACATTGCAGGGGCAAAGGAATTGGGGATGAAAACCGCGCTGGCGAAATATGGCCAGATGTTTCCCTCGGAAGGAATTAAGGCAGATTTCGAATTGGGGGACATTGCAGACCTTTTAACAGTAATTTCCAAATAGCAACCATTTTTATTATTTTTTACCGCAATTATTTCAGTAAATTCTTATAGTGGAGGGGTATTAATGGGATTATTGGAACTTGAATCAATTGAAAATATTGAGAAGAATTACAACTATTCAAATTCTCCGGGAAAGAAATGCATGAGCTGCAGGGAGCCCATAGAATCTACCGGCAACATTTACGCCAGAAGATTCTGCAGCGAGAAATGCAAGCTGGATTATTTGCTTGAGTGAATTTAACTAAGTGGGCAATTTCCCCTAGATGCCTCTAGAACATATTTCTAATTTAATTTCAGACATTCACAACCAATGGGAGAATTATTCCCGCAATAAAGAACACCAAAAAGCACGCAACTAATATTGCCGGAAAGAATTTCAATCCCATTAAGGGTTTGCCATCCCCTAAGGTTCCGATGAAAACCCCGGCAAGCAAGGCATTCCCGAAGAAGAGGGCGTAGGAGATATTCTGCATAAACTCAACACTTATGTCAAAGTCGGAGGGAAATGGCGTGAATGACATATCCACTCCCTTAGGGGTGTCTGCGGCTATTGTTGTAATCATATCTATAAATTGAACACTGACCGCCATCAACAAAGGGGTTGCGATAACAACCACAAAAACAACAAACAGCACATACATCTTTGTGCTTGACTCAAGGTCCTTTCTCATCTCTTGGTTTTTTCTAAGATCAAGTGCGGTTGTCTCCAGCAGTTTTGCAAGGTGTCCGCCAGATCGAAGGGCGTGGGTGAAAAAGGAAACGGTTTCTTTCAGCGACCGGCTTCTGATGCGCAAGGACAATTGCCGCAGGGCATCGCTAAAGGAGGAAGTTCCCAGGGATTTTGAGGCCGCAATTTTTACCTCGTCCGCAAGAGGGCCAAACTCAGTTCTTGCGCTGCCTCGGAATGCCGCAAAGGGCGTCATGCCTGCCCTTAGGTTGGCGGTTACAAGAAGCAGGAAATCAGGGAGTATGGCCTCCACTAATGAGGCCCTTCCCTCGACCACATAATAGATATTCAAAAAGTAAAGGAAGAGAATAAAAAGAAAGAATAGGATTGCGAGGGCAACACTTAGCAAAATCTTAATCGGCAGACTAAATTCAGAAAAGAATGGCTCAACCGTTAGGGGGAGCAAAAAACCAACAATTCCGATAAGGGAAGCCAGCAGAACCCTTTTCCCGAGCCATTTATCCATATCCTCATGGCTTCCGGCGAACTCAAGCAAGGGCCTTATTTTTTCATCCTTAATTTTTTGGGGGATAAAGTCACTAACCCTTTCAGCGATTCTGTTAAACATCTAAACCAGCACCCTCGGAACGCGGGTTTTTACAAATCCGATTAGAATAATCTGCGTTATAAATGCAAAAACAACAATCAAAATCAAAAAAGATGAATTTACCGAGCCCCCAACAATTGAGGAAAGAACAACGAAAAAAGCGATTCCCAATGAAGGAAGGGCCGCGGCAAGGAGGAGGTAAAGAAGGATCCATAAGTTCAATTCCCCGGCATAATTTTTTATCGCCCTTGATTGGTAATTGGTTATCATTTCAACAACAGAATCCAGGGCGCCGCTCAAGGAAGCGCCGCTGCTCAATGAGGTCAGGAGCTGCCAACTGGTTTTCTTTAAATAATCTGATTTGGTGCTCAGGGCGAGATTTTCAATTGCGGTGGCTTCAGAGGCACCTGAACGGATTTCCTTTACTACCCCCTCCATCTCTTTGGAGACCGCACCATAATTTGATTTTGCGATGTTTGCCATGGCCTCAAACAGACTAACTCCAGAGCTTACCTGAATCCGCATGCTTTTCAGCGCAAAAACCAAACTACGGTCAATGCTTGCGGCAACATTCTTTGCAATTATTCCCGGATAGATTGCGTGGATAACAAGGGCAATAAAAAAGAAAAGAACACCCAATAATGAGGCAAGTATACCATCTTCATTTAGGAGCAAACCATTTCTTAAGAAAAGGAGTGAAGTGATAAATAGGGTAAAAACAACCCCATAAATCATCGCCGAGAAAAAGGCGGCGGTGAGATATGCCCATGAATCAATATCGTAACCAGCTTTTTGGAGATCGTATTTAACATTATGAAAAAGCCTGGAGAGTAAACGGCCGATGAAAATCAGGCGCCTGCTTATCTTTTTCGACTGTTCAATCGAGAAGAGCATGAATTTTACTCTCATGGCTCACATCTCCAAAAGTCTCTTTGCAGGGGAATTCTTCTCAACAGCCTGAACAACGCTGTCAGAATCAGCATAGTAAAGTTTCATCAGCTGCCCAACCTGGTCGATAGACTCCACCTTATTATTAAGCATCCAGTTGAGTATTTTCGCCCTTGTGAAAACATCCTCACTTATTTCCTGGGTTGTCATTCCTGTGTGGAGATTTAAGGTCTGAATCAACTTTGTTGGCTCATTTATCTTATCCCAGATGTCCTCTCTCGGCCTCCAGCGGTAGATGTTGTTAATTGACATTTGGTTTTCGCTCAACCCACTTTCAATTTCAGAAATTTCATAGGTTCTCCTTACATTGCTTCGCCTGTCCCTGTACTGCACAATAAGCAAATCTAGTGCCTCAACCTCCAAAGGCGGGATTTCAATAGGGGGCTCTGTTAACCTCCTTAAAACCTGCTGCCCTGAATTGGCGTGAATTGTTGAGTAAACACTATGCCCTGTGTGCATCGCCTCAAAAAGAACCTCAGCCTCATTCCTCCTCCTAATCTCCCCCAAAATAATCCTGTCAGGCCTCATTCTCAAAGAGGACTGCATTAAATTCAGCATTGAAACCTCCCCCATCCCCTCAGGGTTCGGGTTTCTTGTGCTTAGAGGGACCCAGTTCCATTTGAGGCTTTCAGGGAGCATTATTTCCCGGACATCCTCAATTGAAATTATTCTGTGGTAATTGGGAATAAACGAGCTAAGGACATTCAGCGCGGAAGTTTTTCCCGATGCAGTTCCTCCCGCAATAACAATACTCATTTCATAATGCATCGCAGTCCACAAAAGCGCCGCCATTTCAACACTCATTGTGTGGCTTTTTCCAATGAAATCAATTATTGTCCAGGGCCTCCTGGAAAAACGCCTTATTGTAATGGTATTTCCCGATGCGGAGATTGGGGAAAGGGTTGCATTAACCCTGTCACCCGAAACCAAATGGGCGTCGAGAATTGGATTGAGGACATTTATCTCCCGCCCCACCTTTCTCCCAATCTGGGAGGAATAATTTGAAATGGTCTCTTCAGTATCGAGGAAAACATTTGTTTTTAGCCAGCCATATACTCTATGATAAACCGCAACAGGGGTTTTTGAGGAATTTATTGCAACCTCCTCCAGAAAATTGTCCGACATAAGCAGTTCTAAATTTCCCAAACCAAACATTGAGTGAAGCAAGCTCCCTGCGAGAAGATTAACGCTTTTTTCATCCTCCCCTGCAAGGTATTTGCCCAATTCCTTTTTCGAGATTTCAAAGAACTTCTTTTTGAGCACCTTATTTTTCACACTGTCGGTTATTTCCATAATTTCAAAAGGAATCTTCTCGGCAACAGCATCCTTTAATTCATCGAAGAAAATATTTGTGTAGGGGCCGAAAATGGGGAGGGAAATATCATAGAACGCCCTGCCCTCTGCCTTGCTCTTAAGAATTTTGACCTTTGCAGGAACAAAATCTACCTCTAAAGAGTAACTCTCCAAAAGGGGGCCGCCCAATTCCTCCCGCTTTTTGGCTTTCAACTCTTTCTTAAACTCAATACTCGGGCTCTGAATCATTGTCGCAGGATATTTAACATCAACCAATTGGTGTTTTTCCATCACCTTCCCGATATTCTCCACACTTTCCTGGGAAAGCCCCAAGGATTTGGAGAGTTCCCCAAAGCTAATTGATTTTTTGGTTTTGAGAAGGTTCATCATTCTGTCGATTTTTGTCTCAACAATTGCGGACCCCTCAGCCGTTTTTTTAATGGTTTTTTGCTCTGATTTCTTGAGTTTTTCAGGGTCAAAGCTCCAGTTATCCGGATGGTGAAGGAAATTTTCCCTTTCAGCATTGCCCTTTTTTGCGATAATTTTTTTGTCATCAATTGTTTTCATAAAAAACCACTTATATTATCACTTACTTATTAATAAAATTTCACTATCCTCCCCAAAGCCTAATTCTTGAGGAATAATTCACATCCAATTGGGAATAGTTCAAATCAACAGCATATTCCGCAAAAGCCCTTCTCTGGATTGAGGGCTGGTCCATTCTTACTCTTGTTTTTGCCCTTGCATCAGATGCGGAGAAATTTTCGCTGAAGCGCAGCGCGCGTGAATTCCCCGCAATTGAACCAACAGTAATTGTGAAAGTGTCGCCCCCTGCAAGGGAATAGTTGAACTCATAGGCATTTGCGATTGAGGAATCCAGTTTCCCTGAATAGATTACCGTTGCCGCGGCATTTAAATCAACATAATTTAGGTTCACATTCACATCTCCTCCGGAATCCCATGTCCATGGAACGGAGTGTGTGGAGGATTTGTTAACTGAAACATAGATGTCATAAGTGAGCGCATTTGTGTCCTCCCCCAAAACAAAGAAATCGATTTGATTGCTACCCTCATAATCATAATAGTAATTAATTTCATTCCAGAATTCAAGCTCGCTCCTCCCATCAGCCGCCGAATCAACATCCAAATCAATTGAGGCATTCTGCTTTCCGGCATAACCTGTCTCAATAAAATCAGCATAATCAATAACCCTGTATTTGTTCTGGTCTGATGGAAGTTGGTCTAAAATGTAGATTGAGGTTAGGTGATTTCCCTGGTTTACATCAATTTCAGTTCCCAACAGCCAATTGAAATCATTCTCAATATCATCAACCAAAAAACCAAGCTTTAGCGGAACAAAAGATGCGGAAACAACAGAATTCCTTTCCTCATTGTTTTCCCGATAGGACATTGAAAAGGAAAGCAGGAAGATAACTATGAAAACCGTGCTTATTGTGATAACAAATCCCCTTTTCATGCATTCACCTTATACCATGCGTTCATTTGCGCAACGAAAAAGTTCAGCTCTGTACCATCCCTCACTATGAATGAGCGCTTTATTGAGGCAGTTTCCCCGCCAGTAGTTTTGCAGCCGCCCCTTGAAACAGACATTATAATAGAATCCAAATCATTGCTGCTGTAAAGGTTAATTGTTGCGCAGTAGGAATTGGGAAGTTTATTCAGGAACTGCCTTAACTTGGCCGTCTTATCCTGCAGTATTGCATCTTCCAAATCCCCCGCCTTTTCAAGTGAGGTGATGGAATCCATTGTAAATCTTTTGAGATTTAAGGACTCCACCGAATCAGAATTTATGCCGCCTATGTAATTCGCCGCTGCGATAAATATCACAAGCATCACAAAAAGCGCAAGCAGGCCGTCGGTAGAAATCAGGAAACCCCAATTATTCATTTTTGAACACCCGCAGCAAAATTTTAACTTTCTCCCCGTCTAGATTTGAAATCGCGGTGCTTGAACTCACCAATGCGTTTTGGTCAGGGGCGATGCCAAATTCAGCAATCTGTTGGTTATTTTGCAATCTCCTCAGATCAACATGGAAATCATATTTTCCAATCCCTAACAATTCCTTAATCCTCCAGTAATGGAGGGCATTGAAATCCTGAATCATATCTAGTTTTGCCTGATCCAAATCATTTCTCGAGGAAACCAAGCCAATTGAATTCACACTGTTCAAATCATCAAATTCCTCCCAATTACCTGGCTCTCCGGGGGAATGTGCCAGTGCCTGCATTGCTGGAATTGAGGCAAGTTTAAGCTCCTCAAATTGCGCGAAGTTTGCGGTTCTGATGTAGAGGAAATTGGACGAGACAAAAAACAGGGAAAGGACAAACAGGAAAATCAAAATCCCGATAATCAAATCATTTGAAAGTATCTGCCCTTTTGTATCCATAATTTCTCACTAACCTAAAAATACATTTCCGTCCCTTGTCTGAACTGTTGCCATTTCCCCAAAAGTAATGCTCCCTAAAACAACCCTATTTGTTAAAATCGGATAATCAACAAGCCCCCTCCCCCAGGAAACAACAACTGCGCTTCCGTCTACTGAAATATTGAAATCAAATCCAAAGGAATCCATTTCCACCACCGATTCAAAACCATCGCCCGCGAGATATGCGCCGTTTATTGCTGTTGCTGTGCTGAACGCAACCAATTTTGCGGATTCATTAATCCTGTAATCATTCACTTCCTTATTCTTCACACCATATGTCCAGACTGAGAAAATCAGGACCAGAAAGAGAATGGTTAGGATTATCAGGAATTCAACTGAAATCTGCCCTTGGGCGTTTTTCATATTATGACCCCCTATGGCGTGTAGGCTATCCTCACACCTACCGCGTCCAGCCTCCACTCAGAATCAATGGCGCCGGTTTCAATATACCTTCCCCCAATCCTCAAATTGGCAAAGTCAGACCATTGCCATGCCCCGCCCCCTGGCCTTTGGGCGGTTGCATCATAGATTTCTATAAGTGCGGTGTCGCTATCCATCAAATCAACAGGCGTATTTCCGAAATTATATGTGTTGGCAATTTCCGGAAAGGCAACGTCAAATGCATATGAAACCTCAACAACATCATCACTCAAAGGCCCTGAGGAAGAGCTTGCGTTAACTGTTAAGCTAGCCAGATATGCGCTGGCTGTGCCGTCCCCCGCATAAGTTGCCCTATATCTGACATATCGCGCGGTTTGGTTTACCGTAACTGGAGTTGTGCTGTATTCAGAACTCCAGCCACCCCAAATTGCCCCATCATCAGAAAGCTGGTATGCGACGGTAAGTGTCTGGCCATTCAAAAGTGCGGTGGCGTCAATAGTATCAACAGTCATAATGCTGCCCAAATCCAGGTCGTTGGAAATGTAGGTGCCTGAAGTTGCATAGCCTGAATAATAAGTGCGGAGTAGGGCATCTTCGCCTGCTATTGCCGTTGTCTCCTGATAGGCAATTCCGTCGGGATATAGATTGCCTGTATTTGTTCCCCATAAGTAGTAGTTGCTTTTATTTTCCTTGGCAGTATCAAGCACTAGATAGTATGTGTCGCCAGGAGTAACGGTTTCAGGTGCCGGAAAAATTGCGTCTATCCACTGCCAGGAGGAAGTGATTGATGCATAAGGGATGGTTGCTGTTGCCAGATTCCCCCCCTCAAGAGAATCACGCAGGTACACAACCACATTTTGCACTGAGTTTCCAACACGCGTCAGATATACGCCGGTTCCTGATATTGTATCTGTGCTTGGGACAAAAGTTTGGGCAGCCCATCCCTGGCCCCTATCTCCATTTCCCACATCAAGCGACCCATCTTGAATGTCCGTGGTTTCAACATCAGTGCTGTTTGCTGATGAAAGCCCCACCTCCCCATCAACCAAGGAATATGTCTGTGTGCTGATGAAAGTCCCATCAGAGAAATCCGCAACAGTTGTTTCGGTTATTGAATCTGAGGAACTCGCAGGGGGAATCTCATGACTCCAGAAGATAGTTACTGAATCAATAGTTCCTGAAAGGCCGGCGACATCAAAACTTCGGCCCCCTAAATTGTTGGTGCCGGAATCATAAACATTATCTGCTGCCCCTGTTACGTTTGCAGTTGAGTCACAAAGTGCCCAATCACAGTTAAACAAGGCCCATATGTCTGCGGTGAGCTGTGCCGCAACTATAACCTCCAAGGAAATTGTGTCAGAGTATGTTCCATCACCCACAGTTATAGTGCCATAATATGTGCCGCCACTTGTCCCTCCAGGGACTGAAATCGTAATGTCCCTATTCACGCAGCTCTCCGCATTTAATGGCGCGATTGGAGTGACTGCCTGCACCCAATCTCCGGCACCCCCATTTGAGGGGGTGAATGTTACGTTTGCCATGCTGCTTCCTAAGGTGTTGCAGATTGTAAATGTGCTGAAATCAGACCCTCCTGCCGAAATTGATGTGCTCCATGAGGAAGGGAGAGCTATAAGCGGTTCAAACCCGCCCCCGACCAAAACCTCGGCATTTAAGGGGATGCTTAAATTTTCATCTCCGTCGGGAATTGCAACATCTATCTCTAAAGAACCGGCGTAATTTCCAACCGCGGCAGCGGAAGAGGAAAAGCCCAGATTAATTGTCCCAGAACCGCCGTCAATAATTGAAAAGCTGGCCGGGGTTGGATTAAGTGTTACTTCTGAGTGGGGCCAAACAGAGGAAACAAAAACATCAACACCCGATCCTGAATTGTTTGTCACTAAAATACTGTCACTTGCATTGCTGCTCTGCGGCATCGTGATATAAACAGATTCTTTGTCGAGGGAAATTTTTCCCAAACCGATGAAAACAAAGCCCTCTCTTGCCTCGACCCAGACATTATGCCCCCCGGGCTCTGTTGGGATGCTCCCCGCAAGTGTTACTCCGGTTTCTGCGATGAAATCACTGCCCGCAATATTTATTACAATTGCTTCCCCCTCCAACCCTGTAAGAATTGGATCAATGCTATGGGGAATTTCGATGAAAACAGGTTTTTTTGCGCCGCTCCCCTCAGCATAAACCTCCCTAACGGCATTTCTCAAATCCTCAACGCTCTTTTGTGCCTTGTCAGAATCTGCTTGCTGGTTGATAATTCCAATCTGGTTTCCGGCAAATGCAACAACCGCAACCAAAACAACTAAAGAGACAGCAATAACTATCAGCATTTCAATAGAGGTCTGGGCTTTCATAAAATCACGGCCACTAATTAAAGGCATTAAGTGGTTTAAATATTTAATTAAAGCGGAAATTGGGTTTAATTCAAAGTTAAGCATGCAATTCAGAATATTCCGCAATTCTGAAGGCTTCCTTTGCCCTTATAAAAATCCAGTAATTTATTGCAAGGCAGAGTATGGCAACAAAGTAATCGAGAAATGCCGGAACAAACTGGCCCTCAAGCTGCCACAGAATTCCCTGTATAAATGTAAGGATTGAAAATGCAATAAGAAGTATTCCCAGCCCCAGAAAAAAGGCAACCTTAATTGTCTGCTTAAACAAAGAATTCAAATTAACACCAATAAACTGGAATGATTATTTGTTTTTAAACCTTCTCCCGATTAAAAAATCTCGATGTTGGGGTAAATTACAATTCCTTCCTTTTCAAAAGTCAGTGCACAAACCTTGTTGGTGTGTTTTGTGCCGCGCATTTTCAGTATCTCTAAACTGTGAACCCTCACATCCCGTTCCTCGTCCTTGGAATAGTAAAGGGAAATAATCGCATCCGTAAGGAAACCAACACTCCCCTCCTTTACCTCGGCAACCTTTGGCGGCATTTCACTAATCACAATTGACGTGCAGCCCCATTTTTTCAGCAGGTCAAAAAAATCAAGTATGCTTTCCCTTTCCTGGTAATCATCGCGGAAAAGAAGGCTGTAAGAGGTTATTGAATCAATTGCCAGCCTTTTTGCGCCAAGCTGCTTTATCGCATCCCTTATCGGGCCGCCTCCCTGCTCCATAAGCTTGTTCACCTGATGCGGCTTATATTCAAGTATCTGGAAGAGGTTTTTTCTTTCCAGTTCGGCAAAATCCCATCCAAATTCGGCGTGGTGCTTGTAAAGTGACTGCTTTGTCTCCTCAAAAGAAATCAGGATGCCTGGTTCATTGTACATCTTTGCGCCATTGTAGAGGAATTGCATGGCAAGGGTGGTTTTTCCTGTTCCTGCCCCCCCAGTAACAAGGACTGTTGAGCCCCTTTCAAAACCCCCGTCAATTAGTTCATCCATGCCAGTTATCCCTGAAGGGGCACGTTCCAATTTTTCACCATTTTTGGCCTCTCCCCTACCAACAGAGGTATCTGCCGTAGTCACCTGCGCCCTTTGCAGCCTGTTAAGTTTCTCATCCATCTCCTCAAGTTTCCTCTCGAGCTTGGTCTCCACATCCTCTTTCTTTGCCCCTGCAGCATCTTCTTGAGGTGGTGCCTTTGCGGCTTTCTCTCTGGCAACCTTTTCCTTAGCGGGGGAAATAGTCAGCATTTCCTTAATCTCATCCCCCTCGGTTTTCTTTTCTTTGGCAGGCCTTTTTCTTCTTCCTCCCCCACCACCTATTATTTTGCCGACATCAATTTTCCCCTTTCCTTCACCCATAGATTCACCAATTAAATTTCAATTACCTGCTCAAACAGTTTTTCCAGATTTTTAATCATGTGGCTGTCCCTTTCTTCCCTTATTGCAAAATATATTCCCGTCATTTTCTGTGCCTGCATCTTTGTTATGATTTGTTTGATAAAATCAATCGATTCCTTCTCTGAATTGCTGATTGCCAGCCCCTCTATTGAATCAAGGATGAAGAAATTTTTCTTTCCTTTCAAAAGCCCCATAAGATTTGATACCGCAGAATCAATATTGTCAAGGTCGCTTACGGAGTCCACAAGAAAAATCCGTTCATTCACTACCCTTATGCCCATGGTTTTCGAAACACAGTCTATAAACGCAATTTTGTTTATGTCCACCAATTCATCATTGAAATAGTTTGCAAGGAACCTGAAAGAGTCATGGGTTGAAAGATAAATTGCCTCATGCACCATTTCATTGGTTATAATCTTTACAAGCATCTGCACGGTTTCCGAGAAATTTGCGGAGGAAATCAAAAAAAGGGTCTGCTTTCCAACAGAGCTTGCAACCTTGCCCCTTATGCTTTCACTAGGCTCCTTAACCGAACCGGCATCAAGCTTTGCAACCACTGCCCTTCTAGGCTTTTCCACCTCTACACCTCTATCTTTATCCTGGGAACCCGGATTTTTTTTGAGGGCAGGATTACAAGTATTTTCAGAACTATGAGGCTTATGCTGAGCCACAAGGTCGCGGCAATAATTACAAGCGACTCCTCCAACGCATAGTCCAGATTGTAAAAGATTTTCGCATCAAATGCCAACTGCAGGAAGTCAAGGAAATATATGAAAAACATTATCACAAAAACCAGAAGCATCATTGTCCAGAATATCTGCTTGACAAGCGCAAGGGAGCTCTCTTGTTTGAGAATTCTTCTTATGTAAAGTATGCTTATGAGCAATAGGATTGGGCCCAGCCCATACAGTAAGGCCTCGGGATGAAACTCTAAAACCATCAAATCCACCCCTTGTTGTAATTGTAAATCGCATAAAGCAACAGGCCTGAGGCAATAATTCTTGAGAGGTGCTCAAGCAAAATCATTCCGTCCCACACAACAAGCTCCTGAAGGAGGACTATAAATGATGAAAGGAAGAAGAAGAAGAAACCAAAGAAAACCCACTGCCATTCCCTGTTCTTTTTGTAGGCCATATACATGGATACAAAAGCCACCGCAAGAACCACAAAAGAAACATACTGAAACCATTCAACCATAATCTCATCCCACAAACATAATCCTTTTTCTTGTATATAATCCTTTCATTCAATACCTTGCAAAACCATTAAAATTAATAACTACAATCTATATTAGTGATTCTATGGCTGCAAAAGAGGGGAAAGCGTTAAAAACAACAAGCAGGACGGTGGAGCGCACAAAATCCGGCATTCCCGGCCTGGATTCGCTTATGAATGGGGGAATTCCAAAGGGAAATCTGGTTGTATTGAGTGGTGACCCTGGAAGTGGGAAAACAGTTATGTGCTGGCAGTTTCTGAATGAAGGGGCGGTAAACCAGGGGGAGAACGGGGTTTACATTTCCCTGGAGGAGACAATTGACAGCATTATATTTGGTGCCTCTGAATTTGGATGGGATTTCAAAAAACTTCTTGAAGATGGGAAACTAAAAATAATTGCAATCGAGCTTTATGATTTTGAAAGATTAAAAAATACGGTTGAAGACACCATAAAAAGTGTCGATGCCAAAAGAGTGGTGATTGATCCAGGGGTTATTTTCAAGCTTTTTTTTGACAGGGAATTGGACGCAAGAAAGAGAATTGTTTCTCTGGGAAAGATGCTGAAAAGAATTGGCTGTACAACAATAATAACCAATGAGATTGCGCTGGATAAAACCGTCTCTTTGTATGGCCTGGAGGAATATGTCGCCGACGGAGTAATTTTGCTTTACCACACCAAGATAAAGAACCGTTTTATCAGAAGCATTGGTGTGTTAAAAATGCGAAACACGCAGATTGCCGAGCAGCTAAAGCCAATAAAAATCACCGAGAACGGAATAATTGTCCTGACCAAAGGCCAGCTTTATGAGGATGTAAACTGATGAGCGAAGATAAAGAGACGCTAAAGGGGGAAGACCTTGATATTATTGATTCAAAGGAATATCGGCGCACAAGGCCTGAAAAAAATGCAATAACTGAGGAAGGCCTGGAAAAACTGCTCTCCAAGGGCTCGAAGATGGATTTGGCCCTTGATACCCATATGAATGACCTCCCTGATAATTATGTTGTCCTGATAGTTGTAAAGCCATCCAATTACCAGGATGCAAGAAGAGCTTTGTTCAGGAGGCTTATTTCAAGGGAGGGCTTAAAGGGAATTTACATAACCGTAAACAAAAGATATGACAATATCAAAACCGAATTAAAGCAGGAGAAACTGGACGCCGATAATTTGCAGTTCATAGACATGATTTCAAAAATTGGCGAGGAAAATGCAGGGAAGCCAGGGGTTGATTTCATTAACTCCGCGACAGAACTCACCGATCTTATGCTGATATCTGAAAAAAGGCTGGAGGAGATTGAACAGGGAAAGGGGTTTTTGATATTTGATTCTATTTCAACACTCCTTGTTTATAACAAATCAGACCCTGTTGAGAAGATGGCCCATAACCTTATTTCGCTTCTAAATGAGACAGGGGCAAAGGGGGTATTGCTGATGATGGATACTGAAGAATATAAGGGGACCATGCAGACAATAAGCCAGTTCTGTGACAAGATGTTCAGGCTGGATTAGGCCTTTAGCAGCACCTTATTTCCGCTAATTTTTGAGATTGAATTTTCCGCAGCCGATTTATTCTCGCCAACAGAATCCTTAATCATATTTAGTTTTTTTTCAACAGATTCCGCTTCAGATTTTGCATCATCTGCCTTCGCATTAATCTCCTTAAGATTCCTTTCCAGAGAGCTTATCCTTGACTGGAATGCATTGGCATCCATTTCCTTTTCAAGGGAGTTTAGTTCAGATGCAAGTTCATTGCTTTTCCAGAAAATTTCCGAGTAGAAGTCATACTCAATAAGCCTTTGCAATGCCCCCAGCCTTTTGCCACGTTCCTTGTCTTTTAGAACAATCCCCCCGTCATTTACGCATTTCTCCACATTTATCAGGAGGCTTTTTAGCACCTCTCCCCTTACATCCTGCTTTTCCGCAAGAAGGGGGTTGGAAAGATATTGGTTTAGCAGGTTCTTTTCCTTCTCATTCAGGACAAACCTCCCGGATTCAACCAGGCTCTGGAATTTTTTCATCGGCCGGTCAACTGAGGCAAGGAGATTAATCAGTTTTTCCTTCAGGGCTTTTCTTTCATTTACAAGTCCTGAAAGCTTGGCGCGGGTTTCTTCCAGCCCCTTTGCCTCGCTGGAAATTTTCATTTCCTCAATTTCCCTTTCCTTCTCCCCGGCACTTTTTCCAATTTCCTTAATCGTTTTTTCCAGTTGTTCCCTATCGCTGGCCAAAGCCTCCTCATCATTTAGCGATTTTTTCAGTTCATCAATTTTTTCCGAGGCATTTTCAAAATCATCAAACCCGCTTTTGTTGAACATCGCCTGTATCTCCTTAAACGTTTTCCCAAGCTCCCTAATATAATTGCCCAAATTTTTTATCTCGTCCTTTAGCACCAGTCCGGAAATCTGTATATTTTTGCCAAAAGATGCCACTTCCCTTTCAAGAATGCTGTTTGCATTGAGGCAGTATTTTCTTATGGCCTCAAAATCCCGTTCTTCAGGTGGCTGCAGTTTAGAAAGCAAAGAGTTCATCTGGTTAACCATGCTTTTTTTGGAGGTTGTAACAATTTTCCTCAGCCTTTTATGCCCTTCCTCAGCCTCAATATCCCTTTTTGAAAAGGCATCCAGTTCTCGTCTTGCCTCGGGAATCAGGTGCTTTATTTCGGAGAATTTGCCGAAAACTTCCCGCTCGAGCTTTTTGGAAATTTCCATCTTTTTGTTTTGGATAAGTTCTTCGGCTTCGGCGAGCTCCATTACTTTAGTCTCTTTCTCCCTCTTCCCAAACAACTTATCCAGAAAACCCATCTTATCTGAAAAAATCTTGCTTGGAAGGGGTTAAAATAAGTGGTTTTTGCCCGAATGGCAATATCTCTGCGAAGCAGGGATGGCCGTGTACCCGTAGATAGTCGGGTCGCACCAGAAACCCGCCCCTGAAACTATTTATAAAGCATTCAAAACCCATTTCTTACATGGATAAAAAACTAGAGGAAAAGTTGCAGGAATTTGCTTCAGAGATTAGGGCAAGAGACGATTTTGCGGTGATTCACCATTATGACGCCGACGGGATTACTGCAGGGGCGATTGTTGCAAAGGCATTGCAAAGGGGGGGAAAGAAACTGAAATGCAGGGCAATTAAGCAGATTTACAGGGAAACAATCGAGGAGATTAAGGGCATGGGGGAAAATTATATTTTCGTTGATTTTGGTTCAGGGCAGTTGGATGATCTGAAAAAGGAATTCGGCGATAATTTTTTCGTTTTAGACCATCACCAGCCGGTTGATGTTGAGCACAAATTCCACATAAGCCCATTTCATTTTGGAATTGACGGCGGGAATGAAATAAGCGGGGCAGGAATGGCATATCTTTTTGCGAAAATTTTCGACCCGGAAAATAAATTCCTTGCCCCCCTGGCAATAGTTGGTGCTGTTGGTGATATGCAGGATTTTTCCGGGAAATTACGGGGGATGAATGCTGAAATTTTGAAGGAAGCGGTTGAAAATGGTTTTATGGAAAGCGGAAATGATTTGAGATTGTATGGTAGAGTTTCAAGGCCACTTACCCAATTCCTTATGTTCTCATCCAACCCAATAATCCCTGAATTGACGGCGAATGAGGAAAACTGCGTCAAATTTCTTAATGGGCTTGGAATTGAGCTAAGGCAAAATGGGCAGTGGAGAAGTTATATTGATTTAAATGCCGAAGAAAAAAAGAAACTCACCTCAGCACTAATTGTTCACATGCATTCGCATAATGTTGTGGAATGGAAAATCAAGGAACTTATCGGGGAGATTTACACTTTAGTAAAAGAGGATAGGAAAACCCCCTTAAGTGATGCAAAGGAATTTGCCACGCTTTTGAATTCATGCGGCAGGCATGGGATGGCAGAAATTGGTTTGGCTGTTGCTATGGGTGACAGGAAGGGCGAGTATGCCAATGCACTTTCTCTGCTTGTTGAGCATAGGAAACAATTGCGTGCAGGAATTGAAATGATGAAGCAAAGGGGGTTGGAAGAAAGAGAGGAATTTTATTTCTTTGATGCAGGCAACGAAATAAAGGATTCAATTGTGGGAATAGTTGCAGGAATGCTTTATGGTTCTGGCGCGATTGAATCAGGCAAGCCGGTTATCGCATTTGCAAGGCATGAGGACGGGAGTATTAAAGTCAGCGGGCGCGGCACCAAAGATTTGGTGTACAAAGGCCTGAATTTGGGAATGGTGTTTAAGGAAGTTTGTGCAGAACTGGGGGAAGGAAGCGAGGGTGGCGGGCACAAAATTGCTGCCGGCTGCAAATTTCCCGCGGAGAGGAAAGAAAAATTTCTTGAATTATTGGATGCCGGAATAAAACGGCAAATAAGCTCCTAACTTCTACATAACATAAACCTTAAAAACCCCGAAACCTTATTGTTAATGCTATGAAAAAAATAATATTTTGTTTTTTGATTTCAGTTTGTATTTTAACGAGTGTAAGTGCACTCACCATCACAGGCCTTATTACAATGGAGGATGAGCAGTTTCTGGACGGGGCATTTGAGGATGGCAATCTTAGGCAGGAGTATTTAGACCAGATTAACGGCAGTTTGGATCAGGTTTCAGATTTTGTGATTAATATTTTTGGGAATGAAAGGATTAATATTGCTGTTAAGATGGATAAAGGGGGGGTAAGGAAATTTGGTGCAGTAACTAGGTTTGGCAATGTTACCGAAATTCAGAATAAATTCCTCTCAAAACCAACGATGAAGGTAAATGTTGATGAAAGCACAGTTGATGGAGTAAGGAATTCAGCAGATCCTGCAGGGGAATTTGTATCTGCGATGAACAGTGGAGAAATAGAATATGAGGGAATTGGAATAGGTAACAAGGCAAAGGAAACAGGAATAAAGGCCGGCTCATTCATTTATGGCATTATTGACGGGATTATCGGATTTGTTACAAATCCGTTTGGGATTTTCGGA
>JAFCCJ010000056.1 GCA_017610305.1 Candidatus Iainarchaeum sp.
CTTAATTCAATTTACGGAGTTAGTAAAGGGGACCAGATAAATGAAATGCCGCTTGTCCCATGCACCCCAACAACTTGCGGAACCCTGTTGGTTAAGATTATTGACCAGGATGGCGCAAACATAAGGGATGCCACGGTTGCGCTCTATAACGATGATACTGATTTCCTCGCGGGCTATGAGCATGTGACAAGCGACATAAATGGCATTGCGCGATTTAGGGGGATTTCAACAGGAAGTTATTATGCCTATGCCTTTAAGGAGGCATTTTCAGGAACAAGCGATGTGAAGTTTTTCAATTCCATGACTGCCGATGAGAATTCTGTTTTCCTTACGGCAACAATGATAATTGCATCAGGGGCGGTTAAGGTTGTTGTCAGGGACAGGGACGGTGGTCCTGTAGGCAACTCGGTTGTGAATCTATATGATGCAAGGAATAATGAGCTTGTTGGCTCCGCATATGCGGATGCAAACGGGGTTTATCTCCAGGAACTTAAGGCAGACAAGAAAGTTTATGCAGTTGTGAGGGAAAAAAGTTCCTCGCCACAGATGGCCGATTATATAACTGTTGCAAAGCCCGTACTTCCTTCATCTGTGCAGAGGTTTGATGTCACAATGGAGGAGGAAATAATCAACAAGGATATTGAGGTTGAATTCAGGGGGTTCTATCAGGGAGACAGATATGCGACAAAAATGGCGGCAGGGGAAGAATATGTCGCGAAGTTTTTGGTAAGGGTCCCTGAGGAGAAGGATTATTATGAAACCGGCATCCATGTGAGAACCGGAAATATGATGATAATGGAAAAGGACCAGCTCTTCATAAAGGAGGTAAATGTCCCTGAGGCAGCCATAATCCTTGCATCAAGGTTTGATGAAAACAGTTCTTTTGGGGAGGATGATTACCTGCCGGTTTTGGGCGACAGCAAATGGTTCAATGCGAGATGGAGAAATCCGATTGCCGGAATTTATGAGGCCGAGGCAACCATAAAGATTAAGGAAACAGCCTCAATCGGTGATGAGCTCATGTTGCGCTACCGTGCATGGGCTGAGAATGGGGATGTTGAATACAGTCCTGAGGACGATACAATAGATTTCGATGAGCTCTATAACAACACTTTCCAGAAGCCCCTTTATGTGGGCGTGAACACCTTATGTGATGAATCATTTTGTTTCAGCGCATCAATAAAGGACTTGGCTGAGGGGCTAATTGATTCTGTGAGTGATTCCTATCAGGCGAAGATTTCAAATGAGTATAGGCTGCACTTTGAGATTATAAATAATTCGGAAACAAAAATCCACGATAATGGCAATCTGAGAATTTCCAATGAGGATGATGGCCTGCTTATTGAATCCTATGAGATACTGGATGCCGAAACAAGGGTCACCGCAAATCCGGAATTCTATGGATATGAGATGCCGAGAATTGATGTCGGGAATTTGGAGCCCCACAAGGGACTTTCAGGGGAACTTGTTTTCTTAACCAAGAAATCAATAGTGGGGAGGCTTAATATCAGGCTTGTGTCGGATCAGCAGGTTGTTTATGATAAGGTGCTTTCAATCTCGATTTCCGCGCCAAATGAATTTGATGTGGAAATTTCCCCCAAGGACTATCCTTCGGGAGTTGAGTATGACATCAATGTTTTGGTTAAGGACTTGGCAAATAACCTTGAGCTTGAAAATGTAATTGCCAGGCTAAAGGACAGGCACGGCAATATTATAATGTTTGATGAAACCAATAGGGCAGGCTATGCATATCTTACACTCCCTGCACAGGTTCCGGGGACAATTCTCACCTTGGAGCTTGAGAAGCCCAATTATAATTCCCAGTGGATTGACCTCGAGATAAACCCCAATGTCATTAAGGTTACGCCTGACAGCATCGGTGTCTCGTTAAATGCGAAGAACAAGCATGATGCAACTGACTCCTTTACAGTAAGGAATCAGACCACTTTCCCTTTGGTAATTAGCAATATAGAACTTACCGGAGACCTTAAGAATTATCTGGATGAGGTCAGCATTGCAAACTGGCTGGAAACGTTTAATGATACCACAATAGATGCCGGTGACAAGGCGGATATGTCCCTCAAAACATATATTGGGGAGGAAGGAAAGCTTATTGATTCTTCAGTTTCACTGGAGGGAATACTTGAGTTTGATGCCAAAAATTTCGGCGTTGTATGGCATTATTCAATTCCAGTTACAATTTCATTGGGTGTTGGTGCGGAGGTTGATGAGCCTAATTGCCTGATTTTAACCAGGAGTGAGTGGACTGACGCAACACAGGGAGACCTTGTTACTGTTGATTTGCAGATACAGAACAACTGCACTGTGGACGGAACCCCGATAAGCATACAGAACCTTGCGGCAAAGGTTGACTGGAAGAGCAATCAGATAGGGGAATTTGCGCTTATAATCAATACAGATGGGGGGGGATCATTGCGCTATCCATTGCGCTCAGGCTACTATAAGGGCCTGCAGGGAAGAATGGGCGCCGAAGAAACCATCAATGGGGCACTTGAATTTACGCCGTTTGGAGGGGTGAGTGGAGTTGCGGAGGCGACAATTACTGTTAAGGCGGTTAATCATCTTGAGGGGAAGAATCAGGAACTTAGCTCAAAAGTTGATGCGGAAATTACCGTTGTTTCACTGGCAAAATGCGTAACTTTCGACAGGGAGCTGGTGCAGATACCATACTCACCTCAGGGAGGGATAGGGACATTTGTGATTGAGACAAAGGGCTGCGGTTCCCCTGTTGAGTTTGATATTGAGTCAGAGTTGGAGCTTTCGCTGGATGATTTCATTTTGCAGGGAGATGACTCAAAGACAATTGAGGTTTATTCAGGCGGGAATTATCCCGGCCAGTATTCAGTAATGGTCCGCGCAAAGGGGGGGAATTTGCAGCAGAACGGAATCCTCAAGAATATCCGCACAAGGCTGTTGGTTGACCCTGAATCATGTTTCCAGCTAAACAGGTATGAGTTTGATGTTTACGACGACCCAAATGACGAATATGATGGTTATGACACAGTTGAATTAATCAACACCTGCGCCGAGAAAGAGGAAATAATAAGGGTTGACACAAAATCCTTCGAGAACGCAATGAAAGAGGCATCCAAATGGGCCCTCCTAACATTCGGGGTTTCATTCCTCGGCTGCTGGAGCGAAAGCGGCGAAGCAACAGCCTGCCTTGGGTTTGGCGGTGGGGGAGCGGCAAATACGAATGCAAATGTAACTGATGGTCCAACTTGCAGAGAGGCCTGTATGAACTTAAATTGCAGAACTGGTACATATCAGGGCAAAACCTGTTTCTGTAGAAACCAGGGAAATCCAACCACTAATCTTTCAAATGCCCAAAAAGCTTCTGGCTGGTGCGATTCCAAATTAAGTTATAATAAATATCTTGAAGAAAATGGTCTAGAAAACGAGATTGAAGAAGAAACTGAAGAAACACTGCCAGGAACTTGTTGCATATATAGATATGTAAGCGGCGATTATGTCTGCGGTACTATCGGATCCGGAAGCTGCCCGCAAAGTGTCGATACGGATGCTGGTGAAGCTACTAAATATAGCCAAAGAGAATCTACTTGTGAAGATGCAATAGCTGCAGGTACACTTTCTTGCGACCTTCTTGGAACCGCAGGGAGGATAGAAACACCAATAGTAGCTGTAGAAACACCGGCAGTAGATGTAGAAGGCATTACTCCTTCAGGAAAACTTGCGAATGGTGCTACCTGTACTCTGGATGGAGATTGTCAATCAAGGTGTTGTGACGATGTAGAATTCTTTTGTAAAGATAGGCCCTGGGGGTTTAGTTGCGTAGATGAAGCAGTAAATAGGCTTCCTATGGTTACTAGCCCCGCAACAACCCCCCCAACAACCGGAATGGTTTCATTGGTTGAATTCTGGAAAGGGAGTGATGGTGAATTAAGTAGTTTGCCGGCGCTTGGGATGGCTACAGGTGCTTCGCCTTGGGGCACTGGTACAGGCGGATTTAATCCGCTTGGAGGAGGGGCAACTGGCGGCCTTGGCGGAGGCGTTTTCGGCGCAGGCAGTTCACTGATAGACGGAGTATTGGGGCAAGGAAACCCATTGGTGCAGGGCCTGAAAGGATTCCTTCTTGGAACAATTGTAGAATACATGAGCCAGGATACTGTTGAATTCAAGACAATCGTTGACTGGCAGGAAATTAATGAATTTGTCCTCCTTGCGGCAGAATCTGCAGAAGAGGACATTGTTGATGAGGATATAGGCGTCGCTCAGGACGGGGATATCACTGTTGAGACAAATGGGAATAATCCTGCCCTTGACGACAATTTGAGGGGAATTATATTCACAAATGAGGCAGGCATTACAACAAGCGAAAATGAGCCGGCATATAAGATATTCCGCGTCACCGGAATTGAGCACAACTACAAGGACAAGACCTATGATATGGATGATTTCGACTTTACAAATGACCCTGAATGGTTTGACTTCTCATCAGGAGGCAATGAGATTGATCCTGACTCAGGAACAATTGAGGAGGATGAATCTGATAATGTGGAGCAGAAATTCCACTTGGAGTTTAACGCAGTTCCGCCAGAAGATGGAAATATTATAATAGAGCCAAACCTAAACTGCCAGGCAGGAAACAGGTTTGGTTCAACAGGCGAAGATGCCCTGCCGAGAGTTTCATTTGAATGGGACTGGGGCAGTATTGGGGAGGATTATTGTGATTCCTCAAACGATTCTTTCGTTTACTGTGACGCAACACAATTCAGCATCGAGGTATTGAAGAAGGTTAACACAATATCTGAGTGGGTGGAGAACAATGGAGGCAGCTTAAGCTGCCCAAATCCGATGGACCTTTACGCAACAGAAACCGCAGTAATAGGCGATTATGATATTGGAGTAAGCAGGATTTCGGTCGACAAGGGAAGCAATATAACAATCAATGTTGAAGTTGAAAACAAGAATCCCTCGCCGATAGACACCGCAATCACAATTAAGGTGGTTAATCTGGATGACTTAAGCGAAACAACCTGCCCAAGCGGGGTAATTAATGAAAATATCCTGAGCAGCACCGAGGTAAGCTGTAGCTTTGGCTCATTGGGTGAAGGCGCTTACAGGGCTGTTGCTGAAATTGACCCAACAATTGACTGCGAGAACTGCCAGAATATAACCGCATCAGACACATTAAGTTCAACATTTGGTGTTGGGGACAGCGGAGTTACTGAATGTGAGCCCTACTCAACAAGCAGGTTAACTGAATTCCTTGCGGCAAGCGGAATGCAGGAGGATGAGATAGTCGATGCAATAAGCTTTGAGGCATACCTGATTCGGGATAGGTATAACAGTGATTTCCAGCAGGACTTTGATGATTATGCGATGAATGAGTCATTCTTTGATGCACCAATGTCCTATATTGATGAGGATGAGGGCCTTGGAAACTATTTCAGGGACACAGATCTCTTTGTGTTCAGGAGAAATTTCGGCGAAACAAATCCGGAAGGGTATCTACTCCCGGGTTCAAGCCTTTATGCGGTTAAAATTGATATAATCTACAACGACAATTCCTGGACCCTGTTTAGTGGGGGAGAGCCAAATGCAAAAATTGAGGTGCTTTTGGAGAAATTAGACACCCCATCACAGTACAAGGCAAACTCACCACTACTTAACCTGCCAATTGACGGCCCAATAGGAAGGAGCTCAGGAAGGGTCGGTTATGGGGTTAATTTCAGGGGAGATGCAATTAAGCTTAATGATGAGAGTGAACAGCCAGTACTAACCACCGAAATTCCGGGCTCAACAACAGTTCCAAAAGGAACTATTGAAGTGCTGGAAAGCAGTTCATTTGAGAGGATGAATGTTGATGACAGGGGAACAATCCTCACAGTTATTGGAGGGGACAATCCGAAAATGACTTTCGCACCAAGTTATGCAACCCCGATTATGATGCAAATCACAAATGACACTGATGAAGCATGGGCATTCTATTCAGTTGGTATACGAGGAGGCGTTGACGAGCCCGAAAATAGTGGGAGTGCAATAAATGTGGGAACCACAATGAGCAAATGGAACGGGGTTGGGGCCAACTGCAAGGACTTTGATGATTACTATATGATTGATTCATTCTTTGAAACCGCAGACCAGCACGGGCTTACAACAAGCTGTGCATTGATAGAGGGTTCGCAGGCGGCAACCTCATATGGTTTCGAGTTCTGCTCACCAAAGAAATTCGGCACAATTGCGCTGAAATCAATCTTCTACACCCCGCAGAATG
>JAFCCJ010000014.1 GCA_017610305.1 Candidatus Iainarchaeum sp.
TCTTGCACAGAAAACTGGAGCTGCACTAGTTGGAGCTCCTGTTCAGGAGGAACGGAAACTCGCACTTGCACAGACGCAAACAATTGCGGAACTCAAAATAATAAACCCCCAGAATCACAAATCTGCACTGTTGACACCGGCCTGTTGTTCGAAAGCAGCTGGGATACTGCGACGGGGAGTTGTGAAGATAATTCAAATGCGTGCTTTGACGGTGGAAAATGGTATGGTGGGGATAATGGTGGCCCTAAACAATATCCGTATGTTTCATCAGGAGGGCCTGTGGGAAGGAATTTCATGAATGTGGTTACTGTTGGAGAATATGGTTGGGGAGGCGATGGAAGGACTTATCAATGGATAGTTAGCGGAGGTTCTGGCGGAGACGTATTTCAGGATCCGGATAATCTTTTTGTCAGGTTTTATTTCAGGGTAGATGACACTTATGATGTGCCAAGCCCCACAAAACACTGGTTCCAGGGAGTTAACAATGGCCGAGAATTAAATCACACACACTATCTGTTATTCAATAAGTCAGGTGCTTTTTCCCCTGCTTCATCACCCTATTCAATAGAAGTTGAGGACCAAGGGGACAACAGCAGGTTTCAATCCAACATTCCGATGGAAATGGAAAAATGGTACTGCTATGAAATTCATATTCAAAACATTGATGAAAGTTCCGAGAGATGGTATGTGAGGCTTGATGGCGAGGAAATCACCAATACCTTTTACGCTGTTGCAGAAAATTACGGCCAAAGATTGAATGATTTATATGATGGTGGCTGGGCTTGGTCTAAAAATTACCATGGCAATTTCTGGGTAGTCACCTATGATATGTTAACGTTAAACGAAGGCTGGGATGTGTCATTAGTGGAAGCAAGAACTGATAACTGGGTCGGCTGTTTGGGGGAAGAGGCAACAGTTGATGTGCAAGAATGCACAATCTCCCGTTATGGGGGAACTGTAAACACCTGCACAGCACCACTTGTTGAATATCAATATGACGCAACCTCAACAGTCCAAAACTGGGTAACAAGCTTGCCATCAAATAGCGGTTACAACATAAAAATAGAGAATTTAACCGCAGGAACAGAACAAAACTTAGTTTTAAATTCAAATTCCGAGGGAAAATTAAATTTCAATACCTGATTCAATCAACCAAAATAGTCTGGCTTCTTTCAGGGCCGAGAGAAACCAGTTTTATCGGCACACCCATCTTTTCCTCAATGAATTTGATGTAATTCTGCGCGGATTTTGGCAAATCCTTGAATTTCTTCTCTTTTCCGCTAAGGGTGAAGCCCTCAAACTCCCTGTACTGCACCTGTGCCTTCTCAACACTTCTCATGCTGTAGGGGAAGTAATCGAAAGTTTTTCCAGAATGGGAGTAACTAATCGCAACCTTTAATTTCTCAAACCCGCTCAAAACATCCAATTTTGTAAGTGCAATTTCAGTAAAGCCATTTAACCTCATTGAAGTTCTAAGCAAAGGAATATCCAGCCAGCCAACCCTTCTAGGCCTTCCTGTAGTTGTTCCATATTCCTGCCCCTTCTCCCTTAAATCATCCCCAACACGCCCCGTAAGTTCGGTCGGGAAAGGCCCCTCACCAACCCTTGTCGTATATGCCTTAACAATTCCAATAATTCGTGAAATTTTATTTATTGCCATCCCAACCCCTGTTGCAACACCGCCGCTTATTGGGTGTGAAGATGTAACATAAGGGTAGGTTCCAAAATCGTTGTCCAAAAATGTCCCCTGTGCCCCCTCAAACATAACATTCTTCCCGGAATCCAGTGCCTCATTAACCTCAAGGGAAACATCGCCAACATACTGCAAAAACTCCTTTCCCAGTTCATTGTACTGGTTGAAAATCTCGTCCGCAGTTTCCTTTATCTTCACCCCAAAAGTCTTTTCCAGCAGTTTCTTCTTGAAGGGGTAAACTTTCTCAACCTTTTGTTTCAGCCTTTTCTCATTAATCAAATCTTCAAACCTGATTCCTGTCCTGTAACACTTGTCGGCGTAAGCAGGGCCTATCCCTCGCCCTGTAGTGCCTATCTTTTCCCCGCCATGTTCATTCTCCTGCGCACCATCTTCCAAATTATGCCAGGGAAAAATGATATGTGCGCGAGGGTCAATAGTTAAATGCACTTCTTTGCCAATTTTCTCCAAATTTTCAAGTTCCTTTTTTAGCACGCGCGGGTCAATAACAACCCCCGCACCAATAAAAACATGTTTTGCGCGCATTATTCCTGAAGGTAATAAATGAAACTTCATCTTCCTGTCGCCAACAACAACAGTATGTCCGGCATTATTCCCGCCCTGATACCTTACAACCAAATCGGCGGTTTCCCCGTAAAAATCAGTTACTTTTCCCTTTCCTTCATCTCCCCACTGGGAGCCAATAATAACAGTGCCCGGCATTTTCAAATCCCCAATTTATTATTGGTGAACTAATTTATAAAAGTATTCAGCAACCCCCTTACATATATTTAAATCACTTACATCCCCTAATTTAATTGGTGGGCAATTGGAAGACGTATTGGTTATTTTTGGCTCAGTTTCGGATTCAAAGACATATAATCCGATAATTGAAGCCTTGTGGGACTATAAGATAAAGTATGAGCTGAGAATTCTTTCCGCCCATAAAACCCCGAAAGAACTGGATGCCGCGCTGCACCAAAGTGATGCGAAAATTGTAATTGCGGGTGCGGGTTTGGCAGCAGCTCTTCCAGGAACAATTGCCTCAACCGTTGTAAATCCTGTTATTGGTGTTCCTGCAAATGGCGCTTATGAGGGTTTGGACGCTTTGCTTTCAATTCATCAAATGCCCCCCGGAGTCCCTGTTTTAGGGGTTGGCGTAAATCAGGGAAAGGAAGCGGTAAGGCATGTCCACAATTATTTAACCGGCTTTTCCGGAATAACCTTAATCCAGAGGGGTGGTGAGAAGAAATTAACCGAGGCATTCAACCGCTGTGAAGGAATCCTCCATGATTTCAATATAAAATTCAAGACAGAAACTAGCCCAAAATACAGCAGTTTAACAGAATTATATGTTGATTTTGTCCCGATAGATGAAGTTGAGCTGGTTTCAAAATCCGAGGGAACTGTAATTATCTGCCCGATTGCGGAAAGTTCAACCAAGCAAAATGCCCTGCAGGTTTTGAATGCAAGCGGCAAGAATTTATGGGTGGGATTAAACAATGGCGCAAATGCCGCGCTTGGCGCAATTCAGCTGTTGAATTTCAATGACGCTTATTCCGATAAATTAATTGAGCATAGGATAAGGATTAAGGACCAGATTATGGAACTGGACAAAAAAGAAAGGAGCAAAGCATAATGGGTAGTGTAAAAAATCTGACAGTATCAAAAGAAGTTTCCGAAAATGAGTTGGGCGTGGGTGTTTTTTCATTCACCGATGATTATTCAATTTTCGATTATGGGAAGATGCCTGAAACCCTTCCCGGTAAGGGGGAGGCTCTTTGCAGGATGGCTGCCTACAATTTTGAGCAGCTGGAGAAGAAGGGAATCAACACCCACTTTCGAAAATTAATTTCAGGAAATGAGATGGAAGTGGATTTGGTGAGGGTTCTTTTCCCCCAGAAGGGGGAAGTTAACAATAAAACGAAAAATTATTTGGTTCCGTTGGAGGTAATGTTTAGGAATTCCCTCCCTTCAGGGAGCAGTGTTTTCAAACGCCTGGATTTAGGGCAGCTGAAGCCAAGTGATATGGGGTTGGAACATATGCCCAAGCCTGGTGAGAAACTGCAGAAACCATTTATTGATGTTTCCACAAAACTGGAGGAAACTGACCGTTACCTCACATGGGGAGAGGCAAAGGAACTCGCGGCGATTGAAGACCATCAAATCGAGGAACTGAAAATCTGGACCAAAAAAATAAATGATTTCATCACTGAAAAGGCGGCATCTTTGGGTTTGGAGCATGCTGACGGGAAAGTGGAATATGCAATTACCCCTGAAAATAAACCGATGCTTGTCGATGTTTGCGGAACTTTGGATGAGAACCGTTTGCTTTTCAACAATGTCCATGTAAGCAAACAGGTTTTAAGGGACTATTACAAAACAACCCCCTGGTATGGGGAATTGATGGAAGCAATGAAAGCAGGTGTGGGAAAGGAAAATTACCCGAAGCCGGAACTGCTTCCTCCGGAAATGAAAGAAATCGCCTCGAATATGTACAAATCAGTTTGTGAGGCATGGATTGGGGAAAAAATCTGGAATTCACCGACTATAGAAGAAGTTGTAAATAGTTATCTGGAATTTTTGGAAAAAAACAAGTAGTTAATATTAAAAGCTTTAAAAAGCACAATATTAATAGGTGAGCTTAATGGATAGGTTTGATGCTATTTCTCCGCTGGATTACAGGTATGGAACTGGAAAAGAAATTGCCGAATACCTTTCCGAGAATGCAAGGGTAAAATACCAGGCAAGGGTTGAGGCAGCACTAGCAAAAGCGCTTGCGAAGAATGGAATATGCTCGAGGAAAATCGCAAAACAGATTGCAGATGCTGCTGCGAAAGTTAAGGCAGAGGATGTTTATGCCGAGGAAAGGAAAATTAAGCATGATGTAAGGGCACTTGCAAATATGATTAGGAAAAGGGTTTCAAAGGAGGCAAAGCCATTTGTGCATTTTTCCTCCACATCCTATGATATTGTTGATACTGCGTCCGCAATCCGCTATAAGGAGGCAACCGAAAAACTGGTTCTTCCAAAACTGAAGGAATTGGAAAAAACCCTGATTAAGATTGCGTTGAGAAATAAAAAAGTGGTCCAGATAGGGAGGACCCATGGCCAGCATGCTTCCCCAATAACCTTTGGCTTTGCGCTCAGCGAATATGTGAGTAGGTTGGGAAACAGGATTAAGTCAATTGAGTGGGCAAAGGATAATTTATGCGGGAAGTTTTCAGGGGCAGTTGGTTCCTACAATGCCTCCTCGCTTTTGGTTAAAAATCCGCAGAAACTGGAAAGGGACATAATGGAGGATTTAGGGCTGAAAATCTCCACACACTCCACCCAAATTGTTGAGCCCGAATCTTTGCAGGATTTAATTCACACATTAATTGGTGCATTCTCAGTTCTCGCAAATCTGGCCGACGATATGCGAAATCTGCAGAGAAGTGAAATTGCCGAGGTTGGGGAATACTTTGGAAGCAAGCAGGTTGGGAGCAGCACAATGCCGCAGAAAAGAAATCCCATTAATTTTGAGAATGTGAAAAGCTTATGGAAGGAGTTTATGCCTAGGATGAGCACAATTTATATGGATGCGATCAGTGAGCACCAGAGGGATTTAACCAATTCGGCCTCTGTGCGTTTCATTCCTGAAATTTTTGTTGGCCTGATTACCTCTGTTGAAAGGATGGACAAGGTTATGGGGAAAATGGTTGTTGACAGGGAAAATATTGAGAGAAATTTTGATTTGTTTAAGGAGATTGTTGTTGCCGAACCTTTATACATCCTCCTTGCAAAGTACGGCCACTCAGATGCACATGAAAGTGTGAGGAAGCTGGCGCTCCAGTCCTACAAAACAGGCGAGGGAGTATATGATTTGGCGCAGGAAGACAAGAAACTTATTAAGTTTTTGAAAATGTTCACAAAAAAGGAAAAGGAACTAATCCAGAACCCTGAAAAATATATTGGCTTAAGTGTAAGGAAAACCGAGCAGGTATGCAAATACTGGAAGAAAGAGTTGAAATAAATGGCCAATTATAAGGATGCGGGAGTAAATATTGCCGCTGCCGACCTGGCCACCTCAAAATTCAAAAAACATGTCAAAAAAACCCTTACAAAAGATGTCCTGCTTGGTGTCGGCGCCTTTGGCGGTGCCATTGATGTTTCCTCCCTTAAAAAAATGAAATCCCCTGTTTTGGTTTCAAGCATTGATGGTGTGGGGACGAAAATAAAGATCGCTGCCGCAACCAATAAATGGGATACTGTTGGAAAAGATTTGGTGAACCATTGCGCAAATGATATTTTATGCAGCGGGGCAAAGCCATTATTCTTCCTTGATTACATTGCCTCCTCAAAACTTGAACCTGAAATTGTTGAGAGCATAGTTAAGGGAATGAGTGAGGCATGTATTGAATTGGGGATTCCCCTCCTTGGCGGGGAAACCGCGGAAATGCCCGGAGTTTATGCTGAAAAAGAGCATGATGTTGTTGGCTGCATTATTGGTGTTGCCGACAGGGAAGACCTGCTTAATGGCTCAAAAATAAAGAAAGGGGATGTCCTCCTTGGTTTGGAGTCAAATGGCCTGCACACAAATGGCTACTCCCTCGCAAGAAAAGTCCTTTTGGAAATTGCGAATTATGAATTAAATGCCCCCATTAAAGAACTGGGCAAAACTTTGGGCGAGGAATTATTGAAAGTGCATAGGACCTATTCCAAAGAGGTACTTGCGCTGAGAAAGAAGTTCAGGATAAATGGAATTACGCACATCACCGGCGGAGGGCTGGTCGATAATGTCCCAAGAACCCTTCCCAAAGGCCTTGGCGCAAAAATATTAAAATCCAAAATTAAGGTCCCGAAAATATTCCGCCTGATTAAGTTAAATGGTAAGGTTGATGATGTGGAAATGTTTAAGGTCTTCAATATGGGAATTGGCCTTGTTCTGGTTGTTTCCTCCAATGATGCGGGGAATATAATCCAAGAACTCTCCAATAAGCACTCCTTAAATGCATCAATTATAGGGGAAGTTGTCCCAGGAAAGGGCGTTGAACTTGTTGAATGATGTTTATGATAACTTTAAATAGTTGAAAGCAACATTGTGTTTACCATGGAAAAAAAAGAAATGTTGAAAATAGTATTACTCATAATTGGGGCAATTGGCATACTTTTGCTTCTGACTTCCCCCTTCTTTGTCTTAAGCTATCTTATGGGGGCAAAATTAGATCTCATTGAATCTAATTCTGCTTTCGGTGACTTAGCAATATTTTATGGTTTTATTCTGCTGGTTGTTTACCTTGACTGGTATGCCTACAGAAAATTTGTCAAAGGAAAATGATTGAATTATTGCAGACCGTGTAAAATAAAATACTTTTCTAATCCAATTTATCCATGTCTGAAAGGATTTCCTGGGATAATTACTTCATGAAGATGGCAAAGCTCGCCTCTGAACGTTCCACCTGTTTAAGGAGAAAAGTCGGGGCAGTAATTGTTCGCGAGAAGAAGGTTCTGGCAACAGGCTATAATGGCGCCCCTTCCGGCGTTAAAAGCTGCCTTGAATTGGGGGAATGTCTCCGCGAGAAAAACAATATTCCAAGTGGCGAAAGGCATGAGCTCTGCAGGGGGGCGCATGCAGAGAGCAATGCAATCGCCCAGGCCGCGCAATTTGGTGTTGCAGTTAAGGGCGGAACGGTTTATGCTACTAACTTCCCCTGCTCGATGTGCACAAAACTCCTGATCAATTCAGGAATTTCAGAAATCGTTTTCGACGAAGAATACCCTGATGAACTGAGCAAGGATTTATTGGAGCAGACTGAGATCAAACTTAGAAAGATTTTGCAAAAATAGAAATTCAGAATAAAACATCAAACAATTTCTTCCCGTCATTCTCAAGAAGGAAATTATATCTCTCATCCACATATTCCTGGACTTTCTTAACTTCCTCAGGGGAAAGATGCTTGAACCTTCCCTGGGATTTCAGATATTCCTCAACTGGCTTCCTGTTCTCAATTCTCTGGTTCAGTTTTAAGACCCCGTCCTCAATCTCATAAATCGGTGCAACAGTTGTCTGAACCGCTACTTTCATTAAACTAATTGACTGCGCAGGGTCGCTTCTCCAGCCTAAAGGGCAGGTGTTTAAATTGTGAATGAAAGAAGGCCCGTCAATTGCAAGCGCCTTCTTTGTCTTTTTGTTCAAATCAATTAAATTGCTCGGGGTTGTGGTTGCAACATACTTTATCCCATGTGCGGCAACAATAAATGGCAATGGTTTCTTTGGTTCCTGCTTCCCGTGGATTTTCTTTCCTGCAGGGGAGGTAGTTGTGGCGGCATAGGGAAAGGTTGCTCCCGACCTCTGAATCCCTGTGTTCATATAGGCCTCATTATCTGTCGCAATATAAGTGAACTTATGTCCCCTCTCAAGTGCACCGCTCAAACTCCCTAATCCAATGTCAAAACTTGCCCCATCACCTGCAATAACTATGAGATTTACGCCATCCCTTCTTCCCTGTGCCTTAAGGGCTCTGTCAACGCCTGACGCAATTGCCGGCGCATTCTGGAAGGCGCCGTGAATCCAGGGAACTCTCCATGCGGTGGAAGGGTATTGCGATGAAATAACCTCCATGCATCCTGTGGAGGAAACCACTATTGTATTTTTGCCGGCTGCCTTAAGGATATGCCTGATTGAAAGAACCTCTGCACAGCCTGCACATGCCCTGTGCCCTGAGGCAAAGTGCTCGTCTTTGGGCAGGCCCATAATCATTTCAGCCATCCGCCACCACTCCCCTTTGTTAAATCCGTCAAAGCCTTCTCAATATGTCCGACTTTTATATCCCGCCCACCTAAACCGGCAATGTAACTGTTAACCTGCAGGTCATTTTTCCCATACAGGGAGGATTTTATATCGGTATAAAGCGGGCCCTCAAACCCAAGCGAAATATGCCTGTCCAAAACACCCAAGCCCTTAAGGTTTTTTGTAACTTTAACCAACTCTTCCTCAGGGAAAGGCCTTAGGCACCTTAACTTAATCAGCCCTGCCTTTATCCCCTTCTTTCTCAAATTATCAACAGCAACCCTTGCAGTTCCGCACAATGTTCCCATTCCAATAACCGCAAACTCGGCATCCTTCATCTCATAAAGTTCCAGCAACCCATCGCCATAGCCCCTTCCAAATGCCTTTTTGTAGTCATCATTAACTTTTTTCACCACAACCCTCGAATCCTGCATAGCCTTCTCCTGCAGCTCCCTGAATTCCATGAAAGTGTCAGGTGTGGCAACATTTCCTATTGAAACAGGCTTATTTGGGTCAAGAACAAAGTCAAACTTGAATTTCGGGAGGAATTTATCCACCTCTTTTTGTTCAGGAATATCCACAGGCTCCCATACATGGCTTAGGGTGAAGCCATCCAAATTCACCATAACTGGCAGTAGCACACCCCTATCCTCGCTGATTTTAACCGCCTGAATCACACTATCCAGGGCTTCCTGGCTGCTTTCCGCCCATAGCTGAATCCATCCCTGGTCCCTCGCGCTTACGGCATCTGCATGGTCATTCCAGATATTTAAAGGTGCGGAAAGTGACCTGTTGGCAACTGCCATTACTGCAGGCAGCCTCAAACCGGAAATAATTGGGAGAATCTCATACATGTAAGCCAGTCCCTGTGAGGCGGTGGCGGTAAAACTCCTGCTCCCTGCGGCAACAGAACCAATCAATGCAGAACATGCCGAATGCTCTGACTCAACATGAATCATCTCCGCATCCAAATCCCCGTCATTAATCATATCTGCCAATCTTTCCACAATATGTGTTTGAGGGGTGATGGGATACATTGGAATAACCTGCGGCCTGGATAAACGAACCCCGTGCGCAATTGCCAATGATGCTTCAAAAATTCCTTTCATTTCAGAACAGTCTCCATCCACTTAAAGTAATCCTCATTCCCCGCCCTTACATCAACCAGCTCAATGCTTGGAACAGTGTATGAATGTACTTTCTTAATCTCCTTAATAACCCTGCTATATCTTCTCCTTAATGTTTTGCACAAAAGCAATGCCTCACTATCCTTTTCAATCTTGCCATTCCACCAAAAATATGAATCGATTTTTGGGATTATGTTTGCACAGCCTATCATCTTTTCCTCAAGGAGATGCCTTGCAATCTTTTTTGCCTCCCTTACATTTCCACAGGTCACAAAAAACATCCTCATTTATCTTCAACTTCCTTGTCAATTGCCTTTGATGGGCACAAAGTATAACAAATTAAGCAGCCCTTGCAGTAATCATAATTTACCTCAAACTTGCCAAAATTCTTGTCCTTTTCATTTTCAATGGGCCTTATCGCGTTATCGGGGCAATTTGCCCAGCATATTCCGCACTTTATGCATTTGTCATAAATCATTACAGGCCTAGATGACCTCCAGCCCCCAGTTTTGGTTTTTACGCTGCTTCCAGGGGTTGTTATTACCGCCCCTCTAGTCAACTCAATTTTTTTGCTCATTTTTTGCACTCCTTATAAACTTTCTCGGCTGCCTGTTTGTTAAGGTCCGCAATCTTTCCCTTTGCCCCAAGTTTCTCATCAATCGCCTTTTTCAAAGTTTCAAGTTTAACTTCGTCAGTGAATGCGGCGAACGCAGCAAGCGCGGCAATATTCACAAACGGCTTTCCAATAATTTCCAGCGCAACTTTAGTAATGTCAAGATTCTTTATCTGAAACTTCCCCTTAATCCCTAGTTCTTTCTCAGTTTTGTGGGAATTTATTATCAGCATACCCGAATCCTTCAGCCCTTCAGTAACATCAACCGACTTTATCAAAGAAGGGTCAAGCACAATAACATAATCTGGCTCATAAACATGGCTCCTTACATGGATATCCTCATCACTAATCCTTGTGTAACTCAAAACAGGCGCACCTGTTCTTTCAACACCGAAATTAGGGAATGCCTGGCTATGCTTGCCCTCAAGAAATGCGGCAACAGCCAAAACCTGCGAACTGGTCACAGCTCCCTGGCCTCCCCTTCCGTGAATCCTTATTTCTTTCAACAGCTCACCACTAATAATGAAGCAAATTCAGATATATAAACCTGTCGCCATCCGCCATGGCGGATAACGTCAATTGCTGAAATCAGCGTTTTCTTTTCCTCATAATTCTTTTCAGGGCCTTTACAGGGTGCAGAACCCTTGCAACAGGATGGTATGGCACACCATGAATTTCCGCATACAATCGCTTATAAGTTTTGATCGCGTTTTTGTCTATTTTAATCGGCCGTGAAACCTTAACCTCGGGATCATTGAAATCCAAAATCCCCTTTATCTTTCTTGAACCAGTGAACATTTCCAGCGGATTGATATTGCCTCTTGAAAGCCGTTCGGCAGGAATTTCTATTTTATAATAATAATCTGCCTTGTCCGTAAGCCTGAATCTGTTCTGGAAATCATGCCCCCATAATCCATAAAGCATCTTCTGGAATTTTCCTATTGCCTGCGGATGGAGCTTTGTAACATAAACCCCTTTCCCACTATACCTTCTCAAAACAGATTTTCCTGGAATTAATTTTCTATCTGCCTCAATCGCCAGCAGTTTTTCCTCAGGAAATATATGGTAAACTACTACTGTGTTGGCTTTTTTTTCTTTTGTCATAATTAATACTAATGAGTCCAGATATTTAAAATTAGTCCTTTAATACTAATGTATATTATATTAATTAAATGAATATAAAGAACGGCGCAACTGGAATTGTTTATTCTGAAAATGATGGTAAGAGATACTTTCTTCTCCTTCACCGCGTCCTTAATTGGGAAGGGTGGGAATTTCCCAAAGGAGGAGTAGAAGAAGGGGAAAAACCTGGGGAGGCGGTTCTTCGCGAAGTTTCTGAGGAAACCGGCCTAAAGCAACTGAAACTTGTGGGAAAAATCCCCGGGAAGTTGGAATGGGCTGCAGCGGATGTGAAATATATTTACGATGTGTTCCTGATTGAGGGAAATTTAGATGAAGAAGTGAAATTACAGGAAGGGATTAGGGAGCATGATTCTTTCGAGTGGGTTGAGGAGGAAAAAGTAATCGGAATTCTAACCCACGAGGAAAATAAGGAAAATTTCAGGAAGGCACTGGAGTTAATTGGTGGTTGAATGGCAAAAAGAATTCACGCAATTGTTACTGGAAGGGTGCATGCGGTTTCCTTTCGCCTTTTTACCTGTGCGAAGGCAAAAGCCCTTGGGCTTAAGGGAATGGTAAGGAATTTGGACAATGGTTCGGTGGAAGTTATTGCGGAAGGGGAAGAAGAAACGCTTAAGCAGCTGCTAAATGAAGTTTCCAATGGCCCGGGCAAGGCGGAGGTTAAGGGGGTTAATGCGGAATGGGGTGAATCAACAGGGGAATTTTCGGATTTTTCAATCAGCCACTAAATTCAGTGAGAGAAAACCAAAGTCTTCGGTGCGTGAATTCAGCAAAACCAAACTTTTTCACTTTTCATGAAATCAAATGAATTAGTAAACTGAAAAAAACAGGCAATAAAAATTAACATTCCAAATAGGTAGCTATGCGGGGTAAAGCTTTTTATAGCTGGGAAGAGTAATTTAATTCCTTTGAATTTAGAATTCAAACAATAGGCTCATAAAAACTTAGCATTAGTAATTAATACGGGGGTTTGATAATGTCTGCAAGGATTTCAAGAGTTAGGAAAAGGGACGGAAGAATAGTAGAATTTGACCAGGATAAGGTTACAGGCGCGATTTATGCCGCGGCAAAGGCTGCGGGAGGGCATGACAAGAGCATGGCCCTAAAGCTTTCAGACAAGGTTGTAGATTACATTAATGAGAAATTTGCAGGCCAAATCCCGAGTGTTGAGCAGGTGCAGGATGCTGTTGAAAAGGTCCTGATTGAGGAAGGCCATTACCAGACTTCCAAGGCATTTATACTTTACAGGGATAAAAGAAGCGGAATCAGGGATGTAAGGGCATTCCTATCCAAAATTTCAAATGTTGTTGACAGTTATGTGGGCAAGGCCGACTGGAGGGTTGCGGAAAACAGCAATGCGGCCTACTCCCTTTCAGGATTGCAGGCACATATCTCTGGTGCAGTAATTGCCGAATACACTTTGGATAATATTTACCCGAAAGAAATTGCGGATGCCCACAGGAATGGTGATTTCCATATCCATGATTTGGGAAACGGCGTTTTCTCAGGCTATTGTGCGGGATGGAGCCTGAAATCACTTCTCACAGAAGGATTTAATGGAGTTCCAGGAAGGATTGCGGCAAAGCCGGCAAAGCATTTCAATGCGGCCTTGGGGCAGATTGTAAATTTCTTCGGAACTCTGCAGAATGAATGGGCAGGGGCTCAAGCTCTCTCCTCATTTGACACCTACCTGGCCCCGCTTATTGCAAAGGATGGCCTTGACTATGACAGGGTAAAGCAGTCAATGCAGGAATTTGTTTTTGCCGTGAATTCAACATCCCGCTGGGGAAACCAGGTTCCATTCACCAACTTAACTTTCGATTGGGTTGTTCCTGACGATTTAAAAAATGAGAAAGTGATTTACGGCGGGAAACTCATTGATGAGACCTATGGTGAATTCCAAAAGGAGATGGACATGCTTAACAGGGCATTTATGGAGGTCATGATGAAAGGGGACATGGATGGAAGAATCTTCACCTTCCCAATACCCACCTATAACATAACAAAGGATTTCGATTGGGACAGCGATAACGCGGAACTTTTGTTTGAGATGACCGCCAAATATGGCACACCATATTTTCAGAATTTCATAAACTCCACACTCAAACCAAGTGATGTAAGGAGCATGTGCTGCCGCCTTCAATTAAACCTTAAGGACTTAAGGACCAAAACAGGCGGTTTGTTTGGCTCAGGGGAGCAGACAGGAAGTATAGGTGTTGTGACAATTAACCTTCCGAGAGTGGGGCACCTATCCCATAGCAAGGATGAGTTTTTTGACAGAATCACCAAGCTAATTGAACTTGGAAAGGAATCACTTGAGATTAAAAGAAAAGAGGTAAAGAAGAACATGGCAAATGGCCTGCTGCCCTACTCCAAAAGATATTTGGGGCATCTTGAAAACCACTTTGCGACAATTGGCCTATGCGGAATGAACGAGGCATGCCTCAACTTTTTGGGTAAGGATATTTCCACCCCTGAAGGGAGGCAATTTGCCCTGGATGTTCTTGACCTTTTCAGGACAAATATAACGAAAGCCCAGGAGGAAACCGAGCACATCTACAATCTGGAGGCAACTCCTGCCGAGGGGACCGCATATCGTCTTGCAAGGATAGATAAAAAGAAATTCTCAGATATAATTACCGCAGGCACTGAAGAAGCCCCGTATTACACCAATTCGACACATCTTCCGGTGAATTCCACCGAGGATATGTTTGAGGCATTGGAGCATCAGGACGAGATTCAGGCAAAGTATACAGGAGGAACGGTCCTTCACTGCTTTGTCGGGGAGGCAATAAGTTCAGGCAAGGCATGCAAAAAATTGGTGAAAAGGATTGCAGAAAATTACAAACTGCCATATTACACCATTACCCCAACCTTCAGCATCTGCCCTGAGCATGGTTATGTAAAGGGCTCGCATACAAGCTGCCCAATAGAGGTTGAAACTGTAAAGAAAGAAGTTGAAAATACAAAGGAGGTGAAATAAATGGATAAATGCGGACAAAAGACCGAGGTATATAGTAGGGTTGTAGGTTATTTCAGGCCTGTCCAGAACTGGAATGAAGGAAAGAAGCAGGAGTTCTGCGAGAGGGTTGCCTATTCTGAGGAAAAGGCGCTGAAATCGATAGAGGTTGTAAAATAATTTCAGGTGCTTGCGTAAGCAAGCATTTATCTAATTCCCCCCCCCCCCAATAATTTTTTTATGGTGTTGCAATGGATGTAAAAGGGACACAATGGACTTCTCTAATAGATTTCCCTGACCATGTTGCGACAGTAATATTTCTCCCGAGCTGCAATTTCAATTGCGGCTTTTGCTATAATGTTGAACTGGTAAAATCCCCTGAAAAACTACCTTCGATGGATGAGCAACTTCTTTTCACAGAGCTTGAGAGGAGGAAAAAGATTATTGAAGGGGTTTCAATCACAGGCGGGGAACCAACTCTCCATTCCGGGCTCCCTGAATTCATTTCCAAAATAAGGGAACTTGGTTTGCTGATAAAGTTAGACACCAACGGAACCAACCCGAAAATGCTTCGTGAATTAATTGAAAAAAAACAGCTGGATTTCATTGCGATGGACATTAAGAGTTCAAAAGAAAGGTATGAGGAAGCGGCCGGATGCAAAGTAGATATTCTTGCAATTGAAAAATCAATCGAGCTCATAAAAAATTCCGGAATTGATTATGAGTTCCGCTCAACAGCCCACCCCAAAATTTACTCAAGAGAGGACGCTTTGCGAATTGGCGAGTGGCTAAAGGGAGCTAAGAAATATGTGCTGCAGCAATTCCGGCCAATGAAAGGGACAATCGACCCAGAATTCGAGAAAACAAAACCTTACTCAAAATTAGAATTAGAGGAAATGGCAGAATCCCTAAAATCGTTTTTCGATGAGGTGGAAGTAAGGAATGTTTGAGGGAAAATAACTCGATTTTCGTATTTTAGGGGATTATATTTAAATATAATTAAACCCTTACTTTTTTAGATAAAATGGCCAAAGAACCTGGAAATGTTCGCAAATTTTTCAGTAATTTATTGTCAAGAAAAGCTAAAAAAGCTAAAAAAGCTAAAAAAGCTAAAAAAGCTAAAAAAACCAGTAGTGTTGGCCTTAAACAAATAGATAAATTATTACCTGTTGAGAAATACCGTTCTGTCGCGAACAGATTAAATATTATTTTAAAACCAGCAGGGCTGGAATTTTCTATCTCTTCCAATGCTGATAGGGCGAGATGTTTAGATCACCATTTAGCCCATCAGAGACATGTTAAAAAAGTCCGAGAACAACAAAAAACCCCCCTATCTTTCCATGAATTTATTATTATGAGAGAAACCCGGCTAAGATTGATTAATGACAAAAGTAATCAATATTCCAAAGAAAATCTGCCTGGTGATGAGGCAATCAATAAAGAAATAGTTAAAATGAATGAAGAGGTTGCAAAAAGAAGCTTAGGCTTAAGGGCAGGAGAAGATAGAGAGTTCTCCCAAGGTGCGATTGATGACGAGATAGCGACTTTGCAAAATGTGGCTGATGGACTCCTCAGGGAACATGACCAAAAAGCAAGAACATCGAAAACCATCCAAACACGCAGCGATGTAACAAAGAAGAAATAAGCGTAACTTGAATTTCCCAATTCCGCAGGGAAAAGCTTTAATACCCTTTTCTCATTCAATTATTTCACTTTTTAGGAGGGATTTTTTGGCAGAGATACCGGTTATTGACTATAAGAAATGCACCACCTGCGGAACCTGTGTAGAGGTATGCCCTGTAAGTGTATTTGAGAAAGGGGAAAAGGTAGAGGTAAAAAACCCCGCAGCATGCATTCAATGCAAGGCATGTGAAGTAAGCTGCCCTGAAGGGGCAATAGAACTTAAGGAGGAATAAAAATGGCTGAAAATGTAACAAAAGAAATGACTTTAGGAGAGGTAATAACAAAATTCCCGCAAACAGCTGAGATTATGCTGAAATACGGCCTTCATTGTGTTGGCTGCCATGTGGCAACCTCAGAAACAATTGAGCAGGGCGCAATGGCACATGGAATGGATGAAGCAAAACTGGAAGAAATGCTTAAGGAAATGAATGAAGTCGCGGGTCAGGATGAATAAACTAGGCAAATTTGCTGTTAATAAAATCCACCAAGGGGATTCCCTTAAACTGCTGAAGGAACTCCATTCCAATTCCACTGATTTAATTTTAACAGACCCGCCTTTTGCAATCGAATTCAAGGCAAAGAGGGCAAACTACAACAGAATTGCGGGAAATGTTATCGAAGGATATAATGAAATTTCGCAGGAGAAATATGCCGAATTCAGCCTGGACTGGATTACAGAAGCTTATCGCATTTTGAACGAATCTGGGAGCATGTATGTTTTCTCAGGCTGGACAAATCTTAAAGATATTTTAAATGCCGTTGATGAGGCAGGCTTCAAAACCTTAAACCATTTGATTTGGAAATACCAATTCGGTGTTTTCACAAAAAAGAAATTTGTAACAAGCCATTACCATGTTTTGCTGCTTGTGAAGAATCTGAAAAAATACCAATTCACTAAACTGGACCACTATCCCGAGGATGTTCTGGTTGTTAACAGGGAATACTGGAAAGGTGAGAAAAAAACCCCGACAAAACTGCCCCTTGCATTGGTGAAGAAACTAATCCTCTACTCCAGCAAGGAAGGCGATTTGGTATTGGACCCATTTATGGGCTCAGGAACAACTGCGGTCGCAAGCAAATTAACAAAAAGAAACTTTCTCGGCTTTGAGATAGTGCCGGATTATATAAAACTCGCGAATGAAAGATTATCTAATGGTAGAAAACTGAAGGGCATCAGCCACTATTCCACCAACTAAGAAAGTTACATTCATCCCGCCGGTTTTTTCCATATTAAATGTGACCTCAGGAATTCTTATGCTGTAATCCAGGTCAGTTGGGCTAACCCCGGTTACCGTCGGATGGGTATGGAATGTACAAAGGACCTTTCCCTCCCCGCCACTTTCAAAATTAATTGCATCCATAACAGCCTTCTCGGAATAAGAATACTTGGCTTCCTTTTCAAGGAATTTTGCCATTTTATTAATCTCGTATTTAAAATCTTTGAGCTCTTCTCCAGACAATGGCCCTGTTCTCCTTTTTCTTAATACAAATTTCTTAAGCCAGTTATACCTGCCCCATAATGCCTCCTCCTCTGGAAGAAATTCGACATCTCTTTTAAGATCTTGAATAAGCCTGTCAAGATCCTTGATTTTTATTTTAGTGAGATCCCCTGTTTTATGCACTTTCCTTAACTGATCGGCAACAGTAAAATATATTTTGTCTGATGGGTCTTCCACCCACCTAAACCCAATCTTGCCATCTTGCACATACATGAATCCACCCTTTTCATACTCAACCCCCTTAGCGGCCTTCCAGAAGGTCCTGTAGTTTACTTCTATGAATTTTTTGAGCTGCTTCTCATGCTTCGCATAATTGGCCCTGAATACTGGCGCATATTCCCCCTCAATCTTCCGTAGTTGCGCATGCCAATCCCCTTCAGCAGGTGTTTTCTCCCCTGACTTCCCAATCTTCGGGCGAAGTGCGGCATATGTTTTTGGGCCCCTTAAGGTGGCGCAGGATGTTAAGGTCCAGGCAAGAGTCGCGGTTGGAATAACCATGCCGAGAAATTTTCTTCTGCTAAATTTTCGCCCTTTTGAAGCCGCAGCACGCCTAGATTTGGCTTTAGCTCTCCTAGCCCTAATAGAATCAGTGATTTTGCGAATAGCGCCCCTCATATCTATTTCATGCCTAAGGCAGTTTAAATCGTTTTTGGTCGCAGGAATTGGTGATTTGGGAAGGGACCCCGGAAGAAATTTCCCCGGCTTTGAGATAGTGCCTGATTACATAAAACTCGCGAATGAAAGATTACTTGTAAGGGACTGAAAATTCATGGTCTACTTTTCCATTGACTAAAAAATTAACAAGCATATTCCTGTCATTGAATTTAAAAACCGCTTCAGGAATAGATCTGCTAGATTCCATATCTTCCCAGCTAATTCCCACTTTTTGAGTAGGTTTAAGCCATGGTAAAAATTTCTCGTTTGGATGGGTGTGAAAAGTACAGAGAACTTCAATTCCGCCTTTGCGTTCTGCTGCTTCTGCTTCTTCCTTGGCTTTAGCATAATATCCTAATTTTGCCTCTTTTTCAAGATCTTCAATCATCTCTGGAAGAACTACTTCATAATGCTCATGAGCCTCCCTTATTTTAGTCCATTCTTCACCCCTCTCCCGTGCCTCCAGCCAAGATCTAAAAGCTTCAAATTCTCCCGACATCGAACCAAAATCTACAACATCCCCTTCATGCTCTTTAAGGATCCTAACAGTATTTTCAAGATCCCTCAAATTAATGTCATCATACTTCCTTTTTTTAATCGCCCCTTTTAACTGTTCCAATGACCTGATAAGTATCTGATCCTCCTTGTCCTCGAGCCATTTAGACCTTATTTTGCCGGTTTTCAATTCCCTGAACATATATCCACCCCATTCAGTGCCGCTTTCTTTCGCCTTTTTAAAAATTTCGTGCCGATTTTCAACAACGAATTTTTCAATGCCCTTCTTGTGAGCAGCATACCTATTGAAGTAAGTAAGTGGATTAATCGCCGTCTTAATTCTTCTTCCTTTCCCTCTTTTGTGGGCAAAAGGATCTCTAATTTCCCCACTACCTTTTTTTCCTCTTCCCCCAAATAAATCTCGGATTATTAAAGGCAAAGCAATAACCCCCGTTGCTGAGGTTCTACCAAAATCCCGTCTACTCATTTGTGGCCCTTTTGTAGGTGTTCTGGCAGGAGCTTGATCTTTTTTCTTTCGCCTTAAAAAATTAAATGGCATAATTAACTCATGCCTGAGGCAGTTTAAATAGTTTTTGGTGGCGGTAATTGGCGTTTCGGGAAACCATTAAATACAATCAAGTGATTGCTTATATAAGGGAATTCAATCACAGTGATGAAAAATGGCAAGACCTCCAAAAATTCGTAAGCCCCCATGGGGAAGGCCCATTTATAAGATACGAAGTGAGAAGGGCGTGGGAGGTCTGGATTCAATAAAAAAAGCAAGTATTAAGGCACCGAGTATAGTCAAGGAAATTTTTGATATCGCAAATACATCTAAACGACAAATAAAACATCTTAGTTTGAATGGTGAAAAGGTATTATGTGTTGTAGTTCCGGCAAAGAGAACCAAATATGTACTGGTGCTCACCAAAAGAGAAGCCAGATTTTATGCGCCCAGGCCAGTTAAGAGAAGAAGAGAAAGCAGGTCCAAATCCTCAAAACCAGGGCCCCCAAAAAAAGGACTGCCTAAAACACCCAGAAGGAGAGGGTGAAAATAGTCAGGGTCGGCAGAAGGACACCAATTTATGAGCCAAGTGGCAAAAGGGGGATATTTCGCAAGTCAGTACCTGACAGGGGCAGGAGAAAGGAAATTTCTAAAGCTCTTGCAAATGTAGCTGCCCTGCAGCCAAAAGTATATTTTGAGAAGGATTGGGATGAAGCTTCGTTGGTGACGCGGTCTGGACACCGTAAGAAAAAAATAGGTGTGGAGGTACGTACAGGAACGAAAAATGCAGAGGAACGTTTTGAGACTAGGTCAGTTATTGCCCTTAGCAACAGGAAACTTAAGAAGGTTTTAAAAGCAAGAGAGAAAATAGGCATGCATGTAGAAGAAGGTGAGTTTGACAAACTAATTGATGAGAGGGATAAAAAAGAGAAACCTCCAAAAACTGAAAAAACCCGCCATCGTCCGAAAAGGCGTAAACTGGAGCTCCTGGTGAATGGCCCCCCAAAAGTAACCATGTCTGAAAGGCTTCAAATGCTCAGGCATAGGAGAAGCCCGGTTTCCATGTCTGAGGTGAATAGGCTTTCCAAAAGGGAGCTCTTTTGGTTTAATGCGGGGCTATTCGGCCATAAGCACACTTATAAAAGAATGAATAAAATGGATGAGGGAACACGTGTCCCAACAGGATTTTCCCCAATAAATCTCGGGTTTAACCTGCGGCGGAAAATTAAATGGGCAAGCTCCGCCTATTGGCGAATGAATTCGGAAGAGATCACATTTGGAGGTGAGAAAATAAATGTCCTGAAATTTGTTGCGGGTTGGGAAAAGAAGGACCCCACCAAGGAAAGGGCCTATTATGTTGAAATAACTCCTGAGGAGATTAAAAAGCTTAAAAAGCTCAAGGATAATTACCAGGAAAAAATAGACAAACATGCCAGGCGCAAGGATAAGAAGAAACGAAGTTAACTTTGCCGAACTGCCCGGTTCATTTCCTCGGCCTTTTCAGATTCCTCAAAAAAACTTTCCTTTATGGGGACAGCAGGGACCCTGATATCCCATACATCTACAAAAAACCAAGAAAAAAGTCCGTGAAAAAGAAATAAATACCAGTTTCCCCCTGTTAGGTATTATGGACATTATTGTAAATATACATCCCCTTAGATATATGGCGAAAATATACATCAATTACCTGCGTAGTAAATTCGCAGAAAATCCAAAAACATTTTTTATTGTTTTTCCCATCGTCCGCGAAAAACAGCCCCGCGCAAAAAATATGATGAGATGGCTTTCAAGTTGGGGGTTGCCAAGGGAAAATTTATTTGTTGCGGAAATACCTAAAGGCATGACTGACTTCAGGCATATTGAAAGCTATGAAGAGTCTTTCCTCAAGATTATTGAGTCCATAAAAAGCAGGGCACCTAAAAATGAAAAAGTAAATGTAATTACAATGGGGGGGCATGCAAAAGTCTGCTATGCCGATTTAAATGAACCTGTTCATAAGGCAATCGAGGAGGTTTTTGGCAAAGAAAGAATGGGAAAACGCTACACTGATTTGAGGTTTGTTTGGGGCAAAAAACAAAACCCTCCAAACTTCCCCATATTAACTGGTGCCAATCTAAGAAATAAACGCATCAAAAAGAAAAAGTAAGCAATCCCGTCATCAATCACCAGGTCCTTTCCAGAACCCATCCAGTTCCTTTTTCAGCATCTGGTTGCCGTTAACTGTTTTCAGGTATGGCTTTATGTATTCGGGGATTGAATCAAAATAGAAATCCCCCAAAAAGAAATCATGCTTGTATCTCCTGTCAGCAAGTGTAATCGTTTTTGGATGCTCCAAATTTCTTGTGATTCTCCCCATAAGCTGCACAGCGGTGTCAATTGCCTTTCTGTTTATCATTTTCCCCGCCTGCATTTTCCCGTATTTTTTCTCAAGGAATTTTTTCCTCTGCTGGAAATAAAAATCAGAATAATCCGGAAGTGGCAGCCCAACAATAATGCAGTTGCGCGTATTTTTCGCCTTATTGGTGCTCCTTGCATGCTTGGTCCTGATGTTAAGCACATAGCTCTGTTCCGCATGCAGATTGCTTTCCAGTTCGGCTCTCTCCAAATCAGGCATGTTCTCAAGTATCCTGTCTGCCTCAACCTGATTACAGCAGCTTATCAATAGCGAGGGGTCTATTCCGCGGATTGTTTCAATTTTATCAAGATATTTTGGCGCGTTCTTCGGCCTGTTTCGAAAGGTGGTGTCCAGTTCAGTGTCAATCAAAACCAGCAGGTTCTCGTGGGGCATGCTCTCGGTTTTGAACAGCTCCGCCTTTTTCAGGCCTAGTTCAGTCCTGAATAGTTCAGGATTCCCTATGGTTGCGGAAAACAAAACCGCACTATGGAAATCCTCTAATGTTTCTGAAGGGGTTTTCCCATTGGCAAGTGTGATTTCATTAATCTCAAATGGCTTTATCGCTATTTTATTTTTGTTTTCACCAATAAAAGTCAGGTACTGCGGCAAATTCCTGATTCGGTTTAGTTGAAGCAGGAAAAGGTCAGGCCTTGCGCCTGCATGCTCAAAATCATCTGACCCCTTAATTGCGTCAACAATTTCCATAAGGTTATTCACAATTGTCTCAAATGTGATAATTCCCTTCAGGCCCTCATTTCTTGCCTGCGACCGAAACTCCAGCACATAATAATTAATTATGGCGCCAGGCTTCAACGGTTGTTTAGGATAGTTCTTTTTCAGGAAGTTTGATGTATGGTGAATAAATTCCTCTAGGAAAATCACATCTGATTCCTCAAGAACCTCCTTTTTCAGCATCTCGTTTGCCTGGTTTAGGAGCTTATGCAGCGCGGTTAAACTTAATTGCGTCTGAAAGTCATTGTAAATACGTTCAATCAGCATATCCGCCTCATCAACCAGCAAAACAAAATCATTGGGATTAATGAGTTTTTTCAGTATAGGATATATTCCGGTAAAGCACCAGAAATAGTCAAGGATTACAATATTGGCGTCTTCAATCATCTTTTTCATAATCTCATAAGAGCAGAATACTTTGTCATCGCAGATTTTTTCAAATTCTTTAAAAAATTTAGGTTCTTTTTCAATTAACCCTTTTGAGAAATATTTTGCGGGCTTGGTTTTTGTGTCCTTCTGGATGGACTTAATTAATGCCCTTGCCTTTGGCGAAAGTTCCTTGCCACCTTTCATATATGTGTTATTGTAAAATTCACAGTCTTTTGCGTATTTTGTCGCCTGCCTGCAGGCCTCATGGCTGAAACCTTCCTCAGGAAACTTCCTGCACATAACACCTTTCCCTCTTAAATCGGCAATCTGTATTTTCTTCCCTTTGGCATCATTAATTCTCAGGGCTTCAGCTGTTGCCGCTGCCCTTGCTTCATAATTGGGTGTAAGGAGCAGGACTTTTTTCCCTTTGGCCAGTGCAGGGGCAAAAGTGGCGATTGTTTTCCCAAATCCGCAATATGCCTCAACTAAGCCAATTGCCTCCCTATCAATTACATCGGAAACAAAGTCCATTACATTAATCTGCAATGGCTTGTATTCCCTGTACGGAAAAAAGTCATCATATTTCTTAACCATTAGAATTGCCTGCCCATTAAAAATAATCTTTTAGTTGTTTTATAAAGGGTTTGGGGAGCGGATTTCCGGTGCGGAACTAACCCGCATACCTGCGCAGATAGGGTGAGGGTAAATAGGCAATTTATGGAAATCGCACAAGCTAATTTTAATAACTGTTCAGTGCATGTATTTAGATATTGAAATGGTCTTTGAGGTGATAAAATAATGAAGAAATTATACATAACAATTCTTTTCGGGCTCCTGCTTTTTTCGGTTTTTGTGCTTGCAGGAAGGCCGGATTCAACGCCGTCGGAAACAATTACCGCCGGCACAAAGGGAAATGCAACGGTAACAATTCCCGCCCATGCTGTTGAGTTGGCTCCGGGAGTATTCTATCTGGGAACCGCAAATGCGAATGGAAAGTTGGTTGAGGGATATGCGTTTGTTGATTACAAAAAAAATCCCGTCAAGCCAGGGACTGTGTGCGGAAATGGAGTTTGTGATCCGGGAGAGACCGTTAAAAAATGCCCCGCTGATTGCGGCGGCGGAATTCCGGATGAGGACAGCACCTGCTACGGGTTCCTTTCAAAGGGCGCGAAGTGGAAAACAGTTGAGCCATATGTTGTGAATCCGGAAAACACCGCAGGTCTTGACATGAATTTTGTGTTCAGTAATTTTGAGTCAGACATTGCAAAATGGGAGAATGCGGCAGTAACAAACATAGTGGGCTATGGCTACACAACCGCCGATGTCCTTGAGGCAGATGCTGTGAGTCCTGACAATCTCAATGAGATATATTTTGGGAGCATTGCTGAACCAGGCGCAATAGCAATAACTATTGTCTGGGGAATCTTTGGTGGGCCTCCGAAAAGCCGGGAACTCGTGGAATGGGACCAAGTCTATGACCAGGTTGATTTCCAGTGGTCGGCAAATGGGGATGCAAATAAGATGGACTTCGAAAGCATAGCAACCCATGAATTGGGCCATACAATGGGGCTTGACGACCTCTACACTGATGGCTGCTCAGAGCAGACAATGTATGGTTATGCAAGTGAAGGAGAAACCAATAAAAGAACCCTTGAATCAGGGGACATTGCAGGCGTGAGAACGCTTTATGCGGGCTGAAATTCAGTCCGCCATTTAATTTTTTTTGGCAAAATATAATCTTTTTGATGCTATCAAACAGACGCATATGCAGGATTTATCGGCCAAAGTGCCCCAGCAATTTTTCCGGTTTGCTGCTTTTTTCATTGAACTTTTCCTGCAAGAGCTTTACCACCGCCCTATACTCAGCCCAATCCTCAACAGTTTTCGGCTTTTTCTTGAATAGGAAATGGGTAAACCTCTCCTCAACACGCAGGGTGTCAAGCCCGCGCCAGTGTTTGAGGAATTCCCTTTCAGCTTTTGCGGCTATAGATGAACGGGGCATTGGTTTTTTCGATGTTTCCACCGGACCCAACTCCTTCCCCCTTTTGGTAACTTCTGAGGAAATTCTCACATCCCCGTTTTTGGTTTTCCTGATTGTGACTTTAACCACCGGCTTCTTGCCGCCGTCAAGGCGTATTCGCGAAACATGAATCTCATGCTTTCTCCTCGGTTCCAGATCAAGGCCAGTTCTCACATAGCCCAGCGCAACTGCATTGATATGTGCTTCAGATTCTCCGTAACGCTCGATTTCACTATAACGCACAATTTTCCGGACAGCGCTGATTGCGGGCCCTAGGACAGTCCTATAATTTTTTTTGGCGTAAGGCAGAAGCTTGCCCTTTACACGTTTCTCATTAAAATCTGAATGTGATTTCAATATCTCCCATCCGCTCCTGATGGCAAGGGCCGCCTTGCCCGGTTTTTTAGGCATATTAAAATAACTGCTCCAAAGAATTTAACCATATCCCTGCCCGCAAATGCATAAATACTAGTTTCCCCTTATTCTATCCGCAATGAACCCCTATATTATAATCCCGACTTTTGCGCTAATCATCAACTTAGCGGTTTCCATTTACATCTATATAAAACGGAGAAATAGCTTTGCAACCCAGATATTTTTCCTTTCACTATTGAGCATTACCCTTCATCTGATCGGTGAGATTTTCTTCCAGCTTTCGGTTGATGCAAATGCCGCATTCTACTGGATTTCCCTTTATTGGATTGGCTATTTTTTCATGCCTGTGCTGTTCTTCATTTTCACCACAATTTATCCGGATAAGCAAAGGATTTTATTCAAAAATGATAAATTAAAATCGCTCCTGCTTTTCTTCCCGCTGATGTTTATCTATCTCCTTTTATTTTCAGCTGACTTTGTAAAGGAGATTGTGATAACTGAAGGGGTTAACTATGTCGTTTATGGCCCGATTTACTGGATAGTTGTTGCGTTCATCGCACTTTTCCTATATGCCGGGGTCTACACCCTCTGGAACCGCTATAAGAAAACAAAGATTGAATCAGAGAAGAAACAGCTAACTTTAATCGTTGGCACAATCGCATTCTGGACAGTTTTTGGGGTTGCGCTGGATTCCATTGTCCTAAAGGCATTGGGATTTGGTGAATTAAGGCTTGGCAGCATTTCCCTCACTGCCTTTGGAATCGCACTAGGCTATGCCATATGGAAGCATAAGATGCTGATAATTAATCCTGTTTCTGAAAATGAGATAAAACAAAAGCAAAAGTACGCCCTAAAAAAAGGGGAGATGTATTATGTGAAGGGAAAAACCGCGGGAAAGGCGTTTGAGATGTTCGCCGACCAGGTAAAACACGGAAAACAGGGCTTGTGCATTTCAACCAAAAGGCCGGGCAACATAAGGGAAAAATATGGCCTTAAAAAAACCCCGATAATCTGGATTACAAAATTAGAAACTGATGAAACTGCCCTGAAGCCAACGGAGTTGGTTGAATTGGTGAAGACAATTGATTTGTTTGTGGGAAAGGCGAGAAATGGAACAATTCTCATCCACGGAATTGACGAACTGATAAAGGACAATGGTTCCGCAAATGTTTATGCAATGCTTTCTGAGATTGAGGAAAATCTTGAGGAAAGCAATTCAAGGGCGATAATTCCAACCAATGATTATGAAAAAACCCTTTTGGATTTGCAGGAGAAAAGGGATGAGGATATTAAGATTCTGAAAGAGATGGAGGTTAAATATTTCCAAAGGAGAATAAAGAAGCAATTCTACAATGAGATGGCGGCAGAAAATTTAAGCAGGCTTGCCGATTCGGAGGCAAGAATTTGGCATTTGCAGAAGGGGGACGGGAGTAAATTAGATGATGAGAACTTGCAGCAAAAAAAGATGCTCCTTGAGCGGGCAATAAAAAGCATTGATTACAAATGCATGAAAAGGGAAATAGACATG
>JAFCCJ010000057.1 GCA_017610305.1 Candidatus Iainarchaeum sp.
ATCTGCATTGGGCAGGGCACTATTGACCGATCCAAAATACCCTGGGGTGGTCTTTGCAGGCACTATTAATGGAGTTTACCTTAGTTTGGACCAGGGAGAGAGCTGGACTGCCGCTAATAATCACCTGCTTAATTTAGTTGTGGAAAGGCTGGACCTTGTAGAGGGTAAAGGGGGAAATCCCGACAGGCTTTTTGTCGCAACATTCAACAGTGTCTGGGTTGCGGATATAGAGTAATTCTGAATAGAATTATCCTATATGGAAACCGCTTTTTACCTAGTTCTAAAGGGGGTTAAAAAGCTTTTTGAGGTTGAATATTTGGGGAATTTAATGGAAAGGGATTATGCAAAATTGGGCCTTAAATGCGGCCTGGAATGCCATCAGCAATTGGATACCAAAAAATTATTCTGCAGGTGCCCCTCTGTTTTGAGGGATGATGCCCCTGATTCTAAAGTTAGGCGTTACATAAGGGCAGTTGCAAGTGAGTTGGGGGAGTATGACAGAGCCGCGCTTGAGGCCATGCAAAAGGAACTTTCCTATATTTACGAGGCATACAATGACACCACCTGTTTAATAGAGATGGATGAGGAGCCCCCAAAACCGGTTGATTCTGATGCGCTGAAAACAACCCTCGAGGTTGCGCTTATGTCCGGCTCCAAAATTATGGACGAACTTTTTGTTATGCGGAAGGCTGTTGCAGATGGGTCCAACACAACCGGCTTCCAGAAAACAATGCTGGTTGCCATTGGGGGGGAAATTCCCCTTGAGAAAAAGGATTTGGGAATACTAACCATTGCGCTTGAGGAAGATGCCGCAAGGCCTATGGAAAGGAAGGAAAATGAAGTTGTTTACCGCCTTGATAGGCTGGGAATTCCGCTTATTGAACTTGCAACTGAACCAGGTATTTCAACCCCTGCGGAGGCAAAGGAAGCGGCACTTGCAATAGGCCAGCTTTTCAGGAGAACCGGCATGGCAAAAAGGGGGCTGGGGACGATAAGGCAGGACGTGAATATTTCAATTGCGCAGGGGGCGAGGGTTGAAATAAAGGGCGTGCAGGAACTTGATTTAATTGATGTTTATGTTGAGAGGGAAATTGAAAGGCAGGAAAAGCTGCTCGAGATTAAGAGGGAAATTTTAGGAAGGGGAATTAGGGAGAACAATATCGACGGGAAGGTTGTTGACCTAACTGATTTGTTCAAGGCAACCGCCTGCAAATTTATTGCAAACTGTTTGAACGGGTGCAAAGTAATGGGTGTAAGATTGAGGGGTTTTGATGGGCTTATTGGAAAGGAGATTCAGCCGGACAGGCGGTTTGGAACTGAACTTGCATCATATGTAAAATCAAGGGCAGGGATTAAGGGCCTGCTGCATTCTGATGAACTTCCTGCCCACGGGGTCAGTGAGGGGGAAGTTGTTAAGGTGAGGGAAAAATTAGGGTGCGAAGAGGGGGATGGTTTTGCTTTTGTATGTGCGCCTGAGGAAAAGGCGGTTAAGGCAATTGAGGTTATTTTGGAAAGGTGCAGGGAGGCATTGACAGGCGTTCCTGAGGAAACAAGGAATGCATTGGATGGGGGGAATACCGAATATTCAAGGCCACTTCCAGGGGCGGCAAGGATGTATCCTGAAACTGATTTGGAATCGGTGAAGGTTGACAAAAAACTGCTGGCTGAATTGAAAAAGGATCTGCCACTGGAAATTGGGGAAAGAAGGCAACTATACAGGGAAAAATTCGACCTCAGCAAAAACCTGATTGATGGAATGGTGCTCAATAACCATGCAAGGTTTTTTGAGAAGCTTGTTGGAAAGGGATTTGATGCGACAAAAACCGCGGTATTGCTTTTGGAGGGCCTGACCCAACTGAAAAGGGATGGCATAAAAATAGAGAATATTTCTGAGGAAATGGTTGAGGCCGCCTTGGGCGCATTGAAGAAGGGGCAGATTACCCAGGACATTCTGCTAAAAGTGATGTCTGAGTGGAGTGAGAATCCTGTTTCAGGAATTGACGGGATTATTGCAGGGATGAAAATTGAAAAGATTGGTGATGCCGAGGTTATTGGGATTGTGAGGAAAGTTATTTCTGATAATGGGGCAATGGTTAAGGAAAATGGGATGCGTTCATTGGGTGCCCTGATGGGGGACGTTATGAAAGAGGCCAGGGGAAAAGCTGACGGGGGAACTGTAAGCAGAATCCTGAAAGAAGAGCTGAAAAAGGTTGTCGGATGATTTCAGCAAAAGAAATGCGGATTGTTGAGGAAAACACCCCTTACTTCGGTGTCAGCATTGCCGAACTTATGGAGAATGCGGGTAAAAATATATTTTTTGAAATGGAAAAGAGGTTCAAATTAAACGGGAAAAAAGTTGTTGTTTTATGCGGGCAGGGGAACAATGGCGGGGATGGCTTTGTACTTGCAAGGCATCTGGAAAATCTTTGTGATGTTAAGGTTATTTTTCTTGGCGAGAGGAATAAATTGGGAAAAGAGTCTGCTGGAAATTTAAAAAAACTGAAAAAGAAAATGGTTTTTGGTTCTGAGAAACTAAACCTGTTAAATGGCGCTGATTTTATTGTTGATGCAATGTTAGGTACTGGAGTTAGGGGGGAGATTAGGGAGCCCTATGCTTCGGCGATACGAAAATTCAATTCCTCAAAGGCGAAAAAAATTGCAATTGACCTTCCCTCAGGAATGGATTCTGATTCAGGATTAGGGAAATTAATCGCAAAGGCAGATGTTATTTATTGCCTGCACAGTTTCAAGAAAGGGTTGGGTAAATTAAAGAAAAAGGCCGTGGTTATTGATATTGGAATCCCAAAAAAGGCATCGGCTTTCTCAGGGCCCGGGGATTTGAAAGAGGCTTTGGGGAAAAGGGAGGCAGAAAGCCATAAGGGAGATAATGGGAGATTGCTGATTGTCGCCGGCTCCATTGATTTTGTCGGTGCGGCAAGCCTTGCAACCCTTGCGGCCGCAGCCGCATTAAGGACAGGCACTGATTTGGTTTTGGTTGCCGCGCCAAGGGAGGTTGCGCTTACAATTAACACATATCTTCCCGATATAATTACCCTGAAAATGGACGGCGATTGGCTGGGGAAAAAGCATATTGACAGGATTATGATGTATGAGAATAAGGTTGATGCCATATTGATTGGGCCTGGTTTGGGGCAGAAAAAAGAAACAATTGATTTGGTTAAGGAGATTGTGAAGAGGACAAAAAAGCCCTTGATACTTGATGCAGATGCGATAAAGGCCGTGAAGGGGATGAAGTTTAAGGGCAATGTTTTGCTGACCCCCCATTCCACTGAGTTTGGAATTTTTTCAGGCAGAAAAGTGGGAAAGGGATTGGGGATTGATGAAAAGGAGAAAATTGTGAGAGAGGTTGCGAAGAAACATAAATGTTGTATGCTTTTGAAGGGAAAGATTGATGTTATTTCAGATGGTGCAATGTTGAAATTCAACGATACCGGCAATGCGGGGATGACTGTTGGCGGAACTGGGGATGTTTTAAGCGGTTTGTGCGGGGCATTTGCATCTATGGGAAATCCCCTGTTTGAATCTGCATCTGCTGCTGCCTTTCTCAATGGGCTTGCCGGGGACAGGGCATTTAGGAAGAAAGGCTATGGCCTGATTGGCAGTGATTTACTGGAGGAACTTCCATTAATCCTAAAGAATATTTAAGCTTTTCTGCTATTATTTTGTTGGTGAAATTATGGGTGAAGGGAAAAAAGTAAGTAAAACAAAGAAGCCCTGGGGGAGTTATGATTTGATTTCCCATGGGGAGAAATGCACTGTTAAACTTATTCATGTCAAAAGCGGTGGGGTACTCAGCCTACAATCCCACAAAAACAGGAGTGAGCTATGGATTCCCCTTGATAAGGGAATGAAAATAGAGATGGGAAAGAAAAAGTTTATCGGAAAGAAGGGCTATCAGTACCTAATTCCGAAGGGAATTAGGCATCGGCTTTCGAGTTTAAAGGGTGGGAGCATCCTGGAAATCTCATTTGGAAAGGTGGATGAGAACGATATTATAAGATATGAAGATATCTATGGGCGAATAAAAAAGTCCAAAAAATAGGCACTATTTCTTCTTCTTCGATATTACGTAATAGAAGACAACTACTCCTAAGAGCAAAAGGATTGCAATCCCTATAAGAATTCCTGTTAAGTCCCCCAAAGCAAAGAAACCTGTTGGTGCTGAGCCATCTTCTCCCCCATCAGGGCCTCATTCAGCCGGTTCTGGGAGTATACATTCTCCCGATGTGCAGACACATTCTGTTCCCTCAAGATAACAAGTGTCCCCGTCATCCAATGCCTCATATTTACAGTCCGCATTTAAACAAAAATCAACAGTACATGGGTTATTATCGGTACAGGTTATTCCCTCACAGGCGTCAATCTCTTCATCTTCCACTGTTTCTTCCCCTGTTTCTTCATCTCCCGCTCCTGCCAATGCGGCAACCTTTACTGTTTTGGTTGCAAGGAGTGTATCTCCGACAAGGCCTTTCCTATGGAACTCAAATACCTTATCCCCATCAGAATCGAAACTGGTTGAGAAATCCTGCCAACCAAGAACTTTCACAAATTCGGCAACTTCCTCACCATCAATCAAAAGTGTGCATCCAAATTTCCAAAGGCATTTAACGCTTGCGGTTACTTTCTCATCTATTTCTAAACTAGCTTTGTTAACCTTAAGGAGATTGTCGTTGGCCCCTCCGCTTGGGCTGCCACCTGGGCTACCGCCTGGACTACCGCCGGGTGCTGCTGGCGGATCAACAGGAGCGCATGCCCCGCAATCAGCCTCACAAGTGCTGCAATCTTCCCCTTCTTCACAACTTGTATTTCCGCAGATTGGACCTACATTAGTGGCTTCAAAATTAAGATTGGTGGTTTCCAAGGATTGGTATGTTGCTTCCCCAACCTTTTCATCATTAATGTAAAATTCAACGGTCTTTCCATGCCTGTATCCATCAGGGTCTTTAACTATAAAAATATCTGCAGGAGCCTGGCCATACTTTCCATCACTTGTGTGTGTGACCTGGTCCTCATACCCTGTTCCCCTTGCAATTATTGTAATTCCATCAGGTACGGCGAAACCTCCGCTTGTTACAAGGCCATAAAATTGGTGCCCGCTTGGCTGGGCAAAAACAGAAACAGATAATAGTGTAAGCATTAAAATTAGAATAAAACCGGTGAAAATTCTTGGGCTTTTCATATTTAATCCTCTTATATAGTTAACGAGTTAATTCTTTTAAAGCTATCTTATCACTAATTTCGGAAAATAAAAAAAATTAATTGGGACGGGACTATGGTATAATCCCGCCGCCTGTCCACCTGCATACGAAATCCTCGTTCCATATGCATGTGGTTGCTGGTGAATAGAGGTCTGCTACGTCCAATTCAACCCAGTAACCTCTTCCTGCGTACATTCTATCCAATTCACCTTGTGGTCCGTAACCGCAGGCATTGAGTCCTAACCAGAACTCATTATGGCCTCCGCAGTTGAGGTAACTCCACAATGCGCTCCATCTTGGATATCCTTCCTGTGTGTCAATCAGTGAGTTCAGTGCACAATACACCTTGTCACCAAACACTAATCTCTCAGGTCCATCATCGAACCCATCCCCACAGGCGAATATCTGGTCATCCATGTACGGATAGAGCTCCCAGCTTACGCCGTAGTAACCAATGAGGTTCCATCCCGGCATAAGGCTCCTACTTGGAGGCAGTCTTGCCGGCTGGAAGAGACTTCCGCCAATCAGCAATGCCGTGTCGTTGTATGCATTAACCCAATATCCCCAACCAGGGTCTATTGTTTCCAGGTTACTTAAACCCGGGTCATCTGGGTGATAGACATACCAATCATCTGCCACAGGATCATAGGACCATACTGATTCTATGTCCTCCTCAATGTCGGCAAACACTGCGGTTGTATCGTTGTCCAGCAGTGTGAACGGCACTGAGATTAGGTTCCACTTCTTATATAGTGGAATCTCGAATGGTGTTCCATCTACCTTGAATTTCTCGTCGTCATAATTTTCTTCCAGTGTCTGGTTTCCTAGAGCATCTACACAATAGAACTCAAGGTTGTGCTCTGACTCTTCGAGGAAATAGAAGTCCTCAATGGTTCTGTCAAGGCAGCAATAGCCGTCTTCCCTTGCATCATATTCTCCACCGTATTCCTCACAGTAGTCCTGTGTGTAGTCGTCCCCA
>JAFCCJ010000015.1 GCA_017610305.1 Candidatus Iainarchaeum sp.
TAGCGATAGGAGGAATTGGATGAAAAGGGAAATCGTGGAAATTGATGAGGATAAATGCAACGGTTGTGGTTTATGCGTTCCAAACTGTTATGAGGGCGCGTTGCAGGTAATTGACGGAAAGGCAAGGCTGATTAGTGATTTATTTTGTGATGGTTTGGGAAATTGCTTAGGGCACTGCCCTGAGGGGGCAATTACAATTGTTGAAAGGGAAGCAGAGCCCTATGATGAGAGGAAAGTTATGGAAAAGATTTCAAAGCAGGGGAAGAATGTGGTTAAGGCACATTTGCAGCATTTGAAGGACCACAAACAGGAGGACTTTTTCTGGGAGGCGGTAAATTACCTCGAGGAAATGGGGGAAAAGAACCCCCTCGAAGTTGAGGAAGAATCCCCAAAATCTGCTGTTGAACACCCCCACCACGCTCACCATTCCCACGAAGGCCATACCTGCCCAGGTGCCGCAATGATGGATTTAAGAAAAAAACCAGGCAGCTCTCCTGCGGTCGAACATTCCGAACAGGAATCCGAATTGCAGCAATGGCCTGTGCAATTAAACCTCCTTCCTCCCAATGCGCCCTATTTCCAGAATTCCGACCTTTTGATTGCGGCAGACTGCACAGCATATGCAAATGCAAATTTCCATTCGCAGCTGCTGAAAGGGAAAAGTGTCGCAATAGGCTGCCCAAAACTGGATGATATTGGTGCCTACAAGGAAAAAATAAAGAGCATTATTGAAATGAATGATTTGAACACAATAACTGTCGCAATAATGGAAGTCCCCTGCTGTGGTTCCCTATACTCAGTGGTTGAAGAGGCGCTGGACGAGAGCGGAAAAAGAATCACCCTCAAAAAGGTTGTATTAGGAATCGACGGGCAGATAAGGGAATAAGATCTAATTTTGGAATGGGCCTGCTCGGATTTGAACCGAGGACCTTTCCGTTATCAGCGGAATGCACCAGCCAGACTATGCTACAGGCCCACTACCAACAATTTTACCTGCCGAAAACAACGGTTTTAAACCCTTTCAGCACCAATAGATTACTTTGAGAAAGCTTTAAATAATTGACCAGAAGCCTCAAATTTGTCAATTTTACAGCCCGGTAGTATAGTGGCCAAGTATGCCGGCCTTTGGAGCCGGAGACGGGAGTTCGAATCTCCTCCGGGCTATAGAATTGTAGCCCTAACACCTTTTCAGTGGTAAATTGGGTGGCCAAGCAGTGCCGGTGGGGGGCGCTGCTCAGGGTTTAGGAAGATATAAATAGCAGTTTGGGCTTATTTGTGGATTATGAGAAAGGTAATTTTGTTAATTGGCTTGTTGGTTGTAGTTTTCTTTTTAAGTGGCTGCTTGATAAATCCACAAGATGATGAGGGATATTGTTCCCAATTCTCCCCTGATGCTTGCCCTTCGAAATGTGAATTAGGGCCTTCGTGCTTAATTTGCCAGGATATAATTTGCCACGAAAAAAGTTCCTCCTCGGCTGATTATACATAAATCGAGCTGTTTTAATTCCCTGGGGCGCTGCTCAGGGTTACAACTCTTTTATCTGTAACCTCCTCCGGGCTACACGGCTTTCTCAGTGTACACGACGTCCCCATAAAGGGGACATGCTCGTCCTGTAGGCTCGCAAATAATTAGTATTCATTTTTCCCGGTCGGTATCCATTACAACTTTAATATTTATCTGCTTCCCCATGCCTAGTTTGGAATAGGACTCAATAAGATTCTTTATCTTGTCCAGAACCTCTGCAGTTTCCTCCGCAGAAAAGGTAGTGTCCAAAATCTGTTCTTTCAATCAATCACCCCGACAGCATTTACAATTAATATCTGGGGGCAAAGCTTATATATTCCTTCTTTGTTTCTATTTAAGCATGAAAATTGAGGCAAAAACACTGGTAACTCCTGACATGGTGAAACCCACCCGCAAGGACTTCAGGATGAGGGGCGTATTTAACCCATCAGCCATAAGGCTAAAGAACGGGAAAGTACTGCTCTATGCAAGGGTGGCTGAAACACCAAAACATGATGAAAAGACCTTCCTCGCCCCGAGATGCTGCGGTACGCACAAGCTTGAGTGGCAAATCGAAAAGTTAAGCAGGAGAAAGATGAAGCTTGCCCCCGACTATTACTGGCTTTCAGATGACATTTCAAGGCTCCCTACAATTTCCCATTTCAGAAAAATAACTCTCGACAAAAGCGGGCTGGAAGTGGAAAAGATAAGTGAAAAGCCTGACTTTTACGGGGTAAGGGATGACGGGGATTTTGGTGTTGAGGACCCGAGAATCACTTATTTAAAAAAGGAAAACAAATATGCAATGACCTATGTTTCTGTTTCCCTGCATGGCGGGGTATCAACATCACTTGCAACCTCCAAAAATCTGAATCAATGGAAAAGGGAGGGCATAATCTTTCGGCAGCAAAACAAGGATGTTGTGATTTTCCCTGAAAAAATTAACGGTTACTATGTCGCCCTTCATCGCCCTGAAGGAACAATGATTTTCAGCAAGCCAAGCATCTGGATTTCCTATTCAAAGGACCTTATCTTCTGGGGGAAGGACAGGCCGATACTTGAGCCCAGAAACAATGCATGGGATTATCTCAGGATAGGGGCAGGGACTGTGCCGATAAAAACAAAGGAAGGTTGGCTGGAGATTTATCATGGTGTGAGATTAACAAAGAAGAGGGACCCGGATTCACATAAGATTTACATGGCAGGAGCCCTTCTATTTGACCTTAAAAATCCCGCAAAAGTAATCGGGAGGACACCTGCAAAGGAACCCCTGTTCGGCTCCGATCTTGATTCTGAAAAAAAGGGATTTAATAATAAGGTTGTATTTCCCTCGGGGCTGGTTCAGACTTCCGACAAAAAAAGCGTGCTCATTTATGGCGGCGGAGCTGATTCGGTAATCACTGTCCGCAAGATGGGCCTGAAAAGTGTTCTCAACTCGATGAAGTGATGCAAATCGTCATTAATTAGCTTTTTTATTTGTTTCACCCCCTAAAATATACGTGTTGAATCTTTTTTCTTCAAGCAAGGTTGTCTTTCTCTCAACCTACCCGCCGAGGGAATGCGGCATCGCGACTTTTACTAAAGACCTCTCTGACGCAATTCACAAAAAGTTTGGTTCACATGTCCAGCCAAAAGTAATTGCCATGGAGGAAAATCAATCAGAATTCAGGGTCTACAATAAAAAGGTGGTTTTCAATATAACTGAGGATAATTTGGAAAGTTATGAGGCCGCCGCTAAAAAAATAAACTCCTTGAGGAGCGTAAAAATGTTGAATATACAGCATGAATTCGGCATTTTTGGCGGGGATTGGGGAGAGAACATCCTGCATCTGATGGGCCTGGTGAAGAAGAAAATAATCGTCACTTTCCACACCGTGCTGGAGGATCCTGAAGAGGATTTGAAAAGGGTTGTGGAGAGCATAGCCGAAAAGAGTGACAGAATTGTTGTAATGACCAACAATGCAAAGGAAATCCTCACCAATGAATATGAAATTCCTCCGGAAAAAATTGTTGTCATACCCCATGGCGGGCCAAATGTCAACTTCTCAAAGCAAAAAAACAGGCTGAAGAAAAAGTACGGCCTTAAGAATTCAAAAGTCCTTCTCACTTTTGGCCTGCTGAGCAGGGGGAAAGGAGTCGAGTTTGTCATAAATGCAATGCCTGAAATACTTAAGAAACATCCAGATGCCCTTTATCTAGTTATTGGAGAAACCCACCCCAAAGTCAGAGAGGAAGAGGGGGAATCCTACCGGCTTGAGCTTAAGCAACTTGCAAAAAACCTGGGCGTTGAGCGGTCCGTTAAATTCCTGGACAAATATCTAAGCCTTAATGAAATAGTGGATTTTTTGAATTTAACAGAGGTTTATCTTGCCCCCTCAATAGACCCAAAGCAGATATGCAGCGGAACTGTGAGTTATGCCATGGCGGCAGGCAAGGCAATAATCTCCTCCAGAAACAAATACAATGAGGAGGTCCTTGCAAATGGAAGGGGGATTATGTTAAGGAGAAATAACCCTAAAATTTTTGCGAAGAGGACAATTGAACTTTTGGATGATAACAAGCTCAGGAGAAAGCTTGAAATTAAGGCATTTGATTACAGCAGGAGAATGACCTGGCAGAATGTTTCGGCAAAGTACTACAACACCTTTTCAACCCTTTTGCCAGGGGAGTTCAACTACTTCAGCAAGCTTCCGAGAATCAATTTCCGGCATTTTTACCATATGACCGATGATTTTGGCATGATACAGTTTGCGGATTACTCCAAACCCAATAAGGAGAGCGGTTACACCCTTGATGACAATGCAAGGGCGATTTCAGTAGCTGCAAAAGGGTATGAACTGTACAAATCTAGAAAGATGCTTCGCACCGCAAACACTTTCATGAAATTTATTGAAAAATGCCAGATGAGGGACGGTTACTTCCATAATGTCCTGGACATAAACAGGGAATTTGTAGATGGCAGGGGAAGTGAGGACAGTTTTGGGAGGGCAGTTCATGCAATGGGCAATGTACTGAAAAGTTCCTTTCCTGATGAGTATAAGTTAAGGGCGAAGAAAGTTCTCGAGAAGGCGATTGGGAAAAGTGATGAATTAATTTCGCCCAGGGCGCAGGCCGATTCCCTGATAGGAATGACTTATGCAAGGGATTTATTGGATGTTGACCACGGGGCAATTGAAAAAATTTCCAATTCCCTGATTTCCAAATTTGATGAAAGCAGCGACCTCAATTGGAAGTGGTTTGAGAAATACCTTACTTATGGAAATAGCATTATACCTGAGGCCCTTTTTGAGGCGGGAAAAATTGACAAAACCGGCAGCCTTGAAAAAGTCGCAAAAACATCCATGGATTTTCTCACAAAAACCCATTTCATTGACGGCAAGTTGGTTCCAATCGGCCAGGATGGCTGGTTCAAAAAAGACCAGGAAAGGTCATTATATGATCAGCAGCCTATTGAGGCAGGGGGCATGACCGTTGCATATCTCAAGGCATTCAAATCTACCGGCGATAAGGACTACTTAACCAACTCAAGGAAATCATTTGAATGGTTTTTGGGAAGGAATTCCAGCAACCAGATGGTTTATGATGATTCAACAGGGGGTTGTTTCGACGGAATCACAAAGACAGGGGTGAATCTCAATCAGGGGGCGGAATCACTGCTTGCCTACCTAAGCGCAAGGCTTGTTCTCCAAAAAGCGTTGGCCCACTAATCAGATTAATTTTGCTGCTTCTTTGTCCACAATCACTGTCAGGTTTTTGTGCCTCTGCAGAATTGATGCCGGGACTTTCCTGTTCGGCTTTGTTTTCAGCATTTTAGAAATCGCCCCTGCTTTTGCGGAGCCGCTTGCGGCAAGCACAACTTTCTTTGCCTTCATAAGCGTGCCCAGCCCAAGAGTGACGGCCTTTATCGGCGGCTTGCCCCTCATCCTCCCCCTCTTTCTCTCAATTGTCGAGCGCTTCAGAGTTACAACATGCGTCTTCGAGGAGAATGCAGTTCCCGGTTCATTGAAACCGATGTGTGCATTGGCGCCGATGCCAAGCAGCAAAAAATCAATCCCTTTGCGCGCAATAAACGATTCGAAACGCGCACACTCCTTCCTTAACGGATTTTCAGCATCAAACCGCATAATATTTTTCTTTTTGAAATTTAATTTAGAAAATAAGTTCTTTTCGAAGTAGTGTGTAAGGGTGTCCCTCCGGTCAGTTGTCCCAATATATTCGTCCAGTTCAACAAAGTGCGCCTTTGAGAAGCTGACCTTCCTTTTCAGATATGCTTTCACCAATTCTTTGTAAGCCCCCTTTGGCGTGTTGCCGGAGGCCAGTGCAAGAACTGAGGAGGGTTTTTTCTTCAATTGCCTGATTATTTCCCCGGAAATTTCTCTGGACAATTGGGAGTAGTTCTTCACTTCCCTTATTTCAATTTGCTCCCGGTTTTTTGCTTTATTTCCCGCCATACTGCCAAAAAAAAGGGAATAATAGTATTTATTACTTTGCCATAAAACCCTATTATGGTAAAGGCATTGGTTGTTGTTGCCCACCCTGATGATGAGACAATCTGGATGGGCGGCAAGATTCTGCACGAGAAAGATTGGAATTGGACAATCCTCTCACTTTGCAGGAAAGATGATAAGGACAGGAAGCCAAAATTTTTTAAGGTCTGTTCTGAACTGAATGCGCGTGCATTTATTTCTGATTTGGATGACGAACATGTGGAGAAGAAGCTTTCGCTTGATGAATTGGTGAAGCGCATTGAACCGATTGCGATGGACAAGGAGTTTGATTATGTCTTCACGCATGGGAAGAACGGCGAGTACGGCCACAACCGCCACATCGAGGCGAACAGGGCGGTGCGAGCGATGATTAAGGACGGACTCATGAAATGCAAGGAGTTGTTCGAGTTTTCCTACACGCACAGGGAAAAACCTTCGCACTGCGTGCCGAACACGCGTGCGGGCGGGATTTTCGCGCTGAACGCGCGTGAATTCGAAAAGAAAAGGTATTTAATAAACAAAGTCTACTGTTTTGATAAGGACAGCTTCGAATCACTGAGCTGTTCGGACAAAGAAACATTCAACAAGGTTTTGTGAATGGAGAGCGCAGAGACAGTTGCCGAAGGGCAACCAACGCATGAGAAAGACGCTACTGAAAAATTCAAGAGCGTTGTCTTCTATCCCTTTCCAGCTGAACTCGATGGAGTAAGTCTGCAGGGGGATTTCCTCTACAGGGGACTAAAAGAGAATGGTTATCCTGTAAGGCCCTGCGACAGGGATGCCACTTTTGAAAAAGATGTGCTGTTTGAGAACTTTAAGCCAGATGTCTCAATTGGAATCGGCTTTTGGGGGGACACACCAAACATAATTATTGACCCCATGGAAAGGGGAATTACTCCTGTCCCCTGGATTAATGCCGATGGATGGGTCGCCAATTACCATGATGTCCTGAATGAACTCCCGCTAATAATGGTCACAAGCAATTGGGTTAAGGAAACCTATAGGAGAGATGGTGTTTCCAATCCGAATATTTATCCAATGCCAATTGGAATTGATACCAAACAAATGAGCCCCATTCCAAAGGATGACCCGAAAGTTGTTAAGATGCGCGAACTTTTGGGGGTTAAGGATGATGAAAAATTAATTCTCACAATTGGCGGGGACACAACAAGCAAGGGTTTTCAGGAAGTCCTGAAAGCATTGGGAAAAATAAATGGCGAATTTAGCAAGTGGAAATATGTGGGCAAAAGCTGGGAGGCAAAGGAGCCAAGATACCATTACAGGGATGAGAAGAAAATAATCCAGGAAGAAGACCTGCCGAGAAAAAGGATAAAGTATATTGATGGCCCCATCTCAAGGGAAACTATGCGGACACTAATCTGCGCAGCTGATGTTTATGCCGCCCCAAGCAGGATTGAGGGCTTTGGTATGGTTCAGGTTGAGGCCCAGGCATGCGGAATCCCCGTTCTGGGGATTGATGCAATGGGGGTAAAGGACACAGTTGTCCATGGTGAAACCGGCTTTCTTGCAAAGGTTGGGGAAACAATCGATTTGGAAGAGGAATGGGTCTACAAAAGCATGGGCTTTAAGGAAAAACACATAGTTAAGTTTGATGAGCCCAAAACATTCGCCTGCAGGGCAGATGTTGATGATTTGGCGGAATATCTGCTGAAAATGCTTACAGATGGGGAAATGATGGAACAGATGGGGAAAAAGGCAAGGGAGCATGCGGTAAAGAATTTTGATTACAGGAAGGTTTCCCAGGATATTGCAAATCTGATCGGGGAAAAATTGAAGATTTAAGGAATTCCCCCAATATATATGAATATATAAAAGAAAGTACTAATTATAACTGATGAAAAGAATAATTCTTCTACTATGCCTTTTAATCTTGGTAAATTCGGCATTTGCCTGCAGGTCCATATATATAACAATAACTGCCGATGACAATTTGGAATTATATTTCAATGGTCAATCTCTCTGAACCCATAATTTCTGGCTTCAGTCAAAAACCTTTGAGGCAAAACCAAATATTGGGGAAAATGTCATTGCCGTGAAATCAATAAACTCCACAGGTTCAAAGGGAATTCTTGTGGATGTTCTCTATTGCGGGAACAAACTTTATTCGGATGATACCTGGAAAGCCACCTCCTCATCAGTTGTAAAATGGTGGAAGGCCACAAGCTTCAATGACAGTTTGTGGGAGGATGCAACCGATTTGGGCGCATATGGTGTTGCCCCCTGGGAAATGCGGGTTCTTGATTTTCCTGAGGAAACAGAGGCCCACTGGATATGGGCGAGTTCAGGGGAGGTCACCTATGTGAGGAAAACATTCACCCTAATTGAGGAGGACTGTGATGAGGACTGGTCCTGTGATGAATGGACTGAATGCACAAATGAAACCCAAAGCAGGGTCTGTGACGATTTGAACAGGTGCGGGGACATCTCATCAAGGCCTTCGCAGGAACAGATATGCCTTGAGGAAATTGTGGTTAATTCATGGAGTTGTGAAATTTCCACCATGCAGGTGATAGTGAATACCTGCTCCCGCGAGGAAATCCAATATCAGTATGATGCATCAACGATTGTAAAAAACACAGTCAACAATTTAAGTCCGGACACAAGTTATGACATAACTATAGAAAATGTAACTAAAAAAACAACCCGCACAGTTACAATGAAAAGCAACAATTCCGGAACTTTGGAATTTGAGCCTTAACCACTTAGCAACGTTTTCAGCAAAAACAATAAATATTAGTTTATCCTTACTTTAGTTAATGAAACATATAATTTTGCCAATAATTTTGATTTTCTTTTTAGCTTCAGCCAGTGCTGAAACCCTAATTTTGCAGGATGGTTTGAATGGTTATGCTGGCACCAAGGATAACGGAATGGACAAGTCTGCCCCTTTGTGCAACAAGGGGAATTATATCGGGTTTGGCATTGGTGGCACTGACCAAAGCTCAATGCTGCTAAGTTTTGATTTAAGCCAAATCCCTGCAGGCTCGACAATAACCTCCGCAACACTCTTTATATACTCCCTTGAGGACAACCGGCCGCAGGGCGCGCTCAGCTATGCATATGAACTGAAGAAGGATTGGGAAGAAGGAACAAACGCCGCAGGTTGCGGCAACCCACTCTCCCAAATGCCATCAAACTGGACGCAGGCAAGCTCTTCCGTAAACTGGCAGCAGGGTGGGGCAACAGGGACAGAGGATATCTATCCAACAGGAATCCCCTCAAGTGAGGAGGGTATTGGATGGATTGAGTGGGATTTCACCTCCCTTGTCGATTCCTGGGTTAATGATTCAGCAAGCCATCCTAACTATGGTGCTGTTCTCCACGGAACTTCACTAGACACATGGAACGGCGTGAAGGTATACTCCCGCAATTATGCTATCGATACTTCACTAAGACCAAAGATCACCATAATCTATGATTCCGGCGCTGAGCCGACATGTTCCGATGGCACGCTATATGACCAGTGCTCCCTGACAAAACCGCTCTACTGTTCAGGCGGGACACTGGTAAACAGCTGCTCCCAGTGCGGCTGCCCTCCGGGAGAAACATGTGAGGGAGACGGCAGCTGCTCATCCGGATGCATTCCTGAAACAGAAATCTGCGGGAATGGGATTGACGAGGACTGTGATGGCGAGGATTTGCCTTGTGCCGGAGGGGAAATCTGCGGCAATCACATAGATGACAACGATGATGGATGGTACAACGAAGACTGTGGAGATGGCTATTACAAAGTGCGAAGCACCCACCCAAGGATTTATTTAACCGAGGACAATCTGGATATGTATAGGTGCAGGGTAGGTTCAAGTTTAGTTGCTGAATCCTTCTGCAATTCAAATTATCCTGGGCAATGGAGAAGCCATATTGATGAGTGGAATGTGCTGAAAAGCACAGTAGATGGCGATTATCCAACTAAGGATAATGCATATATCTGGGCATTTTTTTATTTGATGACTGGTGATACAAGCTACGCAGAAGAAGCAAGGGCAGTAATGGTAAATTTTTACAATTCAGTTTCCGGTAACTGGGGGAAAGATTCCGAGGAGGAATTTCTTGCAACTGACTGGCTTTTCAATTATTTTAGTGAGTCTGAAAAAGAACTGGCTGTAACAAGGCTTTTGGATACTGCTGATTCGGAACATAATAGTTCTGTAGAGTATGGAGGCGGCGGGGTTTGTGCAAGGGAAGTGATACCTCCATTAATTTCATTCAACCATTCTACCGGTCCAGGGGAGGTCAATCAAAGCAATTCAGTTGCCCTGGAGCATCTTGAATGGGCTTTTAACAGAATAGATAATCAATGGCTCCCTACTTTCAACCTTGCTTATGGAGACGGTTCCGGGTTTGCTAAAGAATATGAAGCAGCAAGACAATTTAATACGGCAATTGAGCTAACATATTCCCTTTACACCGCAATGGGAGATGCAAGTTATTTGGAGAATACAGGTTTTATCCAGAATGGGCTTTATTTCTACTATTATCAATCAAGGCCCGCATGGGCATACTCTAGCTACGGTGCGGGTTCAACACTGCATGGAGACGGTAAATTTTTAGGTTATACTTCCGGCCTATATGGTCCAACAGAATTAGGTCAAATGTTAAGGTTAAGTCATATCAGAAATTTATTTGACCCTGATGATGAGCTTGCAAGAGTTGGGCGATGGCTGGCTGATTATGGTTATATCTACCAAGGGTTGGAATATATTATACTCATTCTGTGGGATGACAGGCATCTGGGAAAGCAAGACCCTTCCTTTTTGCCGGATTCAAGATTCTTTGATGTTTATGGGACGGTTTACTTCAAGAGCGGCTATGATTACAGCAAAGATTCAACAGATATTTCATCAGCATTCAGGGCAGAACTCATAACTTGGGCTCATAATCATTGGCATCAGGGAACATTCACTATTGCAAGGGGTCAGAATAGGTTAGCTTTGGACTCCGGGATTTATCAAGGGGCAATGAAAACCCACCATTGGGACTATCATAAACAAACAATATCTCATAATACAATGCTAATTTACAATCCTGACGAGACTGAGGCATTTATGTATGGGAGGCCAGTGCAGCAATATTCTAATTCCGGCGGCCAGAGGTTGGTACCATACCCGGAAAACTATCCTTCCCAGCTCCCGACAGAATCGCCATATGAAAGGGGCTCAATAATTTCCTATGACGCAACAAATGATTACATCTACTCCCTTGCCGACATTGCAACTGCATACCCTGCCTCAACAGTTGATTACTTCCAGCGAAGTTTCACGATAATCGACAAACAAAACGACCCGATTTTTATTGTTCATGACCGCATCAATTCTCCCTCCCCTGATTTCAAAAAGAGCTGGCTTCTGCATTCAGTTAATGTTCCAACAATTGAGGATTCAGGCAGATGGACAGAGGGAAGCGGGAACAGTTACGGCGGAACAAAAGACAGGGCAAGCACTGATGCAAAACTTCTTTCGGTTTCTGAAGGGAACAGCAAGCTGTATGTTAATACCTTGCTCCCTGCAGAATCAAAGATTACAAAAATCGGCGGGCAGGATTCTTCTGGCCATTACAATACAGCAGGCTCTTATGAATTCTACGCCGCAGGTGAGAACTGCGTTATTGATTACCACCGCTATGCAGAGGAGGATGCAGACGTTTACGGAAAATGGCGCATCGAAGTCTCCCCGCAAAACCCCTCAAACTTCGACAACTTTTTACATGTGCTCTACCCGACCTCCAGCTCAGGAACCATGTTCCCAACTGCGGCAATCGATGGAGGCAATCTTGTAGGAGCGCTTATTGAGAAAACAGGGGGGCCTTGGGTTACAATGTTCGGCAAAACAGGAGATACAATTAATTCAGTCAATTACGAATTCACCACAAACCTTTCTGGAATTAAAAATTTAGTTTCTGATTTGGAACCAAATGCCGCATATGATATTATTATTGAAAGGAATGGCACACCAACAACACAAACAGTCACAAGCTCCAGCGAAGGAACTTTGTATTTCACCACCTAACAATATATATAAGAATGGACTAATTATTAGCGATGAAATACCTCATAATTCCAATAATCCTGATTTTCCTTTTAGCTTCAGTTAGTGCCGAAACCCTAATTTTGCAGGATGGTTTGGACGGTTACATCGGAATTAGGGACAACGGAATGGACAAGTCTGCCCCTTTGTGCAACAAGGGGAATTATATCGGGTTTGGCATTGGTGGCACTGACCAAAGCTCAATGCTGCTAAGTTTCGATTTGAGCCAGATTCCGGGAGGCTCCACAATAAATTCCGCAACACTTTCCCTTTACTCTCTCGAGGATGAGAGGCCACAGGGCACGCTTACGTATGCATATGAATTAAAGAAGTATTGGGAAGAGGGCACCAACGGAGTTAGCTGCGGCAATCCAATCTCCGAAATCCGCTCGGACTGGACGCAGGCAACCTCAACAGAAAACTGGCAGCAGGGAGCTGCAACAGGAGCAGAAGATATCTATGCAACAGCAAGTCCCTCTTCAGGAACAGGCCTTGGTTGGGTTGAGTGGGATTTAACTTCATTTGTCGATTCCTGGGTGAATGATTCAGCAAGCCATCCCAACTATGGTGCTGTCCTCCATGGAACCTTGCTGGACACATGGAGTGGTATGACAGTCTACACTAGCAATTACGTTACAGATACTTCACTAAGACCAAAGATTACCATAACCTATGATTCAGGAGCCGAACCAGCCTGTTTCGATGGCACGCTATACGACCAGTGCTCCCTAACAAAACCGCTCTACTGCTTCGAAGGAACACTCATAAATAACTGTTCGCAGTGCGGCTGCCCTTCAGGCGAAACATGTGAGGGAGACGGCAGCTGCTCATCTGCATGTATTCCTGAAACTGAAATCTGCGGCAATGGGATAGATGAGGACTGCGACGGGGAGGATTTGCCCTGTGCTGGAGGGGAAATACCAAACAACGGAATTGATGAGGATGGGGATGGGTATGATGACACTAGTTCAAGTTATGGTTACAAGGTAAGGGCAAACAGGCCGAGGATTTTTGTAAGGGATTTTGAAATTCCGGTTATAAGGGCAAGGAGTGGAAGGGCTGCTGATGGTTCTGCATGCTATCCAAGTGATTGCAGCTCAGAATTTCCTGCAGAAATCCAAAACCAGTGGGCAACACATATTGATGAATTCGAAACTTTAGTCTCAAATTCAGTAACCGGTCCTTGTTCAGCACGTCTCGAAGCCATTGCTTTTTTGTATCTAATCACAAATGACTCATCTTATTGTGATGATGCAATAACCTCAATAGATGAAAGGCAGGACATTAGGCCTATGGCTGTTATTTATGACTGGTGTTATAATGTGCTTAGCAATGATTATCCTGCTGAAAAAGAGAATTTTGCCACAGAGATGGTGAACCACTTGGATAGTTTTAGCCCGACAACAACTTCAAGGCTCTGGAGGAGAGACCATTTCCATGTTCCCATAGGTCTTGCTTTATATGGAGAAAATACTGCACTAACTGATAAATCAATTGAGGCTTTGGATTATGTTAAACATCTGGCAAATGATCCAGCCTATATCTACCCTTTGATTCAGGATTATGAGGATTGCTGCTCAGGCAGCTGGTTTGCCATTGGATATACTTGGTCAATATTCAGCGATGGGGCAAATGGCCATGGGAGTTTCACAACAATAGCCATGCTTGACCTGGGCACGGATACAGACATACTTGGCACTTCAAACCAGTTCAAATCACTGCCATTGTTCTTCAGCCATCAATTTACGCCTGATTACAAGAATTTAAATGTTCCTTTAGCTGATGGTGCCGGATCCTGGTATTTCCTTACTTTCAGTTTTGCAAATTACATTCTGGCCAGTTATTTCGATGATTCTTTGGCTCAATGGGTAGCCAATCAGCAGCCAATTAACTGGGACAAAAAAATGAGATGGCACTATATTTTATGGAGAGACAAGACTGATTCAGGGACAGCTCCAGATTATTTGCCCTTAGTAAAAAACTGGGAAAGGCACGGAGCCACGCACATGAGGTCAGGGTGGGACTTTTCTGAAGGAAGCCAGGACATATGGTCGAATTTTAGAATAACAAGAAAGACAAACTACCATGACCATGCTGACCAGGGGCATTTTAATATTGTGAGGGGCGATGATTATCTTGCGATTGACACAGGGATAAGTGACATAATTAAAGGGGGTGATCCTCCTGCAGAGCATTACTATGCATATTACCGCAGGACTATAGCCCATAATAGCTTAACTATAAAAATGCCTGGCGAAACCGGTTTTTTTAAACCCAGCATAGGCAATGATGGCGGGCAACATTTTTACCATAATATTTATCCAATAGGCTCGCGGGATCCAGGCGGGGCGAATTTTAGGGGCATAATTGATAAATTCGAGGATACTGATAATTACAATTACAATTATGGTGATTTCACTTCAGCATATTCGGACGACGGGAGTGACCAGGGCATGCAGATAAAAACCGACCAGGTTCAGAGGGTATATGTTTATCTTAAGCCTGATATTTTTGTTGTTTTTGACAGGGTGAATGCTTTTGAGCCAAGCTATGAAAAAAGATGGCTGTTGCATTCGATTGAAATCCCGGAGATAGAGGATTCAGGCAGCTGGAGTTTGGGTGCGACTCCCAATTCTTATGGCGGCACACCGGGAACAAGCTCGCAGGATACGGGCCTTGTTTCAGTCTCCCGCGGAGACAGCAAATTATATGTTAGCACAATTCTTCCTGAACAGCACACAGTAACAAAGGTCGGAGGTGCTGCAGCAGACGGCACTTACAATAACGCCAACTCATATGAGTTCTACCATGACGGCGCAAACAGGTATGCCAGCTATGTGCCTGCTCTTCCGGCCCTTGAAGCAGAAGGAAGATGGAGAATTGAGGTCTCCCCCCAAGTAGAAAGTGAATTTGATAATTTCCTGCATGTTCTTTATCCAACCTCCTCCTCAGGAACCATGTTTCCAACAGCATCGATTGAAAGCAGCAACAGCGAAATGGTAGGTGCGCTTATAGAAAAGCCAGGCAACCCATGGGTCACTATGTTTGGTAAAACTGGGACTGTTAGCGAATATCCAAGTTATGAATTTACTACAAATCTTTCAGGGATTAAAAATTTAGTTTCCGATTTAACACCAAACACTGCTTACACAGTAACCATTGAAAGAAATGGCACTCCAACAACAAAAACAGTAGCTAGCTCCAGCGAAGGAACTTTGTATTTCACCACCTAATAATATATATAAGAATGGACTAATTATAAGCAATGAAATACTTCGCAATTGCATTAATCCTGCTTTCCCTTTCCATTTCAGTTAGCGCTGAAACTGTTGTATTGCAGCAGGGTCTGGACGGATATGTCGGAACCAAAGATAACGGAATGAACAGGTCAGCAGCACTATGCAATGGCGGAGCACATGTTGGTCACAGGGTTGGCGGCACTGACCAGTATTCAATGCTTCTAAGTTTCGATTTAAGTTCAATTCCTTCCGGTTCAACAATAACCTCTGCAACACTTTTTCTTTATGTTTCCGATGACCGAAGAGATTCAGGATTAATCACTTATGCCTATGAGTTGAAAAAGGACTGGGAAGAGGGAACAAACGGTGCAAGTTGCACAAACCCTGCCTCTGAAATGCCCTCCAACTGGACGCAGGCAACCTCCTCCGCAGACTGGCAGCAGGGAGGTGCAATGGGTAGTGAGGATATTTATCCAACAGGAATTCCTTCCAGCGGCGAGGGAATTGGCTGGACTGACTGGGATTTCACTTCGCTTGTTGATTCTTGGGTGAATGATTCTGGAAACCACCCAAATTACGGAGTAGTATTTCACGGCAGCTCGTCTGATACCTGGACAGGCTTATATCCGCGGTCAAGTAATTACAACACAGATGCAACACAGCGGCCAAAGCTAACAATAACCTATGATTCTGGAACTGAACCAACATGTTCTGACGGCACGCTATACAGCCAATGCTCCCTAACCAAACCACTTTACTGTTCAGGCGGAACATTGGTAAATAGCTGTTCGCAATGCGGCTGCCCTTCAGGCGAAACATGCGAGGGAGATGGCAGCTGCTCATCCGGATGCATTCCGGAAACAGAAATCTGCGGAAATGGTATTGATGAGGATTGCGACGGGGAGGATTTGCCCTGTGCTGGAGGGGAAGTCTGCGGAAATGGAATCGACGACAACGGGGACGGATGGTACAACGAGGGATGCGGTGGGAGTTATATTCAAATTAGGAGCAACCATCCAAGAATGATTCTTACAGAAGATAATTTGGATAAATACAGATGCAGGACAGGAGTTCAAAGTCAAACTTTCTGCAATTCAAATTATCCGGGGGAGTTTGAGCTCTGGAAAACTGAGTGGGAATCTTTGAAAAATACATTATATGCTGACATAAATACAGATCCTGCTAGCACCGCAAAGTACAGGGTTATAGGATTGAGTGATGATTTTGCTTTTGTATATTTAATGTTAAAAGATGCAGATCCAGTTTTAGCGGAGGAGTATGGAAATCAGGCTATTAACATTGCAATTTATAATATTCTGGATCTGGGGGATCTTGGAGGCGCTGATGCCATTATTCCGCCAGGAATTGACTGGGTCTTGGCAATTGACTGGGCCTATGATATTGCCATTGCCAGGGCTGAATGGCCTCAGATAGTTAATATTCTTGAGAAGGATATGGCTGACGCGATTGCTAATAGTTATGCGAATTGGCACTATAATGGCCTTACAGGGCAGGGCTCCCCGGGACGAGCTACCATGATTTATTCCGCCCTTGCAATTTTTGATGAAAGCCAGTTGCATGTAGATGCTTTAAATGACTGGGAAGACATCTATTTCAATTCTTACCTCCCTGTAAGAAATGATTTTTACAGTGATGGATTTTGGTCTGTTTGCTATAATTATTGGGCCGCTTCAGGGGCTTCACAGTATAAGGGACAAGCAGCCTATGAGACGGCCACAGGAAATGATGCAATGTTTGGAACTCCTAATAATGAGCAGGACATGCACAGGTGTGATTTCTATCTTTTTACCCTATCTTCCAATTCAACAATGTTCAGGAGAGGGGACCAGGATACTCCTGACCCATTAATTGGTGATTTTGCATATATTCTTTATACGCTTAATAAAACAAATGCCAATAATTGCAGATATGTGTTTAATCTGCTTTCAGAATCTAATCCAAACACTTACAAGAAAGATAGCTGGGAGAACATAGTATGGAACAGTAATCAATCTGTATCTGAAATGCCAGAATTAAATCATTATTTCAACAAAGTAAAAATTGCTGAAGTTAAAAGCGATTGGGCTTTTAATGATGCTACAATTGCTGCTGAATTCAGGGGCTCACATATTGTTGGAATTAGGTTTCCTGGATTGCCTCATGGCCATCAGAGAAATCCGGGGCATTTTTCAATCAAAAGGGGGGATGACCGACTGGCAATCCAGAGTGGTTATTATGGCGATATGGGAACTGACATGAGAACCTATACTCGCAGTTTAGGAGTTTCCAAAAATGCCCTTTATTTTGGGGGAGAATCTTCACTTACACAAGAAATACCAGTCCCAACACCGGATAAATATGAGGCTGCTGCAGATTACGCTTACTTTAATGCTGATTTAACTGCAAATTATCTCGAGACGAATAGCTATAACCGAATTTTTGTTTATTTAAGGCCTGATGTAATTGTGATTTTTGACAGGATGAATGCAATTAGTTCTGGTGATGAGAAAAGGTGGGCATTGCATTCAATTGAAGAGCCAACTTTTAGTGGAAATGAAGTTTTGTTGGAAGGAAGTGAAAGCTCGAGAGGAGGAATTTGGGAATCAAATAATACAAGTACTGTGACAGTGAGTTATGGAAACAGTGTTTTGCATGATAGCATTATTTTGCCCGCAAATAAGAAGATGTATAAAATCGGCGGGGCGGATTCAAGCGGAAATTACAATGTTGCAGGGAGTTATGAGTTTTACAGTTATGGTTCCGATATTCTAGCCGGAACAAATATGTTTGGAGATTGCGGTTCAGCCTGCGACTATGACCCTACAAAGCCAGAGTACGGGAGATGGAGGTATGAGGTAATTCCGACGCAGCAAAATGCTTTCGACAACTTCTTGCATGTTCTTTATCCCACGTCCTCAACAACACCAATGTTTCCTACAGCGTCCATTGATGGAGGCAATCTTACAGGGGCACTAATTGAAAAATCCGGAGACCCCTGGGTTACAATGTTCGGAAAAACAGGGCAAGTTTCAGGGGCAGATTATACCTTCACCACAAACCTTTCTGGAATTAAAAATTTAATTTCCGATTTAATCCCAAACACAGCTTACAACATCACAATCGAAAGAAACGGAGTTCCAACAACAATAACAGTCAACTCTTCCAGCGAAGGAGTTTTGTATTTCACTTCTTAGAATTTCAATGGATTCTTTTTATTTTTCACTGCCTCATATGCGAGCAGATAGCTTCCAGCACTCCATGCCTGGTGCCTGCTCCCCTCCGCCTTTTTAGTTTTCGGATGAATCCATTCATTAAAGTCCCAATCAAACCTGTGCCCCAGTTCATTTGCCTTTGCCAGCCTTTCCAGTTCCTCTTTTGCCCTTGCATATTTCTTTGCCTCCACAAGTGCAGCAACATAGAACCCGCCGACAAATGGCCATATTCCCCCATTGATGTATTCTCCAGGGGTTCCCGCAAGTGATGCCTTATAATAATCCTGCCATGCCTTTGTCCCCTTTCTTATTGGCGGGTGAATCACCTTAATTGGGAAAGGCCGGTCAATTCTTTTCCTGTGCACGAAGTTTATGATTTTCCTCGCCTGTGCAGGGTTTGCCAGGCCAAAAACTATCGCAAGCATATTTCCCAAAGAATCAAACCATTCCTCCTTCTCGCTGTAATCCGGCCCATGGTCCTTCCAGTGCCAGGGAAGGAAATGCCCCAATTCTCTATCCCACAAATAAAAATCAACCTTCTTTTTGTACTGTTTCAAATCACTCGTTTTACCACTTGCCTTTTTTGCAGCATAGTAAAGGGCCTGCGTGTTCAAAGTATGCCCGTACTTATGCGGAAAACAGTCCATCCAGTCCGAGGTAGGAAGCTGTTCAGGGAGCATATCTTCCCCAGCATCCTGATATGAAACCCACTGCATCGTCCTTTCAATATTCTTTTTGTGCCTGCCCCACAAATCGCTTCCGAATTTCTTTTTATAGAAATAATTCCCTATAACAAACCAAAGGGAGGAATCCAAAGTTGCAAAAGTAACCAATTTCCTCTTCTCGAAAACATCAACATCATTTGGAATTTGCCCGTTTTTGCTCTGGTGCTTTGCCAAAGCCCTCAAACTCGCGGCAAAAACCTTTTTGAATTTTTTCGTGTGGGTGCTTGCCCCAATAAGGGAAATCATAGAATCCCTTGCCCAAACAGAGGCATATCCATACTTCCCACCTGAAGCATAAAGCCCATTGGAGGTTGAGCAGATATCCAGAACCTCAATCGCCTTATCTCTCGCCTCTTCAATTAGTTCCTTGCTCTTCATCGCAGAAATTAGGTTGAACCTGAATATAATTGTTTGCATTATCCTGGACGATAGTAATTAATATTAGAGACTTCATTATTATGCCATGAGGTCTAAGGTTTTTATTTTTCTTATAATTCTCCTCATATTTATTGCGGGTTGTAATGGCCCTGCACCACCTCAACCACCTCCCCAGCCTCCTCCCCCCGTAAATGAACCAATTTCCAACAGTTTTTTGATGGGAATTAATGGAATCCAGGAGAGTAATAAGGAGGGAGTAATTACCCTAAGCACTTATTCTGATTGGTTCGATAAAATGAGTTCAAATAAGGCCAATTTCATGCGTTTTAGGTTGGATGGGCGAAGTATCCCGCTTGAAGACAGAGAAAAGCCTGGAGAAGTTGATGAAACCTATATTGATTTGGTAAGTGATGTTTTGGATGAAGGTGAAAGGAAAGGAATCTATTTCATGGTCACATTTTTCAACGCAAATGCCGGGCCTAATGCCGCTTGTTGTGATGTCAGCGATGTTAATTGTGAAGAAGGCTTTATGAAATTGATTAAGAAGAATTGGGAAAGATATCACTACAACTCTTTGGCATTGACAGAGGGAGATCCAATCAAATTTTTCACCGATCCTGATGCAAAAGCAGCACAGAAAGAATTCATAAAAGCGATTGTTGACAAATGGGGCGATAATGAGAATATAGTTGTATGGGAATTGATGAATGAATCAATGGCCTGTAAACAGGAGATTGTTGAATGGCATGATGAAATGAGCGCATATATAAAAACTCTAAGCGAAAAACCAGTAACCACTAGCACAGTTGGAGATAATAAATCAGATCCCGCAATTCTCAGTTCTTTATGGGGCCTCAATAACCTAAACATTACGCAGAAACATGTTTACGACAGTACGGATATGGGTAAAGACCTTTACAATTACTGTACAAGTATGAGGCAAGAGCACCAAAAACCAGTAATGTTTGGGGAGTTTGGGATAAAAGACCACGGTGCTCCAGATCCTAAAGGAATTAACCTGCACAATTCTTTATGGGCATCCTTTTTTGGGGGGTGTTATGGCCTTAGTTATTGGGATACAGACCCGCACCTCGATGCAAATCCAAAATTGTACAATCATTTCAAAGGTTTGGGTTTGTTCTTAGGGAGCACTGATTATTCCACCTACACAAAATCAAAAATCAGTGATAATCCTCTTGTTTACAAGCTGAGCAAGGGAGATGAAACACTTTTATGGGTCAGGAGCGGCGAATACTACTGGGGTAACAGAAACCCATCCAATCCCTCTGTTGGTGGTTTGGAAATAAATGTTGGAGGGAATGGAGCAGTAAAATTCTACGACACAATAACTGGCAAGGAAATTTCAGAAACCAATTTCAATTCAACCCTAACAATCCCATCTTACTTCAACAATAAAGGGGATGCAGCAATCAGAATAAACAATTCCTAATTTACTACATCTATTAATATAATATAAAGCAAATCCAGAACTCAATTATTTTTTCTTTTCCACAATGAGATGTATGGCTCATTCTTTCTGAATTCTGAGGGCAGGCAAACGTAAATCTCGAAGCCCTTTTTGTGTTTCTTTGTAAGATCTTCTTCTACCCCAATCAAGCGAGAGTACTCTTCAGCGCTAAAATCACTTTCTTTCTTGTTCGTAACCACAACCAAATCTATATCTGATTTTTTACCCGACACCCTTGATCCTACTAGGTGAATTTCCTGAACCAGATCTCCAAGTTCCCCCAATATTTTGGGAACCGCATCTTTCTTTAGAATCTTTAAAGTATGGTTTCTAACTTTTCTTGCCTCAAATTTTTTAAATTCTCCACCTATTTTCGATATAATCCTTTCACGTATTCGGGGCATAATATTATCTAATTCCTTACATTTTAAATATTACATTATATGAATAATATATATAGGATAGCAGATCTGGTTGTTTAACATGACAGATTCAAAATACTCCGAAGCTTGCGCCCTTTGCGGCCAGCCTGAACAGTAGGAATTCCGTGAGAACTAGAACCTCTTCTGTATAATATGGTCGCACAGGATTTGAACTTGCCTCTCACTATATCGCATATCCAGATATTTTTCAAACAGGTGAGGATCCCCAATGAACCCTAAAAATTCGATTAAGGCACTATTTCTTCTCAATATTTGCTTTCTCCTTTTTGGAGTTATTTTGTACCTCCTATATTTTATAGAGCCGGAAAGTTGGCTCCTGAAAATTCGCTTTTCTCCATCGACAGTCTTGTACCTAAGCCTGCCATCCTTACACATATAATCAATGGTACCTTCAGAAACATTTAGTATATCTGCCGCTATAGTTGTGCCAACTGTTCCTTTCTGCTCTTTTTTGATTTTATCCAACCGCGTTTTGATCTTCTCAACTAATTCGCTATCCAGCCTAATTTCCTTCCCAAAAACCCTGTATTCTAGTTTGCCTCTATTGCACATGTTTTCCAATTTTGATCTAGATACTTTAAGGTAAGATGCCGCTCCCTTTAAACTATATGTGGCTGCTCTTGCCTTTTTTATTCTATCAAAATATCTTTTTACTGGCTTGATTTCCCTTGTTTTTATCCTAATCTTGCCCCCAAAAAAGACATATTTAATCCACCCTTGTTTTATTTTTCCAGATTCTTCCAACTTTCTTGATTCTTCCAGGAACCTTGAGAGAGTATCCCAAGAAACACCAACTTTTTTGGCAAATTCAGACATATCAATTGTGTACCTTATCTCCTTTGCCTTCCTACTCACTTCCGCCTTATCAATCCTAGTTTCATCCCCAACCTGCGTTTCTTCTAATTCTTTGTTTTTCAGCATTGCACTAACTTTTCGTGAATGGGTTTTCAGATTCTTTGCCGCTCCTGCTATGCTGTGGGTTTTTGCTCTCATCTTTTCAGTTTCTTTTAAATCAGCAGCGTGCTCTCTAATCTTCGCCTCCTCAAAAATCCTATGCCCATCATTCCATTTAAAAGGCACTTCTCCCTTATCACACCTCTTTCTTAAAGTGCTATTCGCAACTTTGTAAATCTTTGCTGCAGCACCTGTCCTAATTTTGGGCATATCCCTTAGTCTAACTGCCATAAAAATACAACGCCATTTGGGTATTTATTGCTTCACTTTTCAGGGAATACCAATCTTTTCTTCTCCTCTGCAAGCCTTAGCAGCGCTATAACTGCAGCTTGCTTACGCGACTGGTGGTATTTTAAGCGATAATAATCATAAAGCACAACTGTTGTTCTTCCATTTGAGGATATCATTTCAAGTGTCTTATAAGGAGTAGCGGCATTAACCTTTTGTGCTATTCTCCTTTTTCTCCCAGGGCTAACTTTACTGGCTCTGAGAAATTCTCCATATTGCCGAGCTGCTGCTAGATCTCTAAGCTCGCGTTGTTTTGTTGATTTTGACCTTCTCGCATTACTGGCATCTTTTTTTCTAGAATCGATTTCATTAATATTGCCAAACCACTCACTTAACAGACCCTGCTCCTCTAATCTCCTTCTCTGCTTCCTTAATATTGCATTCCTGGCTTTTGCCATCTTCTTCCTTGCTTTTTGTTTTTGAATAGTCTCAGCAAGGCTACCGGCCTCCAAATCTTTTTCCTTGGCAACATCAATCATCCGTTTTATTCCTTCTTTCCCCTCCTCAGGGTTAGAGGCGGTTTTAGCATGATCCCTCCACTTTCTCTTAAGAGTCTTAATATCCTTCCTATCAATCCTAACCGAATCCCAGAATATTCTGTAGGGGAGTGTTCCGTTATTTAACAGCCTGTTCATCTCCCGTATGCTAACCCCTAGCCAGGGTGCTGCCTTAGCCCTGTCTACAGTTTTCTTCCTCTCTTCTTTTAGGTGCTCCCAGAACGGCTTTATCCGTTCAATTTCCGCATCATTAATCCTAATGCTCCCCCCAATACTTCTGCTTTTTATTAGTCCGCGGCTAATAAGGGTTCTCAGATAAAACTTAGTCATTCCAAGCAACTCTGCCGCCTTGTCAACGCCCCGTGTTCCAGCTGTTTTTGGTTTTTTGCCCTCCCTGACTCTTTTGTATTCCAGGATATCGCCCTCATCAAACCTAACATCATTGCCAAATATCTTGTAGGGTATTTCCTCAGATTTCCATAACTTCCAAAATGCATTCCCGGGTATTTTTAAAATCTTGGCTGCTTTGGCGCCGGTTATTGTTTCCGCAATGGCGGCATTCCGCATTTTTTCATATCTCTTAATTTCCTTTACCATTCCTTCTTCAACGTAATAATTCCCCTGAACTGTTTTGATAGGTATTCCCAACTCCTCGCATATTGAAATTATCATGTCCCTTTTCGGCATATCTTTTCGCTCTGCAGCTTTCCAAATAGTAACTAAACCAGTTGTTTGCTCCTCTGCTTTTATTCTTTTAGATTCTTCCTCTGTTACAAAAGCCCTTTCCCCACGGTATATTATATTAATCTTGTACTTTTTTCTTCCCAGCAAGCTAGTAACGTGTTTGTTAACGTCATCAGCTAAAGTTTGGATGGGAATCAGCCCCTCCCTTTTAGCACTTTCCAGTTCCTCCCGAATCCTATTTCTGCGGTTAAGGAATTTATTGGCTAAACCTGGCTGAAGCAGTATAGTGCCATCCGGCCCCCTTCGTTTTGATTTCTTTAATTCTTTCCGCTTAATGGCAGACTCAATGGTAGTCCTTTGCATTTTTGATAATGTGGACAAATCTTTAATTCCAATTGGCTCCTTAATTATCCTGGGAGGCATAAATAACAAATGTCCCCAGGCTATTTATTCCTTCTCCTTAGGGGGCAGAGTAACTATTTAATTCCTTTTGTTAGAAGTGATATTCATGGCAGATTCAAAATACTCGGACACATGCGCCCTCTGCGGCCAGCCTGACACAGACAAAAAATGGGCCGGCCAATACTGGCACAGGAAATGCATGAGATTGGCAAAGAAAGGCGCTAAACGAATGATGTAACTCAGTCCATAATCTGCCCTGCGTTCTCATTCAGGGAGTAAATGGTGTAGCCATTTGATTTATCCTTGTTTATCAGGGATTTTTTGATCCCTTTTCGCTCCATATAGTCCTTTTTAGTCCTTAAACAGAGGATAGAAAGCTGTTTCCCTATTGTCCCTACTGAAGAACCTGTTCTTTTTGACAGCTCATTAAGGGTCATTGAGCTCTCTTTCAACAGATTAATGATGCTTTTCTGCAGGGGAGTAAGGTTTTCCAGCGCAGAATTCTCCTCAATTGAGAAATCAATCTCATCAGTGGGTTCAATTCTCACTGTCTTTTCCCCCAGTGCCTTCTTCCCTTCCTCAAGGCTTATTGCCCCCTCCCCGGAATAAAACTCATGCAGTTTAATGACAACTTTCTTGCAGTTTAGCAAAAACTCCCTCGGATTCCCATTTGAGACCCTTGCAAAGTATTCTATGGTTTCATCATGCAGGGGGTTTGTTCCGTGGAACCGTTTCATCAGAATTTTTTTCAAATCATTCTTAGTCATCTTTTTCAGGTTGAGATTTTCCCCTGTTCTGTGCGAGAAGCAGCTTTGTATCCCTAAATTTCCCTTCTCGCTAAGGGCAAGTGCAAGAGAATAAATTTCATCAGAGTCATAAAGTTTCTTCAGATAATTGCACTGGTTGCTCAGCAGCAAATGCGCCTCATCAACCATTACAACCTTTTTCTTTCGCTTTTCCAGACCAAGGGCCTCTAAGATGCTTGTAATAAGGCTTGTTTTGGAAATTCTAGTTTTCAATTGCTTGAAATCATCAAGGGAGGAGAAGTAATAGGCATCGAAGCCATCGCTTTCCCTGATTTTACTTTCAACCAGTTTCAACAAGGAGGTTTTCCCAATTCCCTGCTCCCCTTTGAGCTGAACCACATTTCCTGAGGAAAGATTGTGTGAGAGCAGTTTCTCCTCATCTGAGCGGCCAACCAATTCAGTGGATGGCTTTATTGAAAGCGGATCAATTCCATACCCATATAACTCAAACCAGCTTTTGAAACTAATATGACTTGCCCCCTTAGTCTTTCCATAGTTTTTGTGACTAAAACGAAAAACGCTCATTAACTTAACTTAGTTATTTTTAAATAAGAACATATTTTAAACAAATCATTCGGAATCTGACCCAAAATTATTGAAACCTTTTTAAAGGATTGACGAAACCAAGCCTAATTCCCTGACTATTCTGCCTAAACCATGACTAACCGCGCGTTCTTTTAAAAGCAACCGCAGATTATCTACTACAAGGGGGTAACTTTATCGAGCTATTCAGCAAGATAGAGTTCAAACTAAACAAAAAAAACCAAACTGAGGTGGGTTATAAATGTGGCGAAAAGATGAAAAACAAAATTCTATAAGTAAATCTAATATTCTTTCTAATTCTGGAGTTCCGCGCTTTACATTAATCACAATAACCCTATTCCTCCTAGCCATCGGCATCTTTGCCACCCCCGCATTTGCTGCGCATGATACTACTGTTACAATAGACCCGGACCAGGCAAGGTGTGGGGATTTACCATTAGAATATTCAATTAATGTTGCTAACAACGGCGATTCTGCCGATAGTATAAGAGAAGTGAGAATATATGATGACATTGATAACGACGGTTTGAGGGATGATGGAATTGTTTCTTTCGCATGTGGGGCCCCTCCACTAGGATGGACCTTGGATGATAGGTTAGCACTTTATAATTACTGTCAATATGAGACTTCAGTTGTAGGTGCGTATAAGATAGACCCAAGTGAGAATTTAGAC
>JAFCCJ010000058.1 GCA_017610305.1 Candidatus Iainarchaeum sp.
CTTTGTTGTACAACACCGCAGGTGATGCGGCAGACGAGGCTGGAGGCAAGCTTTTCTTCAATCAGGATGAAGTTGTGGATTTGAGTTCAAGCAGGAACTTAGCTCTAAAAGGAATCGGCGATAGGAAATTCTATTATGCTTTCAAATATGCCGGCGACTACAATGCCGCATCCAATGCATTTCTCATGCTTGATGCCGATGATATGGGTGCTGATGAATCCAATCTGATTCAATATGGAAAAAGGCTGGTTTTCGATGGTACGGATATGCAGGAAAATGGCTCAATCGATGAAACCTATTTCGTCCCGAAAGATTCAGACTTCAGTACAGCTGGCAATTTTACAGATCCAAACGCATATTTCGTTGCAAGGGTGAGAATCCCGGACCCAAATGGGGAAACAACAGTCTTTGTTGATGCTGCGGATGGGACGCTCGTAGGGCCATTCCCGCACCCAGGCCTTACCCTTTATTCATCAGACATGGCTTATGCCGGCACACCTCCTAGATTAACGAGCGGCACAAACCCAGCATACATCCAGGAAGCCGAGCTGGATTGGGGGGCACATTTGAGCATATACCCTATCAATGACGCAACAACTGCGGAAATTAATTTGCCTGAAATAGCCTCCTGAAATAATTCTTAAAATCCCTGCTTAGCTTTTCCCCTAACAAAATCGAAACCATATTAGGGTTTTAACCCTCAATTACCTAAAGGAAAAGGCTTATTAATGAAAAATGGCCTTATAATGAAATTTGAGGAGTTGAAAAAATGAGTTCGAAAATCTATTTTGCAGTATTTGCTTTACTAATACTTATTGTATCGGCCTTTGCCGTTCAGGATATTCTAATTACTGATGCGGAAATGGAAAATGACAATTACAGGTTCAACAGCGCCGAGATTGACGGCGACACACTTATTATCAGTGTTTCCTACAGCGGTGGCTGCGAGGACCATGAATTTACACTTGCTTGGGATGGCGCTTGGGCAAAATCCAATCCCCCTCAGGCGACTTTGAATTTATACCATGAAAGCAATGATGACCCTTGTGAGGCATTCCCCACAGAGGAACTGCAATTTGATTTAAGCTCTATTGGAGGATACCCTGAAGCTGTTTTGCACATTGTCGATTATGATGGGGAAAGACATACCTTGAGATATTATCCCTCCTCAGGCCAATACTGCTATTCTTCATGCTCCGGTAAATTAGGGGATGTGGATGGAGACGGTCTCCTTACCGAGGATGATGGAACCAGCATTTTCAATATGTATATGGGAACTGAAACACCAGTTGCCTGTGCAGACTATGATAGGGATTGTGAGATAACCCCGAATGACTCGCTGGAAGTAATGGAGGCAACCCTTCCCTATGATTCAGCCAGATGCTCATCAAATTCACTCTCAGGAGACGCAAATGGCGATGGAGCAATAGATGAAAGGGATATGGCTACGGTTTTTGGGGTTTATATGGGAACAGTTCCCGAGCCAAGTGACATCTGCTGTCTCGACCTGGACTCCGATGGAACAGTAACTCCAGGAGATTCCTTAATGGTTGCAAATATTATTATTGGCGATGCAAAACCAACAATGGCCTGCGGAGGCGGCCCCGTTTGCACATCCGAATATGACCCTGTTTGTGGGGGGTTGGATGTTGTGTGCATCAGGGCCCCATGTGATCCGGTAAAGCAGACCTATGGCAATATGTGCGAACTGGAAAATGCAGGCGCTGAATTTTTGTATAGAGGAAAATGTATTGATGATGAAGAACCACAGATATGCACTTTGGAATATGCCCCTGTCTGCGGAACTGATGGGAGAACCTACAGTAACAAATGTTTTGCTGAGGCTGCCGGCGTTAGGGTTGATTATAATGGGGAATGTGAAACAAGAGTATGCACCGATGAATGGGATCCTGTCTGTGGAGTGGATGGAAAAACTTACAGCAACAAATGTTATGCTGAGTCTGCGGGAGTAAAGATTGCCTACTATGGAAAGTGTTCGGATGACACTTGCTCAAGGCCATACACCTGCCCTGATGGAACTGTTGTTGAGGCATGCGAACTTGCTGAAAGTTATATTAGTGAGGAACTTGTGGGAGTTGGATGCAGATGCTACTCAAATCCGGAGGAACTGTGCCCCTCATCAGCAACCGACATAAAGGTTGAGCTTGAGGAGATTTTCTCTCTTGAGAAGGGTCAGACAGCACATGTTATTAATGAAGATTTGAGAGTCAAACTCATCGGGGTTGACAGGGGAATTGAAAAATGTTACTCCGGAGAGTGCAGAATAGTTAATGGGGTTAAGGAATGCACAGAAAGCACTTGCAAAAGCTCAAACTCGATTGCACATTTGCAGATTGAATACCGTGGTGATGGCGGCTCAAGAGGAACAACAATCTCGCTCTATGCGGGGCAGAAAGGGGAATTCCTCAATTACCATATAACCAATCACGGCATTTCCTCTTATGGTGATTCTGTAAAGCTTTCGGTTTCAAAACAATCAACTCCTGATTTAATTAAGGCGAGATTGGGAGAATTGTTTAAGATGACTGCAGGCCAGCAGGCAGTCATTATGGATTCTGGCGCAAATACTGTTATGAAAATAACTGATTTTCAGGTTATTAATACAATTTGTGCCTACAGTGACAAGGTTGTTGAGGAGGAATTCCGGTCTACTTGTGCAGGCGGTTATCCAATGGCATACTTAACAGTCAGCTTTGCCGACGGAATCTACACAAGTGTTTCACTAGGTTTGGAAAAAAGCAGAATAGTTAATGGTTATGAGTTTGTTCTTGAGAGTCTTTCAGGTTCTACAGGAGCCCTTGTGATTTATGAGGCAAAAAAGCCCGATGTGAAATATGTGAATCTTGATGAAAGGTTTGAGTTGGAAGTAGAGGGCAGGGCAACAGTAAGGCAAACAGGCCTGCAGATTGATTTAGTTAAGATAAGCAAAATGCAGACAAGGTGCGGTTCCACTGATTCACCCATAGTTGATATTGAAACTTCCGAAATGGATGTCATGCCCAGAAGGTGCATGGATGAGGAGTATTACACTGCAGTTCTGGAAATCAGCATGCCATTTACTGAAATTCCGACTTCTTCGGCAGGGGGCGGCGGAATTGCAAAAACTGCGGGTGTTGAAGGAGGGGTTACTGCCGAGGAATACATAATGCCTGAAACTATAGCAGTTGAACTCCCTGTTGAGGTTGAAACTTCGCATGAAATTGTAAGCAATTATTACATCTATCTTTCCCCAAATGCGTCTGCCGAAATTTACGGCCATACAATAAGCGCATTTTCAATAGATGATAGTTCTGCGGTTTTAATGGTTTCACAGGAAACCAGCCCACGCGGGATAGAGGCATACCTTGATGAAAAATTCACCATTAAGGAAAGGCAGACTGTAGTGGTATTTGATGCCTATATTTATGAGGCACGCTATCCGGCAACCGCGCTAAAGATGATGCTGGAGGATATTGTTAATGTAAAATGCATAGAATCAGCTTCGAGGGATGAGGAATGGAGATGCGACACAAGGCCTATCGCAAAGGTTTCAATCTCTTTTGCGGACGGTCACAGCACCTATCTTGGCCTGAGGGAGGGTGAAGAATATGCCCATGGAAATTACACAATCCACGCCCTGGAAGTTGGAAATGATGCAACCTTTGTTGTGAGGAAAACCGGCAGTCAGGAGTATATCAAAGTAAGGGTTGCGGAGAAGTTTGATTTAATGGAGCAGCAAACTGCGTTGGTTATTGGGGAGGATGTTTACATTCACCTGCAGAACACCGTTGTAGGCGGGAACTGTGAACCTAATGAAGTTTGTGCAGCAGTTGTTTCCAGTGCAACAATAAGTGTCTGGAAAGGCTACGGATATCCTGTTGAAGAGACGCTTCTGACAAACCTGCAACTTTATTCGCTTATGGAAGGCCAGTCAATTTCAATCTATGGTCTTGAAATAAAATTACTGGACACCATAAGAGACAGTGCAACTTTTATCGTGAACAAATCAGGCTCCCAGATAATTAACGTCCACACAGATGAAAGATTTAAGATGCAGGAAGGAATGGCTGCAAGGATTTTGGAGGCCAATATGAGAATTGATTTGCTTTCAATAACTGAGCTTAAAAAATGTATCGATGGCGAGTTTGAAAGCAAGTGTATGGGAGAAAATTATGTGGAAATAAGCATAAGCAACTACCTCTATGAGTTAACCCAAACAGGGGTTGCGGTTGATGCATCAGACTATGAGGAGATTGTAACAAAGACTTATGCTGTGAAAGGTGGCGGGATTACCTCAATTGAAGCAGTTGAAGTTACCACCGAGATCGCCCTTCCCCCAACACCATTCAAGAACTATATTCTCTATGAGGGAGAATCGGTAGTTGTAAATGATTTCGAGATAAAACTCCTCGACCTTTACTCAGACACCGCGGTTTTCATAGTTTATGAGAAAAGGATTGATCTGGATTTCAAGCTTTACATTGCAAGAGGCTGGAACCTAATTTCAGTTCCGGGGGAAATAATCGACACAAAGGATGATTGTGATTTCGAGGAAGATCCTTCAATATTCAAATACAACACAAAGACTGGAGAATTTGAGGAAGTTTATGATGGGGATAATGGGGAAGCATACTTCCTCTACAATCCAAATCAGGCCTGCACAATCTATGGGGGAATTAAAGATCCGATTTCAATTTCAGAAATACCTTCCCTGGTTGAGGGATGGAATTTCATTCCGGTAACCGCGGACATGGTTGGTTCAGAAATAAATTCCTTCGGATGTGATTTAGAAGGGGCATTTTTCTTTGATACAACAAACAGTGATTGGAAAGATATACAAAATTACAGGATAGGTGAAGAGGACTTAGGCCAGGGAATAGCCCTTTACTCAAATTCCGCCTGCACATTGGGGGAAACCGATGGTTGGCCGGAAATACCTTTACTCCCTGAGCTTCCATTTATAGGAGACTGATATTATGGATAAGTTAATTGGTTTGACATTGGTTTTGGCACTTTTAGTAATGCTGATATTCAGTGGTTGCGTAACTGATGGCGGTGACATGCCCCCAGGAAATGGAAATGGCGGGGATGATTCACCAGGAACACCGCCAATGCCTGATATAGGTGAAGGTGGCGAGGATGACACTGTCCCTGTCCTCCCGTTTTAGCAGAAATTTTCCGGATTCCCCCTATCTAAAAGTCCTTCTTTTTGGCGAATTTCGCAAAAATTAAGAAAATATTATATATCACCTAGCACTTATTCTATTCGGTTAAATAATGAATTTTTTGCTTAACCGAAATTTAGGGGTGATTAGTCTGGAGAGAAGCGCAAAGATCGGAATATTAACAGTACTTTTTGTTTTATTTTTAAGTTCAGGAGTTTCAGCAGGATTATTTGAGGATTTAACCGGCGCAATAACAGGCTTTTTCGGACTCTCTCTCCAAGCAGACTGTATCGCCTCAGACAATAAAATCTGCGGTTCAAACGAACCAGAAATCCCTGACAGTGTTGACCTGAAATCTGTAGAAATTACAAATGATGATCAGTATATCTACATGACTCTTGAATTTTATGATAACTTTACCCCGGTAGGTGCTAACCCAATTTATGTCTACTTTGCCCACGCCCCAGGTACTGCAGATTCCGTAATTTTCCTTTACACTGATTGGTATTCATTACTGTGGCCGTCCAGCCCCGGTATTTACACAATCCAGAAACATACCGGAAGTTCGGTAATTTCCGGAAATAAATACTCTTTCCAAATTCCTAGAGAAAAGCTTTTTGAGGGTGATTACAGCTCATTTTACCAGTGGAATTACTGGATAACAACAAATGACAAAGTGCCTGATGATGGTTATTTCCTTTACACTATGGGATCCAGTGCCAAATGCACAGATTCTGATGGCGGAAACAATCCTGATGTGAAAGGATATGTCGACACCGAGGCTTATGGGATCACTTGGGACTACTGCGATAATTACAATTCAGACTGGGTAAGGGAATTCTATTGCCCTGAAGGAGACACCGGAGGATATGTAATGACTGTGCACGACTGCCAATGGGGTTGTGTTGATGGCGCCTGCGCAGAAGCTCCAAAAATAATAT
>JAFCCJ010000059.1 GCA_017610305.1 Candidatus Iainarchaeum sp.
CCTTGGTGCTTTTGCGCCTGCAAGGTTGTTTATCTCCACAAAACCCTCCTTAACGACCAGGTTCATTGGGAAGTGGGAATATACTGCTTCTAAAGTGTATTCAAAACCATGCTTAAGGCCCCTGACCATATTCCTCGCATGGGATGCCATTGAATTCATGGTTGCCAATGTTTTTCTCCTGCTGTTATTTGATTTAAGCACGAGGACATTCCCTTCCTTAGACAAATCTATCGCATTGGACTTGAATTCCCTTGAAAGCTGCTTCCCCTGAAAGATTACAGTAAGCTTTTTGCCACCGATTTCCATCCGGACATCTTCTGGAATCTCAACTTTCAATTCACTGGGTTTCTGCATTTTCTCACCTAAAAAACAAAAGCTATAAGCCTTCCTCCGCTCAGATTCTTCTTTGCGTCCCTATGGGTGAGAACCCCTTTTGGAGTTGTCACAATCAAGGTTCCAACATCTTTTGATGGAAGATACCTCTTCTCATATTTCTCAAAATCGTTCTTGCTTACGGCATAGCGGGGCTTAATTGCCTGGCAGGAATTTATCTTCCCAAGCAAATTAATCTTGTACATGCCGTCCCTACCATCATCTATGAATTCATAGGTGCTGATGTATTCCTTCTCCTGCATCACCCTCAAAACCTCTCCCAAGAGTTTTGATGCCGGCCTGATTAAACAAACCCTTTTTGACGCAGTTTCATGGTTCTTTATGTTTGTCAGTGCATCGGACAATGGATCTACTCTACTCATATGCTTTGCACCTCTTTTCATCATTCATCATCAATCACCTAACCATACTTCTCAAAACCTATCTGCGCGGCAAGTTCCTTGAAGCATCTCCTGCAAAGGTTTATTGAATACTTGCTTATCACTCCCTTGTAGGAGCCGCATCGCTTGCACTGCTTTTTGTAGGTTTTCCTTATCTTTTTCTTATGTTTGTCTACTTCACTCATTCTATTTCAACCCCGAATGTTTCCTTTACAAATGTAATTGCGGCTTCTTTTGAGACCGTGTGCTTTATCGGCACCTTCTTTTTGTTAATCTTTCTCTTTTTTATCCTGTAGCCAGGCCTTTCAAGGCTGACAAGCACATCAAATCCCCTAATTCCCAGTTTAGGGTCATATTTTGTTCCCGGCAAATCAATATACTCCTTTATTCCAAAACCAAAATTTCCACTCCTGTCAAAATTCTTGATGCTAAGGACATTATCCTTTGCAGAAAAGGCCTTCTTCATGAATTCTGTTGCCTTCTCGCCCCTAAGCGTAACTTTTGCACCAACCGGCAATCCTTCCCTTATTCCCCAGGTTGGAATCTTCACCTTTGCAACTGTCTGCATGGGCTTTGAGCCGGTGACAAGGTTTAGTATGGTCTTGCCTTTTTCAAGGGCATCGCCTGTCTCGCCGACACCCATGTTAACGGTGACCTTACCAATCATTATTTTTTTCATCGTGTTTTCAGCCATTTTATCGCCTGTTAAATTTCAATCTCTGTTTTTTTCTCCCCAATAACCAAAACATTCTTCTCAGATGTTTGGAAATCTCCCTTGTCCCCTTCCAGCGTAAGCAGCATGTCCTTGTTCATTCCGCCCTCAATTATTGATTTTATTTTACCAATCGTACCGGAATGCTTTCCGCCGATAACATATGCAAGGTTTCCTTCCTTCCTCTCAAGTCTTTTGCCAACTTTTCTTTCGGGAAGTTCGACCAATACACTATCCCCGACATTAATTGCCGTCTTTTTCTCAAGGAAAGTGCTTCCGTCATTTGTGGCCAACTGGATAAGCCCCCCTTTCACAACCCTCTTTCCGGCAATCTTGTTTATTTTGGACATCTTTTCTTTGGCCGAAATCTCCTTAATCTCAATCCTTCCTTTGGAATCCAGCACAATCCTGTATCTCTTGCCAATTTTTTCCAGATCAATAACATCAAACAGCCCGACAGGAAGCCTATAATCTCTCCTGACCTTTCCGTTGACCTTAACAAGGCCTTCGTGCAGTATTCCTTTGGCTTCCTTCATGGTCCCTGCTAGTTTTAATAAATCCCTTAAAATAAATGAAATAGGTACTGATGACTCCTTGGTGTGAGCGCCGGTCATGCTCTTCACAGTCCATTTATGTTCCTTTCTCTTGATTACTCTCAAGTTTGCAACAGAAAGACTTTTCTGACTCTTTGTTTCGCCCCTATTTGCCACTTTTCACCACTTCCTTTTTCTTCACCTGTTTTTTATCTTTCTCAATCTTTTCTGGTTTCCCTTCAGTCTTCCCTTTTTCAGCCTTCTTTTCCTCTTTCTTGGCCTTTACTTCAGGGATTTTTACCTTCATTCTCTTTTCATCGGTCCTGTCCAGTTCAACAAGCATCAAATTTGAGGGCTTCAACGGAATCAGGATTTCAGTCCCGTCTGATTTCTTTCTGTTTAACTTCTCAAGGAACACCTGATTCTTTGCCCTGCCTATTCTTACGATTTTTGCGGAGAATTTTTTGTTCTTACCCCTCATAACCTTTACCTTATCTCCTGTTCTCACAGGCAAAGACCTTTTTCCCAATGCCTTTCTCAACTCCTTACTTAAGTGTGCCGAAAACTGTTTTCGTTTCACATGGAGCTTGGCAGTGTAATGCGCCTTTCTCTGTTTCTTTGGTTTTTTGCTTTTTACCATATTCTCACCTAAATAACTGACGAGGCCATGCCTGCAATTTTTGGCCATCTTTCTCCCACTTCTTTTGCAACAACACCCTTTACTTCCGAGCCTTTTGGCTGCCCTTTCTCATCAACAAGAACAACCGCATTGTCATCAAACTTTACCCTTGTTCCGTCAATTCTTCTGTATTCTTTCCTAACTCTTACAATAACTGCCCTTTCAACTTTGCTTTTAATATCCGGCTTTCCCTTTTTGACAACTATGTTTACCAAATCTGCGATTCCTGCTGAAGGGTGTGCCCTCTTCTTTCCCTTGTGACCGAAAACACTGATAATCTCCACTATCTTTGCGCCGGAGTTATCTGTGCAGGTACACCTGCTTTTCTGGCTTAGACTCTTGACCACATTGCTGGATATCGCTTTCACTCAAATTCACCTTTTATTCTTTTTCTCCGCTTTTTTCAAGCACAACAAAACTCTTGGTTTTGCTCAGCTTTCTTGTTTCGCCGACCTTTACAACTTCCCCCTCTTTAGCGTCAATGCATTTGGGGTTGTAAGCGTAAATCCTTGACCTTCCTTTCTGGTATCTTTCGTATTTTGGGAGGTAATGCGTGAGTTTCCTCTCCACCACAACTGTTTTCTCTGCCTTTGCGCTCTTTACCGTGCCGGTAAAAATGTTTCCGCGAACTTTCAAATTTCCGTGGATTGCACATTTGACATCATTGCATTCTACCATGGTATTTCCTCCAAAACAATTTTGTTCTCTCTTCAGGCCTTGCCACAAGCAATTTCCCGTCAATCTCAACTTTTTCCTTTCCTAAATCAATCTCCAATGAAATCTCTTTCTTTGGCAGACTCTTCTCCATATTTTTGGTTTCAATAATAAACGTGTTCATTGTCTCATTGACAATTTTTCCCCTTATTCCCTTTCTTGATTTATCGCTGCTGTCTTTGACCACTGCATTGAGGCCTATAATCTCGTGCCCCATAATGTTATCGGCACTTATCTGGTAATGGGAATTCTTAAGCATCTATTAATTCCTCCTTGTAACCTTCCTTGAGAAGGAGTTCCTTGACCTTTTTTGTGTGGTCTCCCTGGAGTTCTATTTCTGTGCCTTTCGTAGTTCCACCGCAGGCTAGTTTCCTTTTCAGGTTTTTTCCCAATCCCTTTGCTTCAGAAGCATCCTCAAAACCGCTCACAATAGTCACCACTTTCCTAAATCTCCTTCTTATTGTCCTAATCTTTATTTTCTCAGTTTCCTTCGCAATCTCCCCGCAAACACAGAGGTTTTTGGGCAGGCCGCAGGTTTCACATATTCCTTCCATTTCTATTTCTCCACTCCATTGGTTTTTGCGGGCTTAACTTTTACGGCTTTTTTAACATTTGATGCGCCTTTTTTCTTCTCGCCAGCAATTGTAATAATTCTTGCAATCTTCCTTCTTAGGCCCCTTATGGTTGCCGGTTTTTCAGGCCTTGTTCCTGAAGCCACCAATGCCTTTTCCTTTGCAAGGCTGCTCTTTAGCCCCACAAGCATATCCTCAAGATCCTCAACGCCGCTTTCCCTCAGTTCCGAAACCACTTTCTTAGATGACATAATCAAGACCTCATTTCTCCTTCTTCTCAGCATCTTTTTTCTTATCTTTCTTTACATCTTCCTTCTTTTCGGATTTTTTGCTTTCTTTTTCAGAATCCTTCTTCCCGGATTTTTTCTTCTCCGCCATCTTACTGCCACTTTCTTCCTTTTTCACTTCTTTTTTATCGTCCTTTTTGGCCTCAGTTTTTTTCTCACTCTTCTTTTCAGCGGCTTTCTCTTCCTTCTTTTCTGCCGGTGCCTCTTTCTTCACATCTTCCTTCTTTTCAGCAGTTTTTTCCGTTTTAACCTCTTTCTTAACATCCTTCTTAACTTCGGTTACTTCGGTCTTTTCCTCAACCTCTTCCTTCTTGAAATAATCTGCAATATCCACCTTGTCCGGGAACACGGTGTCAGGCCTTACAATCCTGATTTTAATCCCAATTGCCCCTGCCTTTGGATAGGCCGTCTTTTTGGCGAAATCAACAAGCTTTGCCTGATCTCCCACCTTCTTCATATAGCCCTGTGACACCCTTTGCTTCCTTTTCCTTCCGCCCTTTCCTGCGAGTTTTCCGGAAAGCAATATTTCAACTCCCTGAGCCTTTGCATTTACAATATCCCTCAAAGTTCTGTAAGTGACACTTCTCCATGAGAAGCCCCTTTCAATAAGTGCCTTCATTTTGTTTGCAACGGCGGCCGCATCAAGTTCAGGGGTTGTTATTTCCCTAATTTCCAGTTGCGGATTGTCAATGCCAAACCTTGTCTGAATAGTTTCAGTAAGCTGCCTAATGTTCTGGCCGCTCTTACCGATAGCCAGCCCCGGCCTTGTAACATTAACCACAATTCTTGTAACCAAAGGAGTTTTTACAACATCTGATTTTGTGAAACCAGCTTTTTCCAGCTCCCCTCTTAAATATTCTTCCAGCTCAATCCTCTTGATTCCCTGCTCAATGAAGGTTCTTTCAATCATTATTTTGCCTCCCTTACAACTATTTCAAGGTGTACTGATTTTCTTTTTCTTCGTTTCCCGGAAATTCTTCCCTGTGTCTGGAAGGAAATCCTTTGGAATCCCTTTGAAGCGAAAACATGGGTAATAATCAAATTCTCCGCATCCAGTCCTTTATAATCTGCATTCGCTTTTACAGTTTCCAATAGTTTAAGAAAAACATTTGCTGTGTCGGTAGGATATCTCCCTGAAGGCGTGTAGCTCTGTGCATCCCCTTTTCGGTGTGCCACCTTTTTCTTATAAACCCTAAGTGGCAAATGCCTTTTCTTTGCAACAATATCCTCCACAAACTTCTCCGACTTGTCAAGTCTCTTTCCCTTTATCTCCCTGGCCATTTCAGTGCTAAATTTCAATGATGCGCGCTGGTTCTTAAGAATGGCCTTTGCAACGTTCTTTCCATCGTGAATTTCTGTTTGATAGACCTTCTTAACCATTTCATCATCCTCTCGCCGTTATTGCAGTACTTGACCTTGTCGCACCAATTCCAGCCTTACCATGCATTAGCCTCTTTCTTGTGAGGGCCATCTCACCCAAATAATGGCCAAGCATTTTCTCGCTAACTTGGATAGTCATAAATTCCTTTCCATTGTAAATTCCGAGGAGCAGGCCAACCATTCTTGGCACTATAATCGCATCCCTTCTGTGGGTTTTCACAGGCTTCTTCTGGTGCCCAACAACTTCCTTATCCTTAATTGCCT
>JAFCCJ010000060.1 GCA_017610305.1 Candidatus Iainarchaeum sp.
ATAGGCTGTGAAACGGTTATTGGAATTTTGTGGTCGGTTTCAATCCTGTATTGTGTAACTTCCAAATGCAGCTCGCCCATGCCGCTCAATAGATGCTCCCCTGTCTCCTGGTTAATGCTTGCCTTTATATTGGGGTCTTCTTTAGTTATCTGCCTTATAACTTCAATTAGCTTTGGCAGATCCTTGGTATTTTTTGCCTCAACTGATATTGTCATAACAGGTTCTGCAGTTGAAAAGAATGATTCAAATTCCTTAATCTCTTTTTCAGAAACTGTTTCCCCTGCGTAAATATCCCTTGTTCCAACCAATGCGGCAATATTTCCCGCAGAGACCTCACTCACAGCAACCCGTTCAGGGCCCATAAAAATTGCAACTGATTGTATATTGACCTCTTTCTGGCTCCCAATCAATTTAAGCTTTGAGCCCTTTTTCGCGGTTCCTGAATAAATCCTTCCTGTGGCAATATCCCCCGCATGTGGGTCGACAGAAACATCATTAACCATCATTGTAAACACGCCATTTGGGTCACAGCTCACCATTGCCTTCCCCTCTTCACTTTCCATATCTCCGCTCCATATTTTAGGAATCCTGTATTTCTGGGAGACTATGGGGTTTGGCATGTGCTTAACAATCATTTTTATAACTGTCTCATGCAGCGGGCTTTTCTTTGCAAGCTCCTTTTGCCTTTCCTCTTTGCAGTATTCGTAAACTTCCTTAAATCCAATGCCTGTACTTTCCTTCTGCGGAACAGAAACAGCCCAGTTATTGTATGCTGAGCCAAACCCAACGCTTCCATCCATTGGATTGACTTTCCATTCATCAACAAACTCTTCAGGAACATTCTTCTTAATCAGCTCATTTACTTGCGCAATGGTCTTTACAAACCTTTCCTGCATTTCCTTTTCAGTAACCTGCAATTCATTAATCAGCCTGTCAACCTTGTTTATGAAAAGCATAGGCTTTACCTTCTCTTTCAGCGCCTGCCTTACAACAGTTTCAGTTTGTGGCATAACACCCTCAACCGCATCGACAACAAGCATAACTCCATCCACAGCCCTCATTGCCCTTATAACTTCCCCTCCAAAGTCAACATGGCCAGGGGTATCAATAATGTTAATCAGATACTCAGTTCCCTCAACCTTATGCACAAGGGAAATATTTGCGGCATTGATTGTAATCCCCCTTGCCTGCTCCAATTCATAATAGTCCATGAACTGCTGCTTTCCGGCAAGTTCTTCAGAAATCAGTCCTGCGGCGGCAACCAAATTGTCAGTAAGAGTTGTCTTCCCATGGTCGATGTGGGCAACAATTCCAATATTTCGGATGTTCTCCCTTTTATTCATCAGGGTCTCTGCCAGTTTAACAATATCCTCTTTCTTAACCATTAGAAAATCACTATCTGCTTGATTTTGCAATCCTTTCAACTTCATCCCGTCTCTTTATGGAAAAGGATGCGTTGTCTTCCTTTGAGGCAAGAATAAGTTCCTTTGCAAGAGCCTCTGAAGCGGAAACCTTTTTGTTAAATGAGGATGAAAATGCGGCAAGTGCAATATTCTTCAGTGCCTCATCAACCTTTTTCATCGGGGAAACATCAACAGAAACCGTGTAGGAAATACCTCCCCTCTTAATCCTTGTTATGTCTTCTCTAGGCCCTGAATTCTCAATGGCCTTAACCAAAATCTGAATAGGATTTTGCTTGGTTTCATTCTCAACAATTGTAAATGCATCCTCGATAATTTTAATCGCCTGGAGCTTCTTCCCGCAGCTTAGCCTGTGGCGGATATACTTCCCGCTCATCTTTCTCTTTCCCTGGCCACTTCTCATAACCTTGTTTGTCAGCCTTTCAACAACATCCATGCTCTGCTTTTCATTGCCGGTTCTTTTTTCCCGCCCAAAAGTGTGGGGAATAAGCCTGTTGCCCAAAGAGATGTGGTTTGCGAGGCTTGGATCGGTTATTATCACTTCGCTCGAATCCCATTTTCCAAAAATCTGCATCTTTAATTACCTCTTAATCTTCTCCTTTCTGCCACTTCTCAGCATTTCAAGGCTCTGGTTATTAACGTGCGTAACCCTGTACTTCACTCCCCAAAGGTCCCCTTTAGGCCCCTTCTGGGCTCCGCCAATTCCCTCAACCAAAACCTCATCATGCTCATCGATAAACTTGATTGCCCCGTCCCCCGGAGCGAGCGCGGTCAGCTGCTTTCCGTTCTTGATAAGCTGTACCCTTACGCACTTCCTGATTCCTGAGTTGGGCTGCTTTGCTGTAACTCCCCTTTTCTCAATCACAATTCCCCTTCCTTGGGGCGCACCATCCAGCAAATTATGTTTCTTGTCAAGCCCCAGTTCTTTGGACTTATAGTGCCTTTCTTTCCATCGCCATTTCTTTCTCTTCTTTTTAAGAGAGGCCGCTGCAAATTCTCCACTTGCCATTCAATTCACCCAGTAACCTTTACTACAGGAATGTTATAATTCCGTTCCACAATTTCCTTGACCTTGCGGAACCTGCCCGAATTCTGCATTAATTTTCTCCTGTTTTCGGAGTTAAGTGCAATTTTTAAAGTATTTTTTCCTTCCATTTCAACCAAATCCATACGGTCAATCTTAATCCTGTTCATCGCCCTTTCCATAAATTTCTTAACATCCTTGTTGTACTCAAACAACTCAACTTCCTTTCCCATCTTCTTCTTTACAATCTTTATTGTCGCGCCATTTTTTCCTATCGCCTTGCTGATTTGCTGGTCAGAAACAAGGAAGGTTATCCTTTTATCCGAAATAATGCAATCCCTTGCATGCACACCGGCAATGTTTTGCAGTGCGTTTATATAGCGGATTTCCTCAATGCCGAGTTTCATTAAATTTCACTTTTCCTTTTTCACAGCCTTGAGGATGGCGCTTTTGCCTGGTTCCACGACAACCATTACAGAAACAACGAATGGCTTTCCGCAAACAGAACCTAATTCAAGGCCGCTTCCGTCAAATTCAATGGAGGGCACCTGAGAAACTGCCGCATTGGCAACAATCTTTTCCTTTTCGAGTTTTGGGATGTTGCCGCTAATAATAACTAGTTGCGCCTTTCCTTTTAAAATACTTTTCTCAGCCTGTTTCTGCCCGAAAAACACCTTTCCGGTATCAACAGCCCTACGTAACTCCTTGTTAACATCAATTTTTGCCATTTATTCACTTCCCCTTCATAACAAGGTTCACAATTCCTGTTCCAACCTTAATCGGCTGGCCAACAATAATATTCTCAACAACACCCTGCAATTCCTCTACCTGCCCCTCGAAAGCGGCATCAAGCAAATGCTTTACAGTCTCCTCAAACGCTGCCCTTGCAAAGGGTGATGCCTTATTCCTTGTGATTCCTGTTCTCACAATTCCTTTAATTTCCCCGTCCCAGGTCATCAAATCCGCCAGAAGCATGATATGCCTTATATCAACCCTAATGTTGTTGTCATCAAGGACTTTTTTAAGTTCCATTATAATTGAAATTCTTCCTGCCTCAATTCCCAAAACCTTGCTGATTTCCTTAATGTCGTTGGTGGTTGTTCTTGCACCATCAATCTCCTCCAGTTTCAGCACATTCTTGAGGTTAGTTCCCCTTGTTTTTATCAAAAATTCCCCATCTTCCTCAAATACAATGGTTTTCTCTATTCCCCTAATTCCCTGGATTCTGGTTGCGCTCACCTTGTTCAGCGCCCTTCTTATTTTGAGCAGGGGATCGCCCTTAAAAATAAATTCAAGGGTATTTTTCTTTTTCTTTCCCTTTGCTTTCAGATTTTTCTCAATTTTTTCAGTAAGGAGGGCAGGGTCAACATTCCTTTCCTCAATTTCCTCCTCCAGGAGTTCAATAACAACCCTTTTGTCGGCAAGATATTCGCGTATCTTTATGACATCCCCTATCCTGACATCAATAAGTGATTTGGCGAAGAGTTCTGTTTTTTTCAAATCATTTTTCAGTTTCTCGTCCCCTATATAAATGGTCATTGTCGGATATTTTGCCTTGCTTCTGCCATCCACAATTTCCTCCATCCTCTGGATTCCGCTTCCGACAGAAACCTCTGCAGCACCGGCATAGTGCTTTGTTCTAAGTGTCAGTTGCGTTCCTGGCTCTCCAAGAGACTGTGCGGCAATTATTCCCACAGCTTCCCCGGCCTCAATCTTGATTGAGTCATAATTTGAGACAATTGCATCAAAGAATTTCTTCCTGTCCGCATCGTTTAACTTTTCCCGCTCGGCAATTTCCTCGAATTGTTTGTTTATGCTTGCGGGCAGCCCCTTCTTTTCCAGAACCTTCCCTTCAACAAAAACCCTTACTTCTTCCACAACTATTTTGGGCTTTGCAGCCGCCTTCTTTTTGGCAGGGGCCTTGACTTTAGCCGTATCTTTAACTTTTTCCTTAACCGTTGCCTTTTCTTTTTTCGCAGCCATATTTTCACCTATTTTTTGCCCTTTAATTTGGCAAGTTCCTCTTCGACAATGGTAACCTTTCCCCTAATGGTTTTAGTGGGAAACACGCCATCCTCACCATAAGTGAACTGGACAATCTTCTTGTTTGCAGTCCTTACGGTGTCATCATTATTAACCATCAAATCCTTGAGGCTGTTTGCCAGTCTCCTGTAAAGGTAACCCGACACCTTTGTTGAAACACCGGTGTCAACCTCACCCTGCCTTCCACCCATGGAATGGTAGAAGTACTCAAATGCGTTCATGCCATCCATGAAATTGTTTTCAATAAACCCTCCGGCACGCATTCCAACATCCCCTGGCTTGTTAAGCGCAATAAGCCTGTTCTTGAAGCCCCTCTTTGGCCTTCCTTCCCTAACCGATGACTGTCCCCAAAATCCGGAGATATTGGTGAGGTTTGTAGCTGAACCCCTTGAACCGGACATAATCATAACTGTTGTGTTGAACTTAGGATCCTTGCCTAAAATCTCCTTAACCTTTTCCCTCGTTATCTGCTTTTCTACCTGGCTTTTGGTTTTCGCACCCAGGCGCATAATCCGAAGCTCGAATGATTCCTCCAAAGTTCTTCCAGGAATGTGTTCCAGAGTTCCCCTTCTGAACTTCTTAAGCAACACTTCCGCTTCCTCAAGTTCCTCCTGAACGGCTTTTGCCTTTACTTTTTTCACACTTTCAGTTGGCTCATATTCCTGCAGTGAAACAGTGACCCCTTTTGTGCTTACAATGTCCTCGGTAATTTTGGAAATCTTGCTGTAAAATTCAGTTATGACTTCAGGCGGATAATTTCTTGCCATTTCATCAATAATCATTCCGCTTCCCTCACCCAATGAGGTTTCATCAATTATTCCACTGATAAGTTTTCCGTCCTTGATTTTTAAGTATGCGTCATGCTCGCAGTCTGCATCAGTGCATTTGTTGCATATGCCTGTTTTTTTGAGTATTGAGCAGGTCTTTGTCTTGTATTCAAGGTTCAGGTCTTTGGGGAGTAACATTGAGAAAATTAATTTTCCGGAATATTCTCCGTCCATATCTGGTTTTGGCAATTCATCCAAACCCATTATCTGCGCATATTTCATTGCAACTTCTTTTGAAAATTTGGTTGATTTAAGTGTCATTATGTAGCATCCGCTTACCCCATCCTCATCCAGAATAATTACCGGCGCACCATACCTCGGGCTTATAATCTGATTCTGGACATACATCAATTCCTTGGCTTCAGTAATTCCTTCCTCAGTCTGTGGAACATGCATGTACATCTCATCCCCATCAAAGTCCGCGTTGTATGGCTTGCAAACTGTTTGGTTAAGCCTGAATGTTTTTCCAGGCATAATCCTTACTTTATGGGTGAGCATTGAGAGCCTGTGCAAA
>JAFCCJ010000061.1 GCA_017610305.1 Candidatus Iainarchaeum sp.
CCTTCTCGTGAAACCTGAGTAAAATTGATACAATCCGAATCCCCTCCACTATACTCAGACCATCCTGCACCATTGTTATAACAAACCAGCCCTGTACTTGTCCGGGCAGCAGTGGTAGCTCCGTCTCTAGAAACCTGAGTAAAGCCAGTACAATTCCCTGAACGATTATACTCAAGCCAACCACCACCACTACGGTAACAAACTCGTCCAGTACTAGTAACCGCTGCAGTAGTAGCTCCTTCTCGCGATATATCAATAAAATTGATACAATCCGAATCCCCGCCTGAAAGTTCTGCCCATGCAGCACCTAACCAATAACAAACCCTCCCAGTACTTGTGAGAGCATAAGTGCTAGCTAAATCTTGATCCACATCAATAAAATTAGAGCAATTTCCCGTAGAACCAAACTCCACCCAAGCAGCAGAATTTGACCAGACTGAACCTGTTTGGGCATAAGCAGATTCCAGGCTAATTAAAACTAATAGAATTAACAAAATGAAAAGAACTTTTCGCGCCATTTAATCAATTAAAAATAAGGCGTTTAGATATAATAAATTTATGCAAAATTGGGGAAAATTAACCTTTCATAACCCCTAATGGGGTCATTTTTGCGATTTTTTTCCCAATTCCGGAGATTTCGACAGAATGGATTACCTCGTCAATGTCTTTATAGGCCTCAGGCATTTCCTCAGCCAAGCCTGAAAGGGAAGCGCCTCTCACAACCTTGCCCTGTTCCTCTAGTTCCTTCTTTACCTGCTCGCCCTTTTTCCTTCTCATTGCCTCATGCCTGCTCATAACCCTTCCTGCACCATGGCAGACTGAAGCAAAACTTTCCTTTAGCCCTTTTTCAGTTCCCACAAGAACATAAGAAGCAGTACCCATTGAACCAGGGATTATTGCAGGATGGCCGGTTTCAGAATATTGAGGAGGGTTTTCCGCTCTCCCTGCAGCCATTGCCCTTGTTGCCCCTTTCCTGTGAATCAAAACTTCCTTCTCTTTTCCGTCAATTTCATGCTTCTCAAACTTTGCAACATTGTGCGCAATATCATACAACAAATCCATCCCCAAAGATTCGGCATCTGAACCAAATACTTTTGCAAAACCTTCCCTCACCCAATGCATCATTGCCTGCCTGTTTGCAAATGCATAATTCACACCGGCAGACATTGCCGCTAAATAATCCTGCCCTTCAGGGGAACTTATTGGTGCGCAGGCAAGCTGCCTGTCAGGGACTGAAATATTATATTTCTTCATTGCCCTTAACATCACTTCAATATAATCCGACGCAATCTGATGCCCGCATCCCCTGCTCCCTGAATGGAGCATTACAACAATCTGCCCCTCACTCAAACCAAACTTTTTACCAATCTCTGAATCAAAAACATTCTCAACTTTCTGAACCTCGACAAAGTGGTTTCCTGATCCAAGTGTTCCTGTTTGCGGCATCCCACGCTGAATGGCCTTTTTTGAAACCTTTTCAGCATCTGCCGTCTCCATTCTCCCATTTTCCTCAATGAAATTTAAATCCTTCTCCCAGCCATAACCATTCTCAACTGCCCATTTTGCACCGTTATTTAGCAGTTCCTTCATCTCACTTTCCCCAATCCTGATTTTGCCTTTTCCCCCAACTCCTGCAGGAATTGAGCCAAAAAGCACATCAATCAGTTCCTTTAACTTAGGTGCTATATCCTTCTCCTCTAAATTTGTTTTCACCAGCCTGATTCCGCAATTTATATCAAAACCGATTCCTCCTGGAGAAACAACCCCTGTTTCCAAATCAAATGCGGCAACCCCTCCAATAGGAAACCCATATCCCCAGTGCATGTCGGGCATTCCTAAAGAGGCTTTCTGGATTCCCGGAAGCTCGGCAACATTCAATAACTGTTGTTTTGCCCCCTGCTCAATATCCTTGAACAGTTCGTCTGAGGCAAAAATCCTTCCAGGAACTTTCATATTCCCTGCTTTCGGAGTTTCAAAAATCCCTTCACCCACTTTCTTAAATCCCATATTCTCACCTAAACATCAACCACACACTGCGCAACAAATTCCCCATCCTTTTCACCAACAAAAACCTGTGAATAACTTGCGGCCTTTACTCCTGTTCGAATATTATGCTTTTCAGAAATTTTATCTCCCTTAGCACTCCCTTTAAGATAAAACTCCCCATCTTTTTCCTCAATGGATTTCACCTCAAATTCCGAGAAAAGCATTCCATTAACATCATTCTGAAAAAGAAGCTCATTGAGGAAATTAATAAGAAGTGATTCATTATCCTGCCCAACAGCAGCAAATTTAATCTCAATTTTCGGTTCAATCTCCCCCAATTCAACCATAACTGAAAACATCGCTTTTCCGGCCCCTTCAAATGCCCCTTCAAGTGTTTTTCCTCTCCCTCTAACACCTACATCGGCCTGATGTTTAAAAGTTTCATGCATTTTATCAACAAGAAATTATGTCTGGAAAACTAATTAAATCTGTGGATTATGAACAAAACCGAAATCAGCACCAGGAGAACAAAGATAGGTGGAATTCCCGGAACTGCCACTCTGTTCATTTCATTTGCGGCAATTGTTGTATCCGTCATACACCATGATTCGCAATTCCCGCCATCAGGAATAGATTGAATATCAACAATTACTGCATAAAATCCGACCTCCTGCAGATCTCCAAAAGTGTATTGATAGATTTCAATAGAAGAATCTTGGAAAGCTGTCGGAATGCCCTCGACAAATACTCCATTATATTCAATCCAGGCATTAATTTTATCCCCTGTAACAGGATCCCCTATGTTGATTGTTACTGTTGTTGCATTTGGCCCGGAATCGGTAATTGGGACATCTGTCGCCTCAATACTTTTTATGTAGGGCTTTCCCGCCCCCCCTCCACCAACAGTAACAATTTGTGTAGGGCAGCTTGCATTCTCAACGCCATTATCAACTACAGCACTAACAGAAAAACTGCCTGCACCACTATAAATTCCACAGGTTTGGTCAGGGCAGCTTGCACCACTACAAGCTGCAACAGGGTCATCCCCCGGAACACCGTCATCACAACCAATAGTAATATTTGGATCTCCGGAAGGGAAATTAGCATAGCTAATACTAACCACATCAGTAGTAGCTCCAATCGCAATGGCATTTGGATTCAAACTAATGGAACAGGATGCAGCAGCTGCGGAATTAACAGTAAGTGTTTGAGGGCAAGTTGCATTTTCTGTTCCGTTGTCTAATGTTGGAATTACTGTTGCACTTGGGCCTGTAGAATAAATTCCGCACGTTTGATTAGGACATGTTCCCCCCACAACACAAGGAACTAGTGAAGGATCATCGCCAGGAGCTCCATCATCGCAGTTTATTGAAAGTGTGGGAGTTCCAGCCGGGAAATTAGAAAACGTAATGTTGATCACATCAGTATTATCGCCAGTATTAATTGTGGAAGGATTTAACGAAGCAGTACATGTTGGAGTTGTTAAAGGATTAATTGTAAGATTCTGGGAAGGGCAGTTAGCGCTCTCAGTTCCATTATCAACGATCGCGGTTACAGTAGCACTTGGACCCGTAGAATAATCCCCGCAACTCTGATTAGTGCAGATTCCTCCAATACAAGCAACCGAAGGAGTATTCCCCAAATCATCATTACAAATTATTGTTATTGTTGGATCCCCTGAAGGGAAACTAGCGTAAGTGATGTTCTCAACTGCTGTGCTTTGCCCTTCTTCAATGGTTGCTGGATTTAGGTTGAATGAACAGATAGGAGTCCCTGGAGGGTTAACTGTTAGTTGCTGTTGAGGGCAATTCGCACTTTCAGTTCCGTTATCCACTCTAGCACTGATATCATAAGTTCCGGCACTTCCATAAATCCCACAACTCTGATCCAGGCAGGTGCCACTAGTGCATCCGGCATTAGGCGTTGAACCACCATCATCATTACAAGTTATTGTAACCGTAGGATCCCCTGAAGAAAAGTTAGAGTAAGTAATGTTGATAATATTTGTAGAGTCGCCCTCTGAAATGCTGACAGGATTAATACTAAATGAACAAGAAGGGGGTGAAGAGCCAGGTCCAATTGCAGCAATTTGCTCAAGCGTCGAGGTAGCCGCATCAGTAAAACCCGGTCCGAATTCAGGATCTAAATCAACCTCTGCAGCTGTGGCATACCAAGCCTCCCCTATTGTAGAAACTGCAACTATATTTCCGGCAGATGAATTACTTGCATTTCCTGCCCGAATAAAGTCACGGGTGCAAGAAAAACAATCTTCCGGAAGCTCAGTCAAGCCTGGAAGACCATTGGTCGATTTCCAAACTCTGCCATCCGCAGAAACTGATACAGTAAAAGAAGGCCCTGTTTCCATATCAACAAAACCACCAGATATTGAACCTATTTCCGTCCAACTTGGGCTAGGGTTAGCTAATGTTTGATGCCACTCAAATACCCGGCCATCAGCTGTTAAACCAGTTATGTGGGATTGGTTTGGAGGGCCTGAAACAGGACAATTATTTGAAACTTCAACAAAACCCGTTGTCATTGTACCTCTATCAACCCATACGCCAGTTGAAAATTTGTACTCCCATATATGGCCATCAGTAGCGACTGCTGCTATACAATCCTGCAAAATGTCTCCTTGTAAGAAGCCCCCTCCTTGAATTCCTAAATCAGTCCAATCAAATACTCCTATGGTTTTTTGATATAAATGACCATCTTCCGCGACACCAATGAGATCACTTCCCCCATAAACACTTATATGTACAAAACCGCCGCCAGATGTTCCTCTATCCTTCCAGTCAGTAGTTAATGGAGTAACATCTGAAGAAGAAACCCCCCTTTGCCAGAGATGTTTATCTTGCCCAAGACCAGCTAAAAGATTCCCAAATAAAGATATTTGCGTGAAACCACCCCCCACCGCACCGGCATCATGCCATGCTGCTGGGTCTGTAGGCTTGTACCATATATGAGTTCCACTAGTATACTCTGGATTTACTAATTCATTTGCACCCTGGACAGGTAAGCCTGGAGTTGCACCTGTTTGCGCATCAGGAGTAACTTCGCATCTCCAATTTTCCCCCGCCCGTGTATTTGAGGCATTTATTGTTTGTGTTGTCAATCCGGCAACAACAATACTATCTCTCAACCATGCAAATGTACTTATTCCCTCTAAATCCCCTTCAGGATCTGAGTAATCATAATTGCATGTTAAATTATCATTCTCGCCAGGGGTTGCTGGAGAAACTGCAACATTTGAAGCAATTGGGAACTGATTTACGGTGATTATAATTGTATCCGTTGCTGAATTATCAATCCCATCGTTAACAATAAGATCCCACCAATAAATTTCTCCACCTCCGCCGGCAGTAAATGTTGGCTGGTAATTATTTGGATCTGAAAGAAGAGGGCAGGGGAATGTTGGGCTACCAAGATTGCAATTCCACAGATATGTTAAGCAACTTCCTGTTGGATCTCCCCCGAAACAGCTTTCAGAATCATTTGAACCACTTCCATCCAATGAAACAAATGCGCCAATATCAACAGTTACATCTGCCCCTGCCTCGGCATTTGGCGGAGTGTTTGTTGTTGGTAACGGGCCTATTGAATTTACATATAAATTTCTAAATCCGGCTTCTGCCCTATAATGACTTATGTAAGGAGCATCAGTGGAATCTAAAGATAAAGAAGGATAAAAACCTGTTAAGTTGTCGGCATCGGCAATTTCAACAGGGTCCCATGTAGCACC
>JAFCCJ010000062.1 GCA_017610305.1 Candidatus Iainarchaeum sp.
TATCAGGATCCACAAAAACCGCATTGATTGATTCTTTCTGAATGTATGGGGAGCCATCAGGATAAGTGAGTTTTATTGCGACCTTATTTGGGTTTTCGGTGTCAAAAGCCGTTGTTCCCATCGAATTGAAATCCAAGGGATATAGAAATTCTATGCCAATCTCATTCGAAAGTTTCATCTTGATTTTCTTATATTCAACCAATGTTTGCCCCTCAACTTTAGCATCTACCCTCAGAGTATATTCCTTAAGATTTGATTCAATCACATCAAGCGGCATTTCAAGATTTGAAATCTCATAGGCATTTTGGTTTGGGTTGTAGGTGAAATAATTCGCAATTGTGTCACCGCTTCCGGCTATGGATATCTCATCAACATAGTCATCAGGAATCGGCTTGCCATCGAGGAAAATCTCAATCTTGAAGTAAACCGCCTGACCATAGCCATGGGTTTTCTCAAGGTCGGGGGAAAGGACATTGATATCCAGGGCATATTCCTTCTGGCCAGGAGGAACATATTTTTCAGTAACTGTAGTATCAATTGTTTTGGATATCTGATTTTCCCCTGAATCCAATACCCTAACGGTTGTTGTGTATGTGCCTGGCACATCAAAAAGATACATTGTATTTGGTTCATTCCCATCAAAGTCAATCTCCCCGTCGCCATCAAAGTCCCATTCATATGTGTAGGGGGGGCTTCCTCCAGTAACATTAGATATGAAAGTCCTGCTGTAGGGGGCTTCGCCGGATTCATTATCCTGGGAGTAAAGGTTCAGATTCAGTGGGGGAAGACCCTTCTGGATTATTATGTTCAGTATATCGGAACTGCTAACTTGGTCGGCATTGGTCGCTATCAATTCAACCCTGAATTTGCCACCTTCAGGAAAATATTCATAACGATGCTCTCTTGTTGCGATGATTGTATTGGAATCTGCCCCCAAGGCATCTTTCTGACTGTTGTCCCCATAATCAACAACGCAGTTGGAAATTGGGCTTGTGTTGGAAGAACAGGTAAATGTGAAATTAACATCTAGAGGGATTGTTCCTAAGGCATTATCTGCCTCAATAGTCGCTTTCACTTCAGAATCTGGTGGAATCTCATCTGCAGAAGAAACAGTTATATCGACAGTGTCTGTTGCAATAAAAGTATCATTTGTTGCTGTTAAGATGGCGGTGTATGTTGGCTGAGTTGGAGAGTGGTTAAAAGTATGTTCGGAAAGAACTGAAACTTCACCCAAACCAGGGCCCAAATCCACTTCCGGCGTGCCATCACCATAATCAATTGAGCAGCTGACTGTTTCGGAATCAGAGGAGGAACATGTTGAATTGAATGAAACTGTTAAGGGCTCTTCCCCGGATAGGGGGTTTGCGGTTAGGGTTGCAGTAAGCGGGTTTCCGGGCGGATTGACAGTGATGGTCACAGTGTCTGAATCAGATATTAGGCCGGTTGAGCCATATGCCGTCAGGGTTACATCATATGTGTCCTTGGTTTCAGTATAATCAAAATTGTGCTCGCGACTGGCTGTTACAACACCATCCCCAGGCCCTAAAACCTCATCCACGGAAGTGAAAAAATCATCATAAGGATCATCATAATACACCAGGCAGCTGTTAATTGTACCTCCTGTTAACGAAGTGCAGGTAAAATCAAAAGAAACATTAAGTGGGCCCTCCCCTGAGAGAGGCTGTGCACTAATTTCCGCAAGAACGCTCTCAACATCAAGCTGGACTGTACGCTCGGATGGGTCAAAACCACAGGAACTACTTAAGGAATCACACGGGTCACAATAGATGCCATCAAAATCGCAGGCTTTGGATTTAACTATATAAGAACCCGATTCCAGCCCTCCAACATCCCACTCGATTTCATATTTACCCCATATAGGCCCCTGCTCCCAGCTATAGTCAGTACCTATTGGAACCCAACTTATTCCTCCAGGCGGCAAATAATAGAAATTCACAATTCCCGGTTCAGAGCAGGATTCACATTCCAAACTATTTTTCACATCCCAAGCTGCGAGAGTCATAAGTGAACTGCCCATTGGATCTTCATATGGTTCCGCAATCCGAATTTCAGGAGGGTGGAAGGGCACAAAAAAGTTCTTAGATCCGCCATCAATAGAGACGGGGGAATCAACCTCCAAATAAATCTCGTGGCTCATATTCCATTCTTCCTCTAGAACTCCCCATTCATTTTCCCGTTTATCAGGATTATCTGTTTTGTTGATTGCATCAAATGTAATCCAAACTTCCAGTTTATCAGCTGATCCGAAATCCATTATGCATAACACCCGGGTTGGTGAATGGCCAGCAATCTCAACAACTATTTTAGGGTCACCAAAAGTTGCGCTAATGCATGGTTCGCCTGCAATTGTAACTTCTAATTCTTCTGTGAAATCTTCATAAAGCATATGGCCAGGAACACGTGGCGGATAAAGAGTAAGCTTGACTTTTTGGCCAGGAAAAGGATTACTCGGATAATTGTTAAGTTCTGCCAGAAATGTAAACTCTAGGTTTTTTTTGGTGATGTATTTTGGGTTATCGGGGTCATCACCATAATAGAGGTCTATCTGCTCAAAACCAAAGCCCTGAAACAATGCCATAAAGCCATCAGGGCTTGTAATAAATGCGGCTGCAATAATTAGTATAGCAAAGGCCAAAACAGCGGCAAATAAGTTCCTGTCGAAAGGCATGGTTTAACCGATTAATAAACGCCAAACTGCAATAAATAGTTAACTATGCTAATATGCCTTTGCAAAATAGGCCTTTTCCTTTGATTCTTTCCCGCATTTTACGCACTTTCCTGCGGGAATCTTTTGGTTTAAAGGAATGCACCTGGAAGTGACTATTGTTTCATCCTTAATGCTTTCTTCACATGCAGGCCCCTCACAAAAATAGGCATAGACCATTTTTTTATCATTAATTGCCTTTTTGAAACCATTCCAATCTCTAACCTCGACAATATTGCCCTTCAGAAATTTTTTGGAGTTCCCAAGCAAATCTTTCTGCATTTTTTCCAGTTCTGCAAAAACTTCCTTTTTTACGGCAGAAACTTTTACAAATCTCTTTTTTCCGGTGTCCCTCCTCACAATAACACACTGCTTTTTCTCCATGTCTTTGGGACCTGCCTCAATCCTTATGGGAACTCCTTTCAGCTCCCACTCATTGAATTTCCATCCCGCACTATAGCCATCCCTATCATCCAAAAAGGAATTGAATTCCTTAAGTTTAGAATTAATCTCATTTGCAAATTTCAAAACTTTTTTCTTAGTTTTCTCGAAAAGGATTGGCACTACAACAACCTTGTTCTTTGCGACTCTTGGAGGGATAACCATTCCCTTATCATCGCCATGGACCATTACAATTGCGCCAATCAAACGAGTGGAAAAGCCCCAGGAATTTTGCCAGGCGAGTTTTTCCCCGCCATCCTTTCCTAAAAAGTCAATTTCAAACGCCTTTGCAAAGTTCTGGCCCAAATTATGGGAGGTTCCCATCTGCAGCGCCTTTCCGTCAGGCATCAGTGCTTCAAGGGTTGTTGTTTCCTTTGCCCCGGCAAACCTTTCGGCGGCGGTTTTCTTTCCGGTAACAACTGCAATTGCCAATTGCTCCTCAACTAATTTTCTGTACTCTTCCAGAAACAAAAGTGTTTCCTTCCAGCACTCCTCTTCAGTTTCGTAAACACAATGGCCTTCCTGCCACAAAAACTCCCTTGTGCGAAGGAATGGTTTGGTTTGTTTCACTTCCCACCTTAAAACATTGCACCACTGGTTTATTCTGAGTGGGAGGTCCCTCCAGCTCCTTATCCATTTGGAATAGGAATCATACATTATTGTTTCAGAAGTGGGACGGATTGCAACTTTTTCCTCGCCCTCCTTTTTCTCAACCCAGGCAAGTTCTGGTGCAAATCCCTCTGCATGCTCTGCCTCTTTTTTGAAAAATGATTCAGGAATTAAAAGCGGAAAGTAGGCATTTTTCACCCCTAGGGAGAAAATCACATTATTGAAATAGCCTTGAATACTTTCCCAGATTTCATACCCTCTAGGACGGATTACCATAAATCCCCTTACAGGAGCATAATCAGCTAATTCTGCACGGAGAATTACCTGCGTATACCACTCAGAGAAATCACCGTCCTTTTTCTCAGTAATTCCCAATTGCTTTTCCTTTTCCTCAGCCATATTATCACTTCATTAATGGTAAAGAACTATTTTAAGCATTTGGATAAAATGCTGTTCCAACTCCCTTAGCCTCAAAAATCTCGCCAATTATTCCCTTTCTCGCCTTTGCAATAACTGTGAAAACACCTGACTTTTTTACTGCAGAAATTTTTGATTTGAACCCGCCAATTCCACCACAGGAAGCTTCACCACACAAGGCATTTATTTCATCGAGATTATGGACCTCATCAATAAATTCGGCATTCCCGTTGCTTTTAGGGTTGTCATTGTAAAGTCCCTCAACATCAGTAAGTATGACCATGAAATCGGCACCGAAATTCTTTGCAACCAACGCGGCAAGGCCATCATTATCAGAAAATCCCTCTGGAGTCTCCAGTTCCTCAACATAAATTGCATCATTCTCATTGATTATTGGAATAACATTCAATTCTAAAAGTTTCTCCATTGTGTGCTTCAGATTTTCAAACGATTTTTTTGATGAAAAAGTATTCTGGCTAAGGAGAATCTGGGCAATAACTTGTTTGTGCTCATTGAAAGCCTTTTCATACTCACGCATCAGAATATTCTGCCCTACAGAAGCTGTTGCCTGCTGCATTTCCAAAGGAAGGTCATGGCCGTTCATCCCTAATTTTTCAGAGCCAAAACCAATTGCCCCGCTGGTTATCACAATAATTTCCTTTCCGGATTTTCTCAAGGACGAGATTTCCTCGGCAAAGTTGGCGATAAAGGACCTGTTCATTTCCGTCCCCATCAGCGCATTAGTTCCCACTTTTACAACAATCCTTTTTGCCTTTGAAATTAACTGCTTCCTCATTCCCTCACCTGCCCTGTTCCATTGATATCGAATTTTATTGAAGTGAGTTCCCTCAGGCTCATCGGCCCGCGCGCGTGCAGTTTCTGGGTGCTGATTCCGATTTCCATTCCCTGCCCAAACTGTGCCCCGTCAGTGAAACGGGTTGAGGCATTGCTGTAAACCGCGGCTGAATCCACCAACCGCTTAAACTTTGAAATATTTTCCTCGCTCGCGGAAATGATTGATTCCGAATGTTTCGTGGAGTATTTATTTATGTGCTCAATCGCCTCATCCACATTTGCAACAATTTTAATTCCAATAATTAAATCCAAATATTCAGTTCTCCAATCGTCTTCGGTTGCGGCGACAACATCATCCACAACCCCCTTCACTTTCTCATCCCCGCGCACTTCAACTTTGTGCTTTTTTAGTTCCTCAATCATTTTCGGCAGGAATTTTTCCGCAACTTTCTCATGCACAAGCAGATGCTCGACCGCATTGCAAACTCCTGGCCTCTGGGTTTTTGCATTAATCACAATCTCCTCAGCATTTCCCAAATCCGCGGATTCATCAACAAAAATATGGCAGTTTCCTTCCCCTGTTTCAATTACAGGAACTGTTGAATTCTCAAGGCAGAGCCTTATGAGAGAACCGCCCCCGCGCGGGATAATTACATCAATCTTACCGTGCATTTGCAGCATAACATTAACCGCTT
>JAFCCJ010000016.1 GCA_017610305.1 Candidatus Iainarchaeum sp.
GGAAATATATTGTTTTCAGGGATTTTCGCGATAGGGGCTATGTAATCAAGACAGGTTACAAGTTTGGCGCTGATTTCAGGGTTTATCCTCGCGGAAAGAAACCCGGCGAGGAGCACACCCAGTGGATAATTGTTGTTTTAGGGCAGAATGAGAAGATGACACTTACAAATTTTTCTCGGATGGTCAGGTTAAGCGGAAACCTGAAAACCACACTTTCCTTCGCGGTTGTTGATTCCGAGAATGATATTAATTATTACGAAGTGAAAAGGCTGACTCCTTAAATTTCAGAGAATTTTTTTAATATCCTCGAGTAGGATTTCAAATTCATCGTAGCCTGATTTTGTGTTGAAATGGCCCGCGTTTTTTACGAGTTTTGATTCCACTCCTAAATTTTTTGCAAGTTCCAGCCCAAGTTCTACTGAAACATAGGGATCATTGTCAGAATGGTAAAGGTAAAAATTTCCGGAATTCTGTTTTATTTTCTCCCAGTTGAATTCCCTGTCGGAAATTGTTTTGTTCAGGGGATCAAATTGAGGAAGTCCCACTAGCCCTGTAAAGCCAGCAACTAAAAATGTGGCCTTGATTGGTTTATCACTTCTCTCAAGAACATTTAGCAGGAACGGAACCCCCTGGCTGTGGCCTACAACAATTGAATCTTCATCCAAATATTTTTCATAATTCTCAAAAACCTTTAGCCAGTTCTCGAGGTTGTTCCCCTCAGGAGTTGGGAATTTTGGCACAAAAACAGTTTGCCCTAGTTTCTCTAGTTCCTCTTTCAGCCAAGGAAACCAGTTCTCCTCAGGATAGCCATAAGTTCCGTGTACTATTATTACATTTGCCATGAGAAACCCCTCTAATTAAAATCAGAAAAATTTGAGGAATGAAAGCCCTTGCGGACTTCCACCCTGTTTAATTAATTTATTGAAATATTTAGAAGTCTGAGCCTCTGACGGTCTTTCTTCCGTTAGCCTTTGCCCTTGCAGCGGCCTTGGAGACCATGTCAGAAACGATTCCGCTAAGAGCGTCTACTGAGTCTCCTGCTGTGTTGCAGCCCTGACCCTTGATTGCGTCCTTAACTTTTGATGCAACTACTAATGAATCTGCCATAATATTACCTCCCAAAAAGTTAACTCTAATAGAAACAGCAGAAAAAGCTTTATAAAATAAAGCCTGAAAACAGGCAAAAAACGGCAGTTATGGGGGGTTTTGAGGGGGTTATTGATTAAGACCGAGGGCGTTTTCAATTTCCAACAAATCAGCCTTTACACTCTTTGGCTTGTTGGAGTAGGTGTTTTCGCCCTTATGATAGTCGATAATTGATTGAGAGAATTTGTTTCCATGGGCTGTTGCAATAACCACAACACTCTCATCTTCCTTAATCTTCCCATTCTCGCGCAGTTTCTTTGCTCCTGCGAGGGCAACGCCTGAATTCGGGCAGACAGGGATTCCTGTTGCATCAACCAATGCCTTTGCATCCATTATCTCCTTATCTGAAACCTGCTCCATTACTCCATTGAAATGTTTCAGCTCCCGCACAGCCTTTTTGAAACTGACTGGGTTTCCGATTTGAATTGCTGATGCGATTGTGTTTTCTGCTTTTTTTGGTTTCAACTCTGCCCAGTCATTTTTGTAACTAATATAAAGCGGGTTTGCCTTTTCAGATTCAACTCCTGCAAGTTTCGGCAATTTTTCAATAATCCCTAAATCATGCAGTTCGCGGATTCCTTTCCCTATTGCGGAAACATTTCCTGCATTTCCCACAGGAACAATAATCCAGTCAGGGATTTTCCAATTCATCTGGTGTAAAAGTTCGATTCCGATTGCCTTTTGGCCCTCAATGCGGATTGAGTTCATGGAATTCAACAAATAGATTGGGTGTTTTTTAGTGAGCTCCTGAACCAGTTTCATTGCGCCGTCGAAATCTGTCTGCAAACCGATAGTAATTGCGCCTGAGGAAATCGGCTGGGACAATTGCTCGAAGGAGATTTTACCTTCAGGCAGTAATACTATTGAATTAAGTGACGGGCACTGCGCGGCGAAAGCAGCCATTGCTGCGGAAGTGTCTCCGGTAGAAGCACAGGCAACAAAATCAACCCCCAGATGGTTTGCCCAACTGACACCTGCAACCATTCCCCTATCCTTAAAGCTCAGGGTTGGGTTCATTCCCTCATGCTTAATTGAAAAATCCTTTATTCCGAATTTTTCCGAAAGTGAATGGTTTGCTTTGAAGAGAGGGGTGTCTCCCTCGAATAGAGTAACAATCTTATCCTCCGGCAAATCAGGGAGCAGCAAATCCTTATATCTGAGAAAGGCGATTTCATCTTTCTTGCTGTCGAATTCCTTTTTCCAGTTTTCAGGGCTTCTGTTAAAACTTTCAAAATCAGAAATAACTTCCAGCAATTCGCCGCAATCACATCTGAAGCGGGTTTTTTCCTCAGGAGAGTATTCTTTCTTGCAATCAAGGCAGACTAATTTGCTTTTTGCTTCTTTCATTCCAATATTTAATGTACAATAAAGTTAAAATTGGCTATATAAAACCAAAAAGCATCGCAAGCCCCAAACCCAACAAAAGAATTCCCGCTATCCAGTGCAAGAGTTTAATATTCCTTTCCCTCCAGCCGCCCATTTCCTCAACCGCCATGAAGCCGAAGTAGGCAATTAGGGTTATCACAATCATTGGAGAAATGAAAATTAATAGGTAAAACAGGAGCGGGATGATTGTCTCAGCCCAGCTAAATGCCGCAAGGATTCCCCCTGCAACAAAATAGGGCCCTGCAGTGCAGGGGGTGAGGAAAAAGCTCACAATAAGGCCTGTTATGAATGCCCCCCTTGCGGAGGTGGTTCCTTTGATTATTTTTTTCATTGCCGGGCGCCATCTCATCGGCACCTCCATGATAAACCCGCCGCCGCCATACCAAATCGCATCCTTAATGTTGAGAAGTCCGAGAATTATTGCGAGTATTGCAAGGATTGTGTAGAAAATGCTAGTTCCCAAATCAGTGATGCCCATGAATGATTTGAAACCGAAAATTATGAGCAAGCCGAAAATAAGGTACATTATAAAAACCGCGACGCTAAATGCAAGTCCAGCCCTCAGTGCCTTTGCCTTGTTCTTCGGCTCCCTTGTAAGAATTGCGGTCATCAGGATTATAAGCACTGCAAGTTCGCAGGGATTTACCGCATCAACCAGTGCAAGGCCTAAAAGCTGGAAGTAATTGATTTCATTTTTTTGGCCATTTTCTTCATCGCCATTTACAATAACATTTCCGGAAGCATAAGAAAAATTCTGGTCGCCATCACCATCCCCATTGGAAACATTCTGGTCGCCGTTTGTTGAATTAGCATCATCATTGGATTTTTCAACACCAAGCTCAATAAGTTTTGGCTCAATCTCCCGAATGCAGGGGGTGTCACCAATGCAGTAAAAATCCTCGATGAAAACCTTGGGAACCGTACCCATTTCCCCCGTAGTAATCCCGTGCTGTTGCTGAATTTCAACAAATTCCTGCATGTTTTCCCTAGTGTTCATCCTATTTACAAAAATCCTTTCCCCATATTTTTCTTCCAGTTCATCAAGGTGTTCGGCAAGCTTTACACAATGCCCGCAGCTTGGGGAGTAGTAAAATTTGATTTCTATTGATTCTGCCTCGGCAAAAGTGGCAGGGAGAAGGCTAAATAAAACCAGGAAAATAAACAGCAATGAAAGTTTTCTCATCATTTTAATTCACATATGTTAATCAACGTTTATATTTTTATCCCTATTTCTTTCGGCAGGTTTTCTGCTATCTCCTGAAAAACTGGCCTAATTTTTGGATTTTGAATTATAACTGGTTCCATATTAACCAGGGCATCAACAAAACTTTTGTCATAGGGGATTTTTGAGAGAATTTTTATTTTATTTTCTGCGGCAAATGATTCTATTTCTTTTGAGAATCCCGGATTAAGGTCGTATTTGTTTATTACTATTCCGCAGGGAATCCTGAAATGGTTCACAACCCCCAAAGCCCTTTTAAGGTCTGAAAAGGCGGAGGGGGTGGGTTCTGTAACTGCAATGGCATAATCACTCCCGGCAACAGATGCAATTACAGGGCAGCCAATTCCGGCGGCGGCATCAACAAGCATCAGGTCTTTCTTTCTTCCCTTTTTTGAGGCAATCTGTTTTACCTCTGCAACAATTTTCCCGCTTCCTGCCTCACCCATTTTCAACTGGCCACTGACCAGTTTGAAGCCAAAATCTGTTTTCCCGTGGCCTATGTTTGCATTTTCAACCTCTTTCAATTCTATTGCCCCCTCAGGGCATGAAAGGGCGCAGGCACCACACCCCTCGCAGGATAATTCATCAAAAATTGGCATTCCTCTCCCCCATTTGATTGCACCGAAATAGCAGACATCCAGGCACTTTTTGCAGGCTATACACTTACCTTCATTAAGTTCTGCCTTTTCGTTTGTTTTTATTGGCTTCCATTTCTGAAAGTCCTTTTCACCCATGCCAAAAATCAGGGCAAGGTTTGCTGCATCAACATCGCAATCCACACAAATTAGGGAATTTTTTTCCGAGAGGAGAACTGCGAGCGATGCTGTTATGCTGCTCTTTCCAACCCCGCCTTTTCCTGAAAGGACCGTAATCTGCTTCATGCTTTCACCATTTCTGCAATCTTTTCAATGCTTTTGTCCCTTATCGGAATTCCTTTTGAATAGGACTCCATTATTTCCCGGCTATAGGGAATTTTCGCCGAGATTTTTTTTCCGGATTCCTTTAGTTTTTCCACAACCAGTTGCTCCCTCCCTTCCTCAAACCGGTTAAGAATTACATCTGAGGGCACTTCCAAAATTTCAAGCAGTTCCAGAATCAATCCCAAATCGTGAACCCCTAAAGGCGTGGGTTCTGTGACCGCAAGGGCAAGGTCGCATCCCTTCAGGGCGCTTATGACATCACAATGTGTGCCTGCAGAGCTGTCAAGGATGATAAAATCATAACCAGCCTTTATTTTGCTGATTTCCCCTTTCACGGCGCCCACCACAAGTTCGGAGAGGGGCTCATTTATTTTCAATTCCCCGGAAATAAAATCAATCCCGTGCCCTGAGCCCCTGTAAATTTTTCCTATTTTCTTTTCATCCCAGCTAATGGCATTTGCAGGACAAACAATTTTGCAGGAACCGCAGCCATTGCATTGCGCGGGAATGAAAATCGGTTCCTTTTTTTTAATCGAAACCAGCGCATTTTGCTTGCAAACCTTTGAGCATTTGCCACAGGAAGTGCACTTGCCGGAATCTATTTTCGGGATTCTCTGAAAAACCTCTTTCAGATTTTCCCTTTTGATTCCAAGAAGGAGGTGGTCATTAGGGCAGTCGACATCCATGTCTGCAAGCAGGACTTTATGCTTTTTCCCAAGCTCAACAGCAAGGGCGGTTGCAACAGTTGATTTTCCTGTGCCGCCCTTTCCGCCGGTAACTGCTATACTTTTCATTGAACCCCCTAATGCCCGTGATTGCAGGTTGATTCCCCTGGCTTAAGTTCGCCTTTGAGATATTTTTCAATTACCTCGTCAATTTCCCCCTCAATGCCAGGGATTACCTCTATCCCAAGCTCATTGAAAAGGCCGACTGCCCTCGGACCAATCCCGGAGCAGATTATTTTCTGCACTCCCCTTTCATTGAGGAATTTCGGCAGGAAGAAGGGCTCATGGCCAGGATTTGGGGTTTCGTCCTTTCCCTTTAGTTCGCCGCCCTCTTCCTCAAAAAGAATGTATTTTTCGCATCTTCCAAAATGCGCACTAACCTTTTCACCGTCGCAAGAAATTGCAATTTTCAATCAAACACCTCCAAAAAATTCTATTACTTTCGGTTATAACCCTGGCCTCTTCCCTTGGTCGGGGAACAACCTCCTCTTCCTTTGTTGGCCCTTATTCCCCTTCCTGAACCATCTCTCTTTGGAACTCCAATCGTCATCTAATCACCTCCTTTAATTGGCAGGCCCCTTCCACGACCCATTCCTCTGCCTGTGCCTCTTCCGACACCCATTCCCCTTCCGGAACCCATTCCGAAATTAGTTTCTACTGAAGATGTGGTCATCTCAGGCAGTTTTCCGTCTGCAAGCTTTTCTATGGCTACCTTTACACTTAAACCACTTGCTTGGTATACCTTTATATCCATCTGCTTCAGCACCATGAAAGCATTGGGGCCGAGATTTCCGGAAATGACTGCCTTGGCTCCTTGGTTTATTACGCTCTGAGCAGCCGCAATTCCCGCACCTCCGCGGGCAGACATAGACTCGTTTTCTATGTAAGAGCTGTTCTTTATCTCCTTGCCATCAACCTCAACCATCAGAAATCCTGCACATCTTCCAAAAACAGGATTCACCATGGAATTCAAATCATCTGACATTACACTTACTGCTATTTTCATATCATTCACCTCCATTTTTATTTTCATTTAATTTCTCCAATTTTTTCACTATATTTATCCCCTTATTTTATGAATCTTGTAATCCCCGCCCTCAATCTTTATTGCCTTTCCGTTGATAATCGCATCTGAAACCTTTTCGCCGGCGGAACTGAAAATCCTCCAGAACGTGGTTCTACTCACTCCCATTTTTTTTGCGGCATCCTCCTGCTCCATTTTCTCAATAAATTTCAGCTTCAGGGATTCCATTTCATCTACGCCCAAACACACCTCTTCCAATTGCATCAATGGAATTGCCCTCGGCTTGAAATATGTGGTTCCTGGTTCTGCCTCAACCATCCTGCATTTCCTTGGCCTGACCATAATGAACATATGCTCATAACTATATTTAAAGCTTTTCTAGCCCCATTAATATTCCTATTCGAATAATTAAATCAAAAACTATTATTAATTAGCACATACACTATTATCTAATGCCTAAGACATATGAAGAGATTAATGAGCGGATTCGAAAGGGGGAGGCAGTAGTTCTCACTGCCGAGGAAATTATTGATGCTGTTGGGAAGGATGGCCTGGAGAAAACCGCGAAAGAGGTTGATGTTGTAACAACCGCCACTTTTGGGCCAATGTGCAGCAGCGGAGCGATGTTAAATACCGGCCACAGCAATCCTAAAATGAAAATGCAGAAGGCCTGGCTGAATGAGGTGAATGCATATGCGGGAATTGCGGCAGTTGATTTATATGTTGGTGCTTCTGAACTGCAGCAGAATGACCCTGCAAACAGCCGCTATCCAGGGGAATTTAATTATGGAGGAGGGCATGTAATAGAAGACCTTATTGCGAGAAAGGATGTTCTTCTGAAAGCCACTTCCTATGGAACTGATTGCTATCCCCGCAAGGAACTGGAAAGCTGGATCAATCTTGAGGATTTGAATGAGGCGGTTCTTGTAAATCCAAGGAATGGGTACCAAAATTACAATGTTGCCGTAAACCAGTCTGATAAAACTATTTACACTTATATGGGAAAATTGCTTCCAAAATTAGGGAACGCAAACTACTGCTCTGCAGGGCAGTTGAGCCCTTTATTGAATGACCCGCTTTACAGAACAATCGGGATTGGCACAAGGATTTTCATTGGCGGGGCGCAGGGATATGTTTACTGGAACGGAACCCAGCATGATCCTACAGTTGCCAGGAACAAAAATGGTGTTCCAATGGGCGGGGCAGGGACGCTTGCAGTTGTTGGGGATATGAAACAAATGAGCCCTGAATTCATTAGGGGGGTAAGCATGACAGGTTATGGTGTGAGTTTGGCTGTTGGGCTGGGAATTCCTATTCCAATTTTAGATGAAGAGATTCTGAAATTTGTTTCTGTAAAGGATTCGGATATACTTGCGCCGATTGTTGATTACAGCCATGATTATCCCAATGCAATTAACAACGCACTGGGAATGGTAAGCTATGAGGAACTGAAATCGGGAAAGATTCAGGTTAATGGGAAGGAATTGCCCACCGGTTCCCTGAGCAGTTACAGGAAAGCAAGGGAGATTGCGGCAGAGTTAAAGAAGCAGGTTTCTAAGGGGGATTTTTTGCTGCAGGAGCCGATACAAAATCTGCCTCTCGACACCAAATTCAAATCTTTGAAAATGAGGGAGGGGAAAAATGACTAAGAAAAAAGTGCTATTAAAATTCCCGCAGAATGGCGTTTCAAAACCATTTACTTATCGGCTAATCAAAGATTATGACCTGATTGTTAATATTTTTAAGGCGAGGGTTACCCCTGAGGAAACAGGCGAACTATGGATAGAGCTTGAAGGAAGTGATGATAGGATAAAGAAAGGCCTGGATTATCTGAAGAAGGAAAGGATTGAAATAATTCCCCTGGAAAAGCAGATTGAGAGGAATAGGGAAACCTGTACCGATTGCGGGGCATGTGTAAGCCTGTGCCCGAGCTATGCAATTACTATGGACAGGAAGAAGTGGGAAGTTAATTTCGACAAGAAAAAATGCATCGCCTGCGAGCTTTGCGTTGATGCCTGCCCGGTGAAAGCGATTAAGGTGAATTTTTAGATGGGTGAGTTGTTCAGGGAAGAGTTTACGCTGAAGGAAACAATAGTGAAAATAATTTCTGATTCAGGGGAAGCGATTAGTGCTGCAAAAGAGGACATTTTTCAGCGCAGGAAGGAGATTGAGAATTATATTTCTGAAAATCCTGAATTTAATTCTTCATTTGAGCCTTTAGCTGTTGAGGGAAGTGTTCCGGAAATTGTTGGAAAGATGGCTTCTGCCGCTTCTCTCGCCGGAGTTGGGCCAATGGCTGCTGTTGCAGGGGCGATTGCCGAATCTGCCGCAAGGGCAATGGTGAAAAAGGGCGCAAAACTTGCAATTGTTGAGAACGGCGGGGACTGCTTTGCAATTGTTGACAGGGATTTTAAGGTCGGGATTTTTGCGGGGGAGAATGATTTGAAGGATAAGTTGGCATTTAAGCTGGAAAGGAATTCCGGAATTGCATTCTGCTCGAGCAGTGGGAAATTTGGGCACAGCAAAAGTTTCGGTGAGTGTGATTTGGCAACGGTTTTCTCAGAAAGCGGTGCTGTTGCCGATGTTTTTGCGACTGCGGTTGCGAATAAGGTTAAATCCGAGGAAGATATTAATTCCGCACTTGGATTTTTGAAAAACAATAAAAATGTCCTGGGCGCAATTGTGATAAAATCAGGAAAGATTGGCTTGGTTGGAAAAATTCCAAAAATTCTTAAAAACCAGGACCAATTTCTCGAGGCAAAAATTACTCAGGGAAATTAATGGTGCTCTTCTTCATGAGCTTCCTTTGCAGGTTCTTCCCCATGTGATTCTTCAGGGTGTTCCTCTGCAGGGGCTTCCCCATGTGCCTCTTCTACGGGCGCTTCCCCGCCTTTACCTAATTTTATCCCCCCCTGGCCCAAAAAAGTGAAAACTGCCGCAAGGACATACAGAAACACATATGGCTGCTCAAGGGAAAACAATGCAAGAATCAGAAACATCGAGGGCAGGACATATTTCTTCTCCTTATGGTCATTAAACGAGAGGAGGAAATAAACTCCTGTGAAAGCAATCACAATTATCGCATCTTCCCACATAACATTATTTGGGATTAAAAGAATGTAAAAATGTTTCGTCGCCTCAGTCCGCCCATCTATCTTCACAGCTGACGCTCAGTATCATCGTCAGATCATCATCGGCAATAGGATTAGTGCCGGAAAAGGTTTTAATGGAATATTTTCCGGAAAACTGTCGCTTTAAATAAATTACTCTCTTTCAGTCTTATGCTTTTAAACAAAAAGGAGTGATTTTAATGGCAGACGAAGAGAAAAAAGAAGAAGAAACAACGGATGAAGAAGAAAAAAAGGATGAAGAAGGGTCTGAAGACGCTCCTAAAGAAGGCGGCGACGAAGAGAGTTCTGGCGACGAAAAGAAAGAAGAGACAACTGAATAGAATCGCCAAACAGCACCTTTGTGCTGTTTATTCTTCTTTATTTATTATGATGAGACATATGTCTCAAATATCTAATTCTTTTATTTTTTTCACTTAAGCCCATATCGGATACATCCAGATTCCGGATGGTTGGGCTTTAAAATATGTCGGTTCACTAATTAATTATTCATTAAAACACTGCTTTTAAGCAAGAATTAGGGGGTTGGATTTATGACAAAGAAGGAAAAAGCTGCAGAACAGGGCAAAGAGGCCGAAGAAATGGCAAAAGAGATTGAGGAACAGGAAGAGGAATCTGTCGTAAAAAAGGCGGAAGAGGACGATTCAAAGGATGATATGAGCCTGCCATTCCCAAGGGCAACTATTGTTAATATGCTCAGAAAGCACCTGGATTCAGGAAAGCAGATTAAAGGCCAGGTTAAGAATGAGATGAACCTTTGGTTAGGGAAAATGGTTGAGAGGGTTGCCGACAAAATGAACTCCTATCCTTACACATATGTGGATGGGTCAATGTTCAGGGAAGCAATTGAAACCTATGAACAGGTGCAGGAGATAGAGAAGGAAAAGGAAAGAATTATCAAACAACTTGAATCAGTTAAGGCCGCATGCGATGTCCTGATTCACGAGGTTGACAGGAAATTTGTTTTAAGGACAGGTTTTGCACACGGCTATATGAAGGAATCGGGAAAGGAGTAATCCTTCCCCAAAATTTCCTTTACTTTTTTTGCTATTGTGGAATTGGGATTCATGAACAGGAATGATTTCAGCTGGTTTAGGTTTCCACATTTTCTGTTTTGCGAGGCCTTTTCAAAATCGATTATTACCGGTTTTAGGTCTTTTGTCACAAGGATATTTCTTCCCCTCCCTGCAAGCTGGCCATGGTCAAGACCAATTTCGTCCATTTTCCTTGCCTGCTCCAGCACAGAATCAATAACTTTTTTCAAATCCTTTTTGGATGGGTTTGAAAATATAAAATCGCTGAGATGGATGCCATCAACAAATTCCCGCAGGATGCATCTGCATTCCTTATCGGAGCTGATAAATTTTGGGCCAATCCCTGCTAAATTTGCCTTTTCCAGGTGTGTGGATTCTTTCTCCACAAAATCCACGCGCGGGGAATCATCCCTCTCGATTTTTAGAACCAGTTTTTTTCCTTTGGAATTCTCAACTAAATAAATAAATGCTGAATGGCCTCTTGCAATTTTTTCAATTTCCTTCAGGGAATTTTCTTTTAGGAATTTATCCCGCCTTTCCTGCAGCATAGAGAAATAGTTTCTGCAATCAAATAAAAGGGGGTACGTGAATCAATTCTGGATTTCTTCTGAGATTGCCATGTCCAAACTCGAATACTCTTCCATCTGCTCAAGGAGTTCATCCAAAACTGCGGAATCAACATCTTCCCCTGCCTGGATTTTTTTATAATGGTAAAACATCTTCTTCAGCATATGAAAATCCTTCATCAGCCTTTGGTTCATTTCCTTAAGGAGCCTTTTGCCTTTCCTCAGCACCTCATCTGTCTCTTCATCTGAATCGGCATCCGCATACTCCTGCTTCAACTCCCAATAAATGGTTTCAAACTTATTTAAATCCTCGTCAAAAATATCGAGCCCTCTTTGCAGCTTTTCCTTGTCCTCACTTTCCTCCAATCCATCAACCATTCCACCAAACCTTTCAGAGAAAAGATGGCCTTTCTTGGCTATTGAGTTTATCTTGCTGCTCAGCCCCTTTGCGTAATTAAGCATCAGACCTCGGTAGATATTGCCCCAGCGAGATCTTAGGTTTTTTGAGGCATCAATCAGTTCTTCATCTGTAAGGTTGCCGTCCCTTATCCTCAGCCCTTCCTTGTTGTAAAATTCCGTTGTCGAGCTAATTTTCCCATTCAAGCCATACTTTTCCTTCAATGCAGAAAGATGCTTTCCGAGCACACTGCTCTGGGAAAGCAAATAGTTTTTCGCCTTGTAATTGAACTCCTTCATAATCTCGGGCTTTTCCTGGGAGTCTGCCTCATACAGCCTCTCATTGTAATCGGTAATTGATCCTGCGGCAGTCATGTAAGTGCTCTTTGCCTGCAGATATTTGTCTGTTGCATCGAGGTAGTTTCTCTTCCGGATAAGGTATTTCCCCCTTATGCCTGCGACGGTTGAAGGAACTTCTCCTGTCGATGCCCTATAAATCTGATTATCAACACTTGCCCTCTCCCGAGTTACATAATTTTCCTGGTCCCGGATTCCAGTTGTGGAAGAAATCGTTCCTGCTGCAGAAGATTTAGGGTTCACCCAGACATATTGCTTTCTAACCCCTTGTTCAGTGTTTCCATCAGTTGAATTTGATTCATTGTAATAATCTGTCGATGCCCTCATTCCTGCCGCAAACGAGTTATCATAACTTTTCCCGGTAGATGCATCTGCAGAACAAGTAATTAAAATCGCCAACAGAAATGCCGCAAATATTATGTTTCCTGATTTCATTTAAGTTCACCAACTCGCTTACCAATAAGCATTATTTATTGTTTAAATAGATACTTTATCTATAAGAGATAAATCATATAATTTAGGATTTAATTATATTCCAATTGGCGATTAAAACTTTATGCTGCCTTTTTAAGAAAAAAGAAGGTTTTTATTAAGATTTAAAGTGAGGATTATTTTATGGAACTAAGGATTGGCCTGCTGTTTTTAGCTGTTCTACTTTTGTCAGCATTTGCCAGTTCGGCAACTGTTTCAGGCGAGGTCTATGAATGGTATTCCCTTGAACTGATTTCTGATGTGATTATTGATGTTAACACAGTTCCCCATCAAACTGTTGTTTCCAAGGACGGTTCCTATTCGCTTGAATTGCCTCCGGGAGATTATCTTTTGAGGGCGGAGTATTTTGAGGACAATGTCCTTGTGTATGATGCCGAGGAGGAAATCAGCATTGTAGATGGGGGCGATTATCTGTTGGACCTGCTTATGTTCCCTTCGTTAGAGGATGATTTCCTCTGGGATGAGAATCTCCTAGGGCCTGAAATTGGAATAGGTGGCGATGGGGGGGAGGACGAAGAGGATGATTATCTAATTACAATATTTATCGCCGTTGTTGGAATTGGGATTATTGGCGGCTTTGGAATTTTCTATTTTACCAAAATGCAGAAGAAAACATCTCATAAAGAAACGCCTGAAATCCTAAAGGGGGGGAAGGCAGATGCTGCACTGGAAGAGGAAATGGATGCCGCGCTAAATGAGGTTATTGGAATATTGCAGCGCTATGGGGGAAGGATGACCCAAAAGGAATTGCGGGAAAAGGTCAGTTTCGGGGAAGCGAAAACCTCCCTTGTTGTTGCCGAATTGGAGCATATGGGGAAAGTAAAGAAATTCAAAAAAGGCAGGGGAAATATCCTGGTTTTGAAGGAAATCTGATTAAAACACTTAATTAATAAAGAATTATGTGGGAATAAGTAAATAATTAGAAAAGGGCAATGGGGGATTTTATGGCTAAGAAAAAAATCTTATTTTTATACAATGGTGGAACTATAGGGCAGATAACTGATCTAAGGGATGGCCAAAGCATTTTAGTTGCACCTAAAGATGGAAAGGTATTCCAGGAAGTTTGCGAACCAATTCTGAAAAAATTCAAGGAATCAATGGAAATTGATTTTGAAATCGTTACAACCAAAGATAGCACAAATATGACACCAAATGACTGGGAAAAACTAATTTTTAGAATCAAAAAAGCACAGGACGAGGAAAAATACGATGGAGTTGGAATAGCTCATGGGACAGATACTATGACTTATACTTCAACAGCACTGGCTTTGGCATTGCACGGAAGAAATACTGAAAAAAGCGGACTGAGAATTCCTGTCTGCATTACAGGTGCACAAAACCCGATTTACAAGCAGGGAGGAGACGGAAGATTCAATCTGGAGAATCTTTTCAGAACACTTGAAAAATCAATAGAATTAGGAATTGCGGATGTTTTAATTAATTTCTGGGACAGGGTTCTTTTAGGCTGCAGGACAGCAAAGGCAAGTGAAAAAAACTTTGATGCTATGCACAGCCCTGCATATCCGAATGTTGGCAATATTGATGCAGCAGGAGTAAACCTGAACACCAGCCTTTTAAAACTGAGAAAGGATGCCTCTGAAAAAATGGAAATTGCCCCAAAATTCGGAAGGGGAATAGTAAGTTTTGAACTTGCGCCTGGAATAGAACCAAGCCTGATTTTGGGATTTATCACAGGAGGGGGAATCTCAGGAATGATTTTGAAATCCTTGGGGGAGGGAAATGTTTGCTCTGAGGGGGAGTTTAATTTGATTCCTGCAATAAAACAGGCTACTCATGAATATATGACTCCAATATTTATTACAACCAAATTCACAGGCGGGAATGCGGTTGCAACCCATTACGAGGTAGGGCATGAGGCAATCAAGGCAGGAGCAGTTGCCTGTTACGACCACACAGATGTGGCGGTGGATGTTAAAGTGAGATGGTTAATTGGAAATGGGATTTGTTCAAACATTGAAGAATTCCAGAAGGCGATGAAAACCAGTTATGCTGGAGAAGTTACCCCGCAAAAATGAATTTTTTCCAGATTATCTAATCCTATTTCCAACACCCATATCCATCAAGAATGATAGAAGATTTATAAACATTTATATCCATCAATAATGTATAATGCTATTTTTAGTTTAAACACTTTTTAGGAGGGATTTAATGGCACAAGACGTTACACAGCAACCTGTTGTTTTCCTTACCGATGGAACCAAAAGGACCAGAGGAAGGGATGCACAGAGAATAAATATTTTAATTGCAAAGGCAGTTGCCAATGCAGTTAAGTCCACTCTCGGCCCAAAGGGAATGGACAAAATGATAGTGGATGATTTGGGAGATATCACAATCAGCAATGATGGTGCAACAATCTTAAGTGAAATGAGCATCGACCATCCTGCAGGAAAGATGATGGTTGAGGTTGCAAAGACCCAGGATGATGAGGTTGGGGATGGAACCACAACTGCAGTCGTTCTCGCGGGGGGCTTGCTTCAAAGGGCCGAAGGGCTTTTGGATGATGAAATCCACCCTTCAATAATCATCAAGGGATATAGGATTGCCTCAAAAAAGGCAAAGGAATTCTACACTAAAATTGCAGATGAGATTTCCATCAAGGATAAGAAAGTTCTAAACGAGATTGCAACAACCTCGATGACTGGAAAAGCTTCTGAATCTGCAAAGGATTTGGCCAGTCTTGTTGTTGATGCCATTACCTCAGTTGCGGATGAGGAAGACGGAAAAATAGTAATCAACGCCGACAATGTAAAGGTTGAGAAGAAAGTTGGTGCTTCCTTGCACGATTCTGAATTGGTTAAGGGAATAGTCCTTGACAAGGAGATTGTCCATGCAGGAATGCCTAGAAAAGTTGAGGCTGCGAAGATTGCATTGGTTGATTCTGCTTTGGAGATTAAGTCCACAGAAACCGATGCAAAAATCCAGATTTCAGACCCTGAGCAATTGCAGGCATTTTTGGATCAGGAAGAGGCAATGCTCAGGAAGATGGTTGAGGCCATCAAGAATTCAGGGGCAAATGTTGTCATCAGCCAGAAAGGCATTGATGATTTGGCCCAGCACTTCCTCGCTAAGGAAGGAATTCTTGCAGTAAGAAGGGCAAAGAAATCCGATATGGATGCACTTTCAAGGGCAACAGGCGCAAAGGTCGTTACAAGGCTTAATGATTTGAGCAGGGATGACCTTGGAAATGCGGCAACAGTGCAGGAGAAGAAAGTGGCAGGAGACGAGATGGTTTTCGTCGAGGGCTGCAAGAATCCTAAGGCCGTTTCACTCCTTGTAAGGGGGGGCTCAGAACATGTTGTGGATGAGGCTGAAAGGGCTGTCCAGGATGCGATAGGTTCAGTAAGCACCGCAATAAGGGACGGAAAGATAGTTTCCGGCGGCGGAAGCTGCGAGATAGAGGTTGCTTTGAAACTCAGGGAGTTTGCAAAAACTGTCGGGGGAAGGGAGCAACTTGCAATCGACGCTTTCGCAGAGACTTTGGAGGTTATTCCAAGGACTCTTGCCGAGACTGCCGGAATGGATCCTATCGACACATTGGTTGCCTTGAGGTCAAAGCACCAGGGAAAGGATGGGAAGTACATTGGGGTTGATGTTTTCAGCGCAAAGCTTGAGAACATGAAAAACAAGAAGGTCATTGAACCTTTGAGTGTCAAAACCCAGGCAATAACATCAGCAGCAGAGGTATCAGAAATGCTTCTGAGAATTGATGACATAATTGCAGGGGGCTCAAAGAGCGGCCCACCAATGCCACCAGGCGGAATGGGCGGAATGCCCCCCGGCATGGGCGGCATGATGTAAATTAGTTAATGGTGCCATCCAAATCGGGTGGCGCCAAATTTCTATTTTTTTAATTTTTGTTTTTGTGTTCTGCTTATTATTTAAATGATTTAATATATCATAGATAGTGGTGAAACTTTGGATACTATTATTCTAACTGGTTTGGCGAGAAGTGGGAAGGATACTGCCGCCGATTATCTTTCGGAGAGGCATGGGTTTAAGAAATTTGTTTTCAGCGATGTTTTGGAGGAGGAGCTGAAGAAAAAGGGACAGATGGTTACAAAGATGAATATGTCGAGAATGGGGGATGAATTGAGGAATATGTGGGGCATGGCAAAGGTTGCCGAACTGCTGCATGAGAAAGTTGTAGGGAATGAGAAGGTTGTTCTGGTTGGTGCGCGCTCATTGGAGGAGGCTGAATTCTTCCGGAAGAAATCTGAAAAATTTATGATTGTAAATATTGATGCAGAGGCCGATGCCAGATTTCATAGAAGGTCTGAGGCCGATGCTAATGAGAAAAATAAATTCTTCCAAAGGGACGAGGCTGATCTGGAAAACAAGGGTTTGGGGAAACTTATTGAAAAGGCTGATTTTACTGTTGAGAATAATTCCGATTTAGAAGGGTTGTACAAAAAACTGGATGGGGTTGTGGAAGGCTTTAAATAAGTTGTTGGGGCTATTTTATTAGTGATTGAAATGGTTAAGATTAATGAACTCAAACCTTATATGAAAAAGGTGGATATAGAGGGGAAAATTATTGGGAAGAATGAGGTAAGAGAAGTTACCTCCAAACTGGACAATTCCTCCCATAAAGTTACTGAGGTCACTATTGGGGATGATTCTGGCTGTGTATTGCTAACCCTTTGGGATGATGCAATTGAGCAGGTTGAGGAGGGCAAGAGCTATAAAGTGACTAATGGCTATACATCCACTTTTAAAGATTCTTTAAGGATGAATGTGGGCAGATATGGCGAACTTTCCGATGGCGGGGAGATTGCCAATGTTAATTCCGAGAACAATATCAGCGAAAAGGAAATAACCGGTTAATTCTAATTCTTTCGGTTCTAATTAGCTATTTAAATATAATTAGGGGCAATTACTTACGAGGCTTTTTGGGCCTGTAGCTCAGTCTGGTCAGAGCATTGGTCTTATACGCCAAGAGTCGGCGGTTCGAATCCGCCCAGGCCCAAATTCAGGAATTTAGATGATAAAATGACGAAAAAACCATTAGAGCAGTATTCCCTTCAGAAGGAGGAGGAAATTCGCAAGTTCTGGGTAAAGGGGAAAATAGCTGAAAAGGCCCGCAAAATGAACAAGAAAGGCAAGGGCTTTTTCATGATGGATGGCCCGCCCTATGCATCAGGCCATATCCATATGGGTACGGCGATGAACAAAATCACAAAGGATATTGCAATTAGGATGAAAAGGATGCAGGGTTTTGATGTTCGCGATCAGCCAGGTTATGACACGCATGGATTGCCTATTGAGAATAAGGTTGAGGGGAAATTAGGATTCAAAAACAAGAAGGATATTGAGAAATATGGTGTTGATAAGTTTGTCAATGAGTGCAGGGATTTTGCGACCGAGTTTATTGATGTCATGAATGGGGAATTTGACAATTTAGGGGTCTGGATGGACTGGGAGAAGCCATATCTTACTCTCGATAACAAATATATTGAGGCCATTTGGTGGACATTTAAGAAAGCTGATGAGAAAAAACTGCTTTACTTGGGGAAGTATTCAGTTCATGTCTGCCCGCGCTGTGAAACTGCTGTCGCATACAATGAGATTGAGTATGTGAAACAGACAGATACCTCAGTTTATGTGAAATTTAAGGTTAAAGGAGAGGGGAATAAGTATCTGCTGATTTGGACAACCACTCCCTGGACCCTTCCTGGAAATACCGGAGTAATGGTCCATCCGAAATATGATTATGCTGAGGTAGCAATGAGTAATGGCGAGGTTTGGATAATTGCAAATGATTTGGTTCAGAAACTTATGGATTCTATTGAGGCCGGCTACAATATCAAAAGAACAATTAAGGGAAAGGAACTTGAGGGAATGGAGTATGAGAATCCCCTTGCAAAAAATCTAAAACTTTCCAATGTGGAGAACGGTTACAGAGTTATATTGAGTGAAAGATATGTGAATCTTGATGAGGGAACTGGCTTGGTTCACACAGCTCCAGGGCATGGAAAGGAGGATTATGATGCTGGGAGCAAGGCTGGATTGCCTATAGTAAGCCCTGTTGCATTGAATGGTGAAATGACTGAGGAAGCGGGGAAGTATCAGGGAAAGAAGGCAAGGGTTGTTGATGCTGAGATTATTGAGGATTTGGAAAATGATGGCGCCTTGGTTTACAAGCATCCCTACACACACGATTATCCGGTTTGCTGGAGATGCAAGTCTTCACTTTTGATGATTGCGACACCTCAATGGTTTTTCAAAGTGACAGATATTCAAAAAAGAATGATTGAACTTAATGAAGAAGTTTATTGGGTTCCTTCCTGGGGAAAAGACAGGTTCAGGAACTGGTTGGAGTCATTGGGAGACTGGCCGGTTTCAAGGGCGAGGTATTGGGGAACTCCCTTGCCAATCTGGACATGCGACAGCTGTGAGGAAAGGGTTGTTGTTGGTTCTGTGAAGGAACTGGGAAAGTTTGCTAAGATTCCTAAAAATTTGGAACTGCACAAGCCATGGATTGATGAAATTAAGTGGGATTGTAAGTGTGGAGGGGATATGACCCGTGTTTCCGAGGTATTGGATGTTTGGTTTGATTCAGGCGCGACCTCATGGGGCTCATTAGAGTATCCTGAGAACAAGGAATTGTTCAAAAAGTTCTGGCCGGCTGATTTGAATATTGAGGGGAAGGACCAAATAAGGGGCTGGTGGAACTCGCAGTTAATTACATCAACAATCTGTTTTGATGACAAGCCTTTCAAGGCAATTGCAATGCATGGCATGGTTTTGGATCTGAGCAAAACCAAGATGAGCAAAAGCCAGGGGAATATTGTTGGCCCTCAGGAAGTTATTGATAAATACAACAGGGATTATTTGCGTTTCTACATTGCTTCAGAAGTTAAGGGTGAGGATGTTGCATTTAACTGGGATTCATTCAGGGACATTCACAGATTTTTCAACATCTTCTGGAACACCTATAATTTCATAAATATGTATCTTGAGATTGACCCAAAATCAAAGTTTGATAAAAAGGCGCTTGAGGTTGAGGATAAGTGGTTATTGAGCAAACTTAATTCTTTGGTGAATCAGGTTAGCGAGGAGTACAACAAATATAATTTCCCAAAAGTTGTTCATCTGGTTGAATACTTTGTTATGGAGGAACTGAGCAGGACTTATATTAAATTAATTAGAGCTAGGATTGGCGGAAAGACTGAGAAAGGAGTGAAGGGAACTTTGAATTTGGCGATTCCAACACTGCTGAAATTGCTTGCTCCTGTTGCGCCGCATATGACTGAGTATATTTATCAGGATTTTAAAGGGAAGGGGATGGAGGAATCCATCCATCTGAGTTCGCTCCCGAAGGCAGATAAGAAACTGATTGATGAAAAATTGGAGAAAGAAATGCAGTTGGCAAAAGAACTGGCTGAGAAAACCCTGAGTTTGAGGGGGGAACAGAAATTAAGGTTGAGATGGCCATTGGAAGAATTGGTTGTGCAGACCAAATCAGGGAAGGAACTGAGCAAGATTCTGAAAGTGCTTGCTAAGATGTGCAATGTGAAAAAGGTGAAGGAAAGCACGGAGCAGCCAAAAGGCAATTACGCAAAAAAGGACTTTGATGAGAATATTGTTTTGCACTTGAATATTGATGCTAGTGATGAGCTGAAAGAGGTCTGGGAGCTTATGGAACTGAGAAGGAGAATTCAGGATTTGAGAAAGCAGGCAAAGCTCATGCCATCGCAGAAAGTGAAACTGCACATCGACAGCTCCGACAAGGATTTTTTGAAAAAGTATGGGAAAGAGATTGCGGAGAGCACCAATACTTCACTGGTTGAGAAGAAAGGGAATCTGGAAAAACTTCTTGAGAAGGAATTTTTTATTGAGTTGGAGAAATAAGGAATTATTCCTTAATTAATTGAAATCTTGCTTATTCGGCATTGCCCGATATGTTTTGACTTGTACTACAAGAACATATTCTGTTGTCTTTATTACATCTTGGCGTGATCGTTATCGGGCAATCCATATCTTCACAATCCTTATCGCTTTGGCACCCTATAGTGCATCCGCTAAAGAGGAGGATAAAAACAATTAAGGCTAACATTAATTTTTTCATACTGCAAATAAGTCCAAACTGATATTTATATTTAGCGGAACTACTCCACAGCCATCTCTTCCCAGACATCGACAAAATTGTTTACCATGTCATCGAAGAATGAGCGTCTGTAGCCGACCAATAAGTTCGCAGCTTCCTCAGGGCGTTCGAGGTAGAATAAGGTTTTTCTCCCTTTTCTCACCTTGTCCACAATTTCTGCCTTGACCATTTTATCCAAATGGAAGGAGGTGGTGGAGGGCTGCAGGCCTATTCCTGCCGCGATTTCGGAATTGTTTGCCTTTTTCTCTGTTAGGAGGAATATTACAATTTTCCTTATGCTTTCCTGCCTTAAGAGGGACATTGTTTTTGTTGCCTCCCCCAATTGCTTTCCGCGGATTGAATAAAAGCGGACAAATTTCCCCTCCTTTACAGAGCGGATTAGGTGCTTTTTCTGGAGGTAATCAACATGATATTGGAGGGAACCAGTTGCTAATTTTGTTCGGCGCTGGATTTCGCGGAAATGAAGGCCCGGTGACCTATTGATTTGGTTGTAGATTCTCTTTCTAACATCTAATGCCAGGGCCTTTGCCAGTTCATCCATTCCTTGCACCTATTTACGGAAAATTGCAAGGAAGAGCATGGCCAGAATTATTAATTCCATCACATTCTCTGAGGGGTCTGAAAGGAAATTTCCAGGGCTGAGGTAAAGGTCAACCACTTTCAACAGCCATTTCAGCGCAAAGAAAAGGAATGCCAGGGCAACAAACAGCATTTTGTTTGTCTTGGTTTTTGTGTATGCCTTGAATGCTATTACAAACATCGCAGCCGAAAGCAGGAACACGATATATTTTGTCAGTGCCTGCAATGCTGTTGCCATTCCAGCAATATCTTTCAGCGGGTCCCATGGGTTTCCCTGCGCGAAAACTATTCCAAAAAGGAGAATGAGAAATGCCGAAAAAATAACTAGTTTTGTAAAAGATTTCACCCTAATTCCCCCCTGCAATTTGCAGGATTGAAGACCGAAAAAAAGAAAAAGGGCGAACAACCGTGAGGTGAAACAATTCACAATTGCTGCCGGTTTTTTCGTGGGTGAACATGGGTTTCACAATTAATGTTAATTCCTTAACTCCTGCATTCATTGCTGTTTACCCTTTATAAAGGAATTTTGGTACAATTCTCAATTGGTACAGTCATCGAATTTGGGGCAATTTTTGGGGAAAAGGGTTAAATTTAAAGTTTATTCATAGGGGAGTTTTGTATTATGAGTAATGAAATAAAGGACCTTGAGATTGGGAAAATTGGTTCCCCGCAGGAAATGGCCAGTGCGCTGAATGCTGCTGGTTTCCAGGCATCGCATTTGGGGGAGTCTGTCCATCTGATTGAGCAGATGAGAAAAGAGAAATGCACGATTTTCTTTGCTTTTACCGCTAATTTGGTTGCGAGCGGTTTGAGGGGAGTTATCAGGGATTTATGCAAATCTGGGTTTGTTGATGCAATTGTTACAACAGCAGGGGCTATTGACCACGATATTATCAAAACTGAGGTTCCCTATTTGCAGGGGAGTTTTAATGTTGATGATGGGGAGCTGCACCGCAAGGGCATAAACCGCGTGGGGAATATTTTCATCCCAAATAAGGGGTTTGAATTTCTGGAGAAAAAGATGCAGGGAATTTTTTCTGAAATTTATTCAAAGAAGAAAACCATAACTCCAAGAGAGCTGGCAAAAGTGATTGGGGAAAATTTGGATGAATCAAGTTTCCTTTACTGGTGCGCGAAAAATGAGATTCCTGTTTTCTGCCCAGGTGTAACTGATGGCGCGATTGGATTGCAGATGCATTTTTTCAGGGAGGAGAATAAGGAGTTTATTGTTGACCCTGTGGGAGATATGAAGGAACTTGCTGATTTGGTTTTGAATGCTGAAAAGACAGGGGCGATTGTTTTGGGTGGGGGAATTTCCAAACACCATGTGATTGGAGCAAACATCCTTCGCGAGGGTTTGGATTATGCGGTTTATGTTTCAACTGCCCCTGAATTCGATGGCTCTTTGAGCGGGGCGCAGACCCATGAGGCAAAGAGCTGGGGAAAACTGAAAGAGAAGGGTTCCTCAGTAACTGTGAATGCCGATGCAACAATTGCGTTTCCTTTAATCACTGCAGCGCTAAAAGAAAAGGGAATTATTCCTGCAGAGTAAAAGTTTTCAGGAACTCAATCCAGTGCTTCACTTTTTCTTCAGTAGGTGCCCAGGATTGTCCGAAATTATCCAGCTGCTGCCCGCCGTAAAGGATATCAACAAATTCCCTGAATTCATCAGTTGTGGGCTGGTGGCCCTCTATGGCATTCAGCAAATCAACACAATAGACATCTATCTTTTTCCCGAAAGAATACTGGTCCTTTTTCTCAAGAGTGAGGAATTCCTGCAAATCCTTAATTAGTTTGTCCCTTGTTTCAGTTATCTTGTTTCTGAGTTTCTCATCCATGTAAAAGTAATAGATTATGTGTTTAAATAATTTTTCTTCAGGGATTAGGCGGAATTTATGCCGGAAAGAAATATTTCCCGAGAACGAGAACAACTATTGCCAAAAGAGCTGCCACAACCACCACAAATTCAGGGCTCATTTTGGGCCCCCCTGCGTCTGTGTCGAAGAAGCGCATTATGCCTAGGGCTGAACTGGGCCCTGCAACACCTGGACTTGTTTTCTGAAATTTCATCTTATTCACCAATAAAAAGGATTATATATTATTAATTTCCTAATAAGATTGGTATATTTAAGTAATAAAAATGTTGTGGTTGGCATGGAACTGGATGAAATGAGGGGATTATCAAAAGATGCATTCCATGTGGGGATACTCATTGGTTTGGTGCTTATCCTTATAGGGACAATAATTTTCGTATTTGGCTGCGGCACCGTTGACCAATTTATTCCCGGAACCTGCGGAATCTGGTGGGAAGTTTTTGGCAAACCTAGTGTGCTGATTTTGCACGGGGACGATGGATTGGGAGATCCTGAACTGCTTGCGGATACTTTCAGGGATCCGAAACATTTGGGGATTAGAAATGTTAGGGTAAGGCATATGAAGAGCCTTTCACTTGGAAACCTCCAGCAATATGATTTGGTTATAGTTGACCATGCAAGGACAATGAGCACTGAGAAGATGAATATGCTTATTGAATACATGGGCGGGGGAGGAAGGCTTGTGTGGCTCGGTGATGCCGGGGCAGAAACTGTGGAGGGAGATACTCTCCTGCAGCTCTGGGAAAGACCGGGTGTGGATTTTGATGATGCGGATGCCAATTCCACTTTTGGGCCATGGGTTAGGAGAGATGGAACAGATGTTATCAGCCTGGACGAATTCATAGGGGTTAATTATGTGAGCAATTACTGCGAGCTAAAGCTAAAGAGCTGCGAAAATGATTTCCCTTTTGTGGGGATTCCTGATTTGGTGGAGCCTGACCATGACCTGGTTAGGGGGACAAAACCAGGATTGGCCCTTTACGGCAATTTTGCGGTGGTGAAAGTGAGTGACAGGACCACGGCAACAACCATTGCAAATATAGATTTTGGAAGTGTCCTTATTTCTGATGACGGCAAGAATTATGGTGATTTGTTCCCGTTCATTGTAACAGCGGGATTGGGGGAAAGGGTGACTTATTACGCAATTCCGCCTGAAATGTTCACATCTGATGAGATGCCCAATGAAGAGAAGTATTATTCATTTGTCGAGAACATGTATTATTCGGCGGTTGAATAGGGGCTTGGGGCAAGGAAAAGATTTATAAATAAGGAAGCACTATTATTTGAGAGTAATCCTTATAAAGAATTAAAGCATAAAATAGTATAGAAGTTAACAAATTAATCGGAGTTCGTGAATATGTACCCTGAACAAGGTGGAGCAGATGCAGGCGGAGGAGATTACACTGGCGGAGGCGCAGGCTTCAAAATCGGCCAGAATCTGGAGGGGTTAATCCCTATTGTACTTATTGTTATTATCGCATTCTTTGTGCTTGTTAAAATCGATATTATTGATGACAGCACTCCTGTTGTCGGTGTTTTGGTTTCCTTCCTTACAGGGGGGGACAAGCCAGTCGATATGTTGATTATTGGCTCAACCTCGCAGGAAGTTCAGGATGTACTCGACCAAAATGATGATTTGGTGAATTCGCGTGTTAAAACAGCTGAATCGCTTGACCGGAATCCTGAGGAACAATTAAAGAATTATAAGATTGTAATGCT
>JAFCCJ010000063.1 GCA_017610305.1 Candidatus Iainarchaeum sp.
CAGTTTGAGCAATTGGAGGCATGGGCTCCTGGAGGGCTTTGGACCGAGGGTGCAAAGGAGTCAAATGTAATTTCAGACTCAGAATTCTATGGCGGAAGAAAAAAGTATGCGGACAATGTTGCCGGCGCATATTATGCGGCAAAGCTTGCAGTGGCAGAATATCTGGCGAAGGAGAAGAGGCAGGCAGGGGCGTTGATTTTCCGGGAGATTGGTGCCGACTATAAAGTTCCGTTAGGGGTCTGGCAAATCCGTGAGAATGTGAGAAATGCCCTCTCAAAAAATCCGATGGAGTTCTTTGATTTGAATCTGGCACTGAAATACGTAGAATCCAGATTAAAAATCCCGATGAAATTCTACCGAAAAGAAAGCAAAATCCTCGAAAGAATAAGAACCCAGCGAAAGCTGAGTGAGTGGTTTTAAATATGATGAAGTAGTGATTCTTTTATGCCGCATCCGCTGAGATGGATAAAAAGCAAAATATCCTTTGGCAGAAAAAACCCTCATATCAGGGAAGAAAGGTTAAGGTTCTTGGGCGGGAAGGCGAGGAAATCCACGAACTAAATGCCCTTACTTTAACTGAAGAAGAATTAAATTTAATTGGGCAGTATAAAGATTTTGTTAGATCTGGGCGCATAGTTCGTAACTCAGATTCCCCTGAAGGGTCGGCTTTATGCGTAAAAAGCGCGGATCATTTGACAGAGCTAGAGAAATAATAGAGGCCAGAGACCTACATGTGGCAATGATTAAACTATTGGCTAATAAAGGCAAACAGATGGAATGATGGTTTAACCCTCAAGTTCCTTAAGCCCTTTCGCAATCTCGGCTTTTAATTCAGCATAAGTGTCGGTGATTGGAATCCCGTGCTTTTCCTTTATGATGTTTTTAGGCGGCCTGAAGAAGACTCCCTTATCAGCTTCTTTCAAAAACGTAAGGTCATTGTAACTGTCCCCCACACCAATAATTTTGAAGCCCATTTCCCTGAATTTTTCAACGGCCTTTTTCTTCCCGTCCTGTTGCCTTAAAGTATAGCCAACCAATTCCCCATTTCCATTGACCTCAATGTTGTTGCATAACATTGGGGGATAGCCAAGCTGCGCAACCAATGGCATTGCAAACTCATAAAAAGAATCAGAAAGAATAATGGGAACACTCCTTTCCCTTAACCACTGGATGAAATCCTTTGCCCCATCAAGGACTCCCATTGAGCCAATAACTTCCTGAATTTCTTTTAGCCCAATTCCATTCTCCTTAAGGATTCCAAGCCGCCATTTCATCAGCTTGTCATAGTCAGGCTCGTCTCGGGTTGTTTTCTTCAGTATTTCAATGCCGGTTTTTTCGGCAACTCCAATCCAAATTTCAGAGGTAAAAACACCCTCAAAATCAAGGCAAACTAGTATCATTGTCTATTCACTTAGTGATTGACTATAATTAGTTTTTTAATAGTATTAGTTAACACCGTTTATTTCTCAGGCTTCATGAACTGCGCAAGCAATGCTTCCAACTGAATCCTTTCATTTGCCCCCTCAACAAGGCGAAAGTTGTACTCCCCGATTGTGTCAATAAGCTCAATCTTCCTTTTGTCATCAATAATCGACTTGTCCAGATTAACAAGCTCCCGGTACATCTGCACAATGATGTCCTCCCCACTCAGCCCGTACTCGTAGAGCAGTTTGTCCAGTTTGTCCCTTGCCTCGAGAAATTTCTTTCCCAGCGCAAGTTCGATTAATTCCTTAACTTCCTCAGGCCTTGCGCGGGAGGAAACACTGTAAACAATTTTCTCGGAAATATCCTTCTCAAGTGTGGAGGATGCCTGAAGGACATTTACCGCCTTTCTCATATCCCCCTCCGAAACATAATTGATGGCAACCAATGCATCCTTCGCAATCTTAAGCCCCTCATTTTTCGCAATCACATCCAACCTTGCATCAACATCTTTGGATGAGAGCGGCCTAAAGCGAAAAATCACACACCTTGATTGTATTGGCGCAATTATTTTGCTGGAATAATTCACATTCAAAATAAACCTGCAGGTTTTTGTGTATTTTTCCATCGTCCTCCTCAATGCCTGCTGGGCTTCAGGGGTCAATGCATCTGCCTCGTCAAGGAAAATAATCTTGAATTTCGTGTTAAATGCAAGGGTCCTTGCAAAATCCTTGATATTTTTTCGCACAATTCCTATCCCTCTATCGTCAGAGGCATTCAATTCAAGGAAATTCTGCCCAAAATGCTCGCCAAAAAGTTCAGTAGCAAGGGCAACAGCAGCAGATGTTTTTCCCACCCCTGCAGGGCCTGAAAACATCATATTTGGCACATTCTGGTTGGAAACATATCTGCTCAAGCGTTTGGTTATCTCCTGCTGGCCAATAACCTCACTCAAATCCTTTGGCCTGTATTTTTCCACCCATGGCAGCTCTATATACATCCCCTCACCGAAAAAATCATTCCATCAAAACAGTTTTAAAGTAATAGATGTTATATTTTAGTGGTGCTGTCAATGGCCGAAATTAATACTGAAAATCCGGAAAAAGGCGTACAGATAGTCTCTCTTGACAATGTGCCAGGCTATAGAACGGTGGAGATAAAGGGCCTGGTTTGGGCAAGCAGTGTAAGGGCAAAATTTATTCTCAGCGACCTGATTGCGATGGGCAGAATCCTGCTTGGGGGAGAAATTCACGAGTACAGGGATCTCATGAATGAGACAAGGCACGAAATCCTCCAAAGGCTGAACAAAAACACAAAAGAAATGGGTGCAAATGCCGTCCTTAATGTGAGGATGGTTTCCTCGCAAGTAGTTCCAGGGACAATTGAAATTCTCGCCTATGGAACCGCGGCAATAATTGAGAAAGAGTGATTTGCTTGAATAATGACCGCCCCCTTAAACTGTTAGTGCTTTTTGTAGTGGGTTACATAATACTTTATTTCTTGCCAGGAATCACCGGTGCATTTGACTTTTTACCATCCATGCATCCCTGGGGCGATTTAAGTGTCGGATTTGGAAATCTGGATTACATGTTTTTCCTTATCCCGGTTCCGGGATTCTTTCTGATTTACCTTCTCATTGGGTGGATGGACGAGTACTTCAATACTGAATTCGGACATTCATTATGGTTTCCGATAGTGTTTTTCCTGATGGCAATACTTGCATTCTATGTTGCCATCTTTTGGCAGAACTGCAATTTGTATACCCTTAACCCAAGTATCGGTGGGTCGGTAATACCCTTTACCGGCTGCAGCTCTGAAGCTGCGGGTAAATTGCTCCCCTTGCTAACTGCGCAGTTTGGGGAACTCCTAAAAGAGTCAGCATTCCTTATTTTTGTTCTTGCCGGAATCCTTGGCTGGGCATCAAAAATGATTCTCGAGAAAATTGAGGCAGAGCCAGAGGATTGATTTATAATCTCCCCGCAGGCAAATTTTTTGGGGAAAATATGAAATTCCACGTAGAGGGCTATGGCTGCTCACTTAACAAGTCTGATACTGAAAAGATACGCGCCTTCCTGTCCAAACATAATTGTGTAATTTCTCCCATTGATAAGGCGGAAACAATAATAATCAACACCTGCGCGGTAAAGGAACCAACCGAATTCAAGATGCTAAACCGCATAAGGGAACTGAAAAAAATAAGCGATTCAAATAATGCCGAACTTATTGTGTTTGGCTGCCTTGCGAAAATGAATGCCGCAAAGGTGGAGGAAATATCAAAGGGCATTATTTTAATCCCCCCAAGCCTGGAAGAGCTCTCCAAACATTTGGGCATTGAAAAAACCAAATTCTCGCCGGCAATTGAAAGCGCAAGGGAAAATGAATTTGTCGCAATAATTCCGATTTCAAGGGGCTGCAGAAACAACTGCAGTTACTGCGGCGTAAAACAGGTCAGGGGCGAACTAAAAAGTTACGGGATAAAAGAAATTAAGGAGAATTTTACTAAAGAAATTGCAAAGCCGTGTGAGGTTTGGCTTACTGCGCAGGACACCGCCGACTATGGTTTTGATTTGGGAACGTCCCTTCCTGAATTGCTGGGGCAATTGCTTAAGATTGGGGGAAACTACAGAATACGAATTGGAATGATGAATCCCAAAAACTTAATGCGGATTAAGGATGATCTGATTCCTTTGATGCAAAATGAAAAGGTTTACAAGTTTCTCCATATTCCTGTGCAGTCAGGTTCGAATAAAATTTTAAAGGCGATGAAAAGGAATTACACCGCCGCTGAATTCCTATCCCTTGCAAAAGAGCTCAAAGAAAAAATCCCCGGGCTGAATATTTCAACCGATGTAATAGTCGGTTTTCCGGGGGAAAGCGCAGACGATTTCCAAAAATCCGTTGAACTGCTAAAAGAGTTAATGCCTGGAGTTGTCAATATTTCCCGGTATGGGGACAGGCCAAACACTGCTGCAGAAAAAATGGACGGGAAAATACACGGGAGGGGAAAGAAGGCAAGGAGCAGGGAACTTTCATCCCTTTGCAGGGGGATTTTCCTGGAAAATAATAAGCAAATGGAAGAAAAAACTCTTGAAATTTTTGTATCTGAGAAGGGGGGCAGTGGGGGTTTTGTGGGCAGAACCCTTTCTTACAAGCCGGTTGTCATATCTGATGATTTGATGGGGAAAATGGCAAAAGTGAGGATTTCAAGGGCACATGACTTTTATCTGAAAGGGGCAGTTGAGCTATAAATATTTAATCACTTCCCAATTCAATAATTCAGTGGTTGGGGATGGTTTTTAGGGAATCTTTGAAGCAATATCTGGAAAACTACAAGACCGTTCTTGGTTTTGCCCTCCTGCTTGTTTTCGTGCTTTTCTTTGTGCTCTCACAGAATTTCTTTGTCTCATCAGGGTCAATTTTTGCCGATTTCAATATTATCAAGAGCGGAGCAATTGATGTGGCGCTTGCCCTGATTGCCATCGCAATATTCGAGTTCTTCTATTCAATACTTATCACCTTGATTGTTTTTGCGGTCAGGAAAAACATGAGCAAAGTCAGGGTGCAGTATTATCTTTCTGAGAAAATACAGAAATTCTCATTCAAACTGTTTATTTTCTTCTTTTCATTTACTATTGTGGCCCTGGCCCTTCAGGCATTTCTCCCCCTTGCAGGAATACCTATTGCGGTCGTTAATCTGATAATTCTCATAGCATCACTTCTCTTAATATTTTTCCCGCAGGCGGCAGTTATTGATGAGTCAGGGATAAGGAGCTCAATAATTTCAAGCATTGAATTCTTCATGGCTCACCTTAAGGAATCGGCCCAGATAATTATTGCCGGGGCGCTAATGCTCATTGTATTGGGAATTGTTGAGTTTGCCCTTGATCAGGTGTTTTTTGCGGGAAATTTTATCACGCCATTAATTTCCCTGGTTTTTATAATTCCCTTTCTCGAGATAGTAAAATCAGTTATTTACATGCACAAATTTGAGTTGGTTAAATCTGTCCACAAGGAAATAAAACCAAAAGCGGCGCCAACATCAGTCAATGTCAATTAAGTCCGTTCCCTTGTCAATAAGTTTTCCGGCATCTTTCAAATTTTCGGCCCTGGCCAAGCTAAAACATCCCCCACATTCTAAACATTCTCCGTTATTTGCTTCCGCCTCGTTTTTTTT
>JAFCCJ010000064.1 GCA_017610305.1 Candidatus Iainarchaeum sp.
GAATTGAGAATTCAAGCATTGCCTGCAATTGGTTGGTTGCGAAGAGAAAGAGAAGCATTATTGTTGAGCCAAAAAACATTCTCCCGAAAGCAACAGTTCTTGCAGGGAGCTCTTTCAGTGCATGGCTACTTATTACACTCTCCCCTGCCCACAAAAGGGTGGCGAGGAGGATTAGGAATTCCGGGAAGCCAAATGAGGAGATTGAGAGAAGCAAAAAATTTCCGATTAATAATAAAACCGCACCAATAAAGAAATTCAAATTTAATTTTTCTTTCAGGAAAATCAGGGCGAAAACTGATGCAAAAAGGAAAAGCGATTTATGGATAAAGCCTGCATTGATTGCTGAGGTAAGGGAGAGGGCATAGAAGAAAAGGAGGAATGGTATGCTCCCTCCAACTAAACCAATTGTTCCTAACTGCAACCAATTCTTTTTCGTGAGATTTTTTAATTTGTTGAAATCTTTAATAATGAAGAATGTGGAAATGAGGAAAATTGCAACAATTATATTCTTCGCGGTTGTGAATGCGAAGGGGTCAATCCCTCCCACAGCAAACTTATTCAGAAAAATTGCAACTCCGGAAACTATTGCAGTAAGCAGCGCAAACATCAGGCCCTTGTTCATGCATAAAATAAGGAAGTAGTTGATTTAAAGTTTTTGCGGGCGGAGAACGGAAATAGCCGTTGGCGAGCATGGCGAGCATAGGGCATACGCAGTATGCCCCGTCGTGTCAACGGAGATAGCCGTTGAATGGGCCCGGGCGGAATCGAACCGCCGATCCTCGCCTTGTAAAGGCGATGTCATAGCCGCTAGACCACGAGCCCTATACTAAATAAACAGTCAACACAAACGCTTTATAATTTTGCTACAGGCACTAATTCTGGTGCCTTCGGTAAATATCATCATGGTGCTGCAGGTCCTCAAACTTAAGTTTGCCTGTTTTTTTGTCGAATTTGAAAATCAGGACAAAATGTGAAATTATGTGTGCCCTCTTAAACTCTTTCATGTCGTAGGAGAGATTCTTGTAGTGCCCCATATCTGAACTTGAGCAGATTTCATCGATTTTCTTTAAAGTTGCCTCATATCGCAATTTATCCTTTTTTAGGAGCTTTTTTAAAATTCGTTTAAGATTGAGGCTTAGTTCGAATTCACGCATCTTCGAGCGCCTTCCGCAGACCCTTTACACCTGAAAATTTCTCAAATTTGCCCTTATCGACTTTCAACAGCTCTTCTTTGTACTCAGGCCTAAGCTCGGGCTCAAGAAAGGCTTCCTCAAATTTCTCAACAATCAGGTTGGCTGCCTCAGACTTGTTGCCCAAGCCATACTTTCCCTTCACGATGGTGAGCACCCTGTCCTGGCGCTCCTTAAAATCAATTACAGCTCTAACCATTACATCACCAATATAATTTGTAACAAAATGTAATAAAAAGTTATGTTTTTGCTGTTTTAATGGTTTTTTCACTAATTTTTGCATGCGGAAAAGAATTTATGTTTTCGGGAATCCATTGATGCAAAAGGACACAGTAGCACTAAATCTGGCCGAGGAAATTAAGGGCGAATTGAAGGATTTTGAGTTTAAGGTGGTTGAGTCCCTGGATGATGTTGAGGGGGGGGATTTACTGGATCTTTGGATAATGGATGCTGCGGAAGGGCTGCGGGAAGTGAAAGTTATTGAGAATCTGGAGGAACTGGAAACCAATCCTGTTCTTTCAGGCCATGATTTTGATTTGGGGCTGGAATTGAAATTATGGAAAAAACTGGGGAAATTGGGCAAAACGAAAATAATTGGTTTGCCTTCCAAAGCAAATCCGCAGGAATTGGCAGAAATCGTAAAAAACCTGCTTTATAAACATCAAAGCCCGTAATGATACCGGAAGTATTGCTAAGGGTGCTTCTGTAGATTTCTAATTGGTGGGAAAAATGGAAATTAGCGAAGAAAATAGTCGGAAGAACAATGGCGAAGTTTTACAGGGGGATAATCCTGAAACCAATGGTCGTAAGTCTGTTGAAGAAAATGTAATGGACTTTTTCAACAAGAGGGTCAAAGAAATTGCCGAGGAAGAGGCGATTGCCCTGGACGATGCCAAGGAACTTTTGGAGGATAATTTCTCGGTAGAAAGGATTGCGGAAATCATTGAGGTTGAAAAGGCCGCAAAGAAAAGGAATTACAATATCCCCCAATGCGGAGATTGCAACAGTGTTTACAACGGAAGGAAATTTGTGCCCCTAAGCGATGAGGAGAAGAAATACCTCAAAAGAAAGAACATGTTTTTCTCTCCCGCATATTGCAAGCCCTGTGTTAAAAAGATCCGCACAAATTTGCGGAAACGCTAATTCTAACCATTTCCGAACTATTTTAAATGGTTTTAAGGGCTAGATTTAGTATGGCTGCACCAAAAAAACCCACTAGAATGGGGAGAACTATTTTTCATCCAGATGGCCAGATAGGTCTTGTTGATAAGCTATTCAAGGAACATAATGTTATCGCAAAATCAGGCATCAAGGTTAGTGGCAAAGGTAAAACCGTGCCAGTTGGTAAAGAACGGAGGAGAGACCGTGATTTTACTGAGGGAACCGTAAATAAAGCATGGATGCGCAAGGAAATTAGGGGAAGGATTGAAAGACAAGTACTTAAAATGCTCTTGGAAAAAACCCCTTCAGCCAGAATTGCACCAAACTACCGCAGGCTCTATGATATGGCCGTAAAAAGAGGGGGAGCGGAGGAAATAGTGAGAAACTTGGCTAAGGCAGAGAATGTGGATTTGAATACTGCGAAGAAAGAATCTATTGCTTTTTTTGAGCGCGCGCAGACCAACTACAAAAGGCTTGTCTCTGCAACAGCACAAATAGATAAAAAAATCGAAAAAATGGCGAATGTTGCAGACCTGCAAAAAGACAAGTTTGTTATGTTAAATGCAGCTGATGCGTTTTCTCAGATAGGTGCCATGGGCGGTTATTTCGATTTGATTTTAATGGATTTAAAAGATCTCAAATTCAAAAAGTGATAACATGCATTCCTCAAAGAAAATTACCGGTTCTAAAGGGGATTCCCTGGAAGGTAAATTCATTATTTTGGCACTCACAGGAAGTGTTGCTGTTGTGAAATCATTTGATTTATGCAGGGAACTTATGAGGAAAGGGGCGAGAGTTAAGATTGTTATGAGTGAGGCCGCCACTAAACTGATTTCGAAAGAGATGATGCATTATGCTTCAGGGGAGGAAGTGATTACTGAATTAAGCGGGGCAATTGAGCATGTGCAGTACTTTGGAATTGGTGGTGAGGCAGATTTGCTCCTTGTTGCACCAGCAACTGCAAATACGATTTCGAAAATTTCATTGGGAATTGATGACACTGCTGTAACTACATTTGCAACAACTGCCATAGGGGGCAGGAAGCCTGTTCTTGTTGTTCCTGCAATGCATTTTTCCATGCATGAGCACCCTATAGTGAAGGAGAATATGTACAAGCTTGAAGCGACTGGAGTAAGGGTGATTGAACCGCGAATTGAGGAAGGGAAGGCGAAGATTGCGGAAATTGATGAAATTGTTATTGAAGTTGAAAGGGAACTGGGCGGGGGAAAACTCCGCGGAAAGAAGATTTTGATTTCCGCAGGGGCAATGCAGGAGGAAATCGACCCAATTCGTGTGCTTACTAACAGGGCTTCAGGGAGAACTGGGGCGGAATTGGCAAAAGAGGCTTACAGATTGGGCGCAGAAAAGGTCTGTCTTCTACATAATGGGGAGTTCGTTCCTTTGGTTGAGAATGTAAAAGTAGAAACAAATGAGAAGATGGAGAGGGCAGTTTTTTCAGAACTGAAAAAGGGTTGCAGCATTTTCATTTCCACCGCCGCAATGAGTGATTTTAGTGTAGAAAGGGAGGAAAGGAAAATCAAATCAGGGAAGGAAATCAATTTGAAACTGATTCCCCGGGAGAAACTGCTGGAAAAGGTTAGGGGGAAGTTTCCGAAATTGTTTATCGTTGGTTTTAAGGCTGAGACTTTTGTTGAAGATGGGAAGCTGGAGAAGGGCTGCAGGGAATTCCTGCGCGAGAGGAAACTGGATTTGGTTGTCGGGAATGATGTGGGAAGGAATGAGATGGGCGGAACCGAGAATGAGGTATTGGTTGTTTCCGGCGAGAATACGGAGAAAATTTCCGGGAAGAAGGAACTGGTTGCTAAGGGAATTTTTGAACTAATTAGGTGAATTGCAAAAGCCCTGCAGAATCTGTTGTTTGTGTGATTGTATTGCCCTCAGCAGTTGTTGTATTCTCAATTAAAATATCATAAATGGTATCGGCCTGCAAATTAGTTACGATATTCTGTAAAGCTGAGTCTGAGTCATACTCATACTGCAATTCTTCCGAAGTGCAAAGGTTAATTGTTCCACTAGAAATTGTGCATGCACTAGCATCTACTTGGAGATTATTCTGAATTCTTGAAACAATTAAACCATTTAATTGTAAAACCCCTGAGGAAGTAATATCCAGCTGGCCATCATTAACTGTGACATTAAATGAATATTCTGCCGCTTCAGTTATCGGCCTTACCCAGACTCCACTAAGAACTACTTCCCCCTCTGCGCTAATGTCCGCAATCTCATCATTTCCATATGCGGAATCATAGGCCCAGTAGGTTACTTCATAATCGCCGTTTTCAAGGAGGATTGAGAAGGTTGGGGGGTCACCAAATCCAAGATAATGGAAATCCCTTGTTAGGTCTGTTCCTGCCCTGTTCCTCCTTTGCGGGATTCGGTTCCACTCATAACCTTCAACAGCGAGAGAGGGAGGGGTATCTCCAACCTGGGTCCAGCCTGCCTCAACAGGGCTTATGTCGGTTCCGAAATCGAGGTTAAGGAGTTCATGGGTTGTGCCCGAGCATGCTGGGTCAGCTGCACAGTCTTCTGTATCGCTGCAGTCAATTAATGAATCGCAGTCCTCATCAATTCCCCCTGTGCAGAGCTCTTGCGAAGGAATGCAAACCGGGCATTCGGGGGTTCCTTCGCAGTCTGAATCATCGCAATCTGTAAAACCATCACAATCATCATCAGAACTGTTATCGCAGATTTCGGGGATTGGATTATTGTTTCTTACGCACGCTCCCCACACTCCTCCGGTACAGATTTCTGTTCCTGCTGAACATATTCCGGATTCACCTGTTGAGCAAGCGCGTGTGTCGCTCTCAGTGCATGGAGGGGCGGCGCCAAATGTGACTGGATAGCCATTCGAACTCATCATCCCATCCTCATCAACAACATATAAATATGCGGTTTCCCCTTCTGCAAAGGTTGCCTGGTTTGCTGTGAATGTGATTGAATTCCCGCTCCAGCTTTGCGGTATCTGCAACTCCCTTTTTGTGCAGCCGTCATAAACAGGGGCATCCCCCAAAATTACCCTTGCCCAGCTGTTGTCAATATAAACATCATCGAAATATGTTATCGCTCCGCATGGGCCCTCCATATTTGTGCACCATTCCCCTAACTGAATTACATCCCAGTAAAAATCAAGATCAGTTGTCATTATATCGCCCCAGCTTACAAATTTCCGCATGGGTTTCCCTTCAAAAGTCTCCCATACTTCTATTGAGCCATTA
>JAFCCJ010000017.1 GCA_017610305.1 Candidatus Iainarchaeum sp.
GGAATTCTATTACGACGGATCTTCACAGGGCGGGAAGGTTCATGTAAAGCTTAATTTCAAAAATTCCAAGGACCAGGGACTTGGAGTCCCGCTCCCAAAAGGAATTGTAAGGGTTTACAAGGAGGATTCTGACGGGCAGCTGCAGTTTTTGGGCGAGGACGAGATTGACCACACAAAAACTGAGGACGAGGTCAGGCTCTACATAGGGGATGCCTTCGATGTTACAGGGGAAAGGACAAGAACTGAATCAACCAACATTGCAAAGGGCTGGTACAGGAACAGTTACGAAATAAAACTGGAAAACCAAAAGGATGAGGCGGTTGAGGTAATTGTGCACGAGTATGTGGGGAGGAGCGCTTCAGTTACTTCTTTCTCCGATAGTTATGAATCCAAGAGTGCAACAGAGATTGAATTTACCGTGACAGTGCCCGCAAAAGGCGAAAAAACGGTGACTTACACCGTTGAAAACCGCTATTATTGGTAGTTAGAGGGAGTAATAATACTCCCCTTTCTCTTTTTGTTCGCGGTCCTTTACAGAATCCAGTTTATTTGCCCTTGGCCTCCCCGTTGCAGGGTCTCGCCGGTAACTGATGCCGAGATTTTTGAGGAAAAGGTTCATTCCGTCATGCATTGATTGTGGGGCAAGGGCATGTCCCTTTTTGCTCTGCTCCCCCTCAAAAACTATTATTCTGTTTGAAACATAATCCTGGAATAATATGTCGTGGTCAACAACCAATGCGGGGCGTTTTGTCACATTTGTTACTGAGCGAATCGCATCCGCAACCTTTAACCTGTCCTCAACATCAATGAATGCCGAGGGCTCATCCAAAAGATAGAAATCACATTCCTGACAAAGCGCAAGGCTAACCGCAACCCTTTGCAGCTCCCCGCCGCTAAGTTCATCAACCTGTTTTTCATTGAGTTCTGTAATTTTTAGTCTCCTGTCAACCTCATTCTTGAATAGGTTCTTGTCGATTTTATGCTTGTCGAACAGTTCCTCAACAGTGATTCCCTTATCCGGAATTATATACTGCGGCTTATAGGAAACCTTGTGTTTCCACTTAAGTTCTGTGTTGTCCGGGTTTTCAATTCCCGCAAGCAGTTTCACAAAGGTTGTTTTTCCGATTGCGTTTGGGCCCAGAATTCCAACAACCTCCGATTCCATTAACTTTCCTGCCTCTGTGGAAAGTGAAAATGAGGAAAATTTCTTTTCAAGTTTTGGGTATTCAAGCATTACTTTGCTCTTTACTTCACTTGCCGGGGGTTTTGTTTCGAACTTTAATTCCTTTTCCCTGAACCTTAAATTCTCATCGGAAATAAATCCCTGCAAAAACTCGTTTATTCCCGCCTTTACTGTTTTCAGGGAGGAGATTATTCCATATGCTCCCTTCCTCCCGAAAAGAATGTGGACATAATCGCTCAAATAATCCAGAACTGCCAAATCATGTTCAATCACAATTACTGACTTTCCTTCATCTGCAAGGGTGCGAAGGACCTTTGCCATATTCAGCCTTTCACTCACATCCAGATAGGTGGAAGGTTCATCCAATGCATAAACCGATGCGTCTTTTAGTATGCATGCCGCAACCGCAACCCTTTGCAGCTCCCCGCCGCTCAAATCTCCAAGCTCATGGCCAAGGACTGAGGAGATGTTCAGGGATTCTGTAACCTCATCCATCTTTTTCCTTTCATCAACTTTCTTCAGCAAAAGTCCAACTTTTCCCTTTTGAATTAAGGGAAGTTCATCAACATTCTGCGGCTTAAAGGAAACTTTCAGTTCGCCTGAATTAATGCCCTCAAAGACTGACTGCATCTCCTTCCCGCGGAAAAACTCGATCACCTTTTCCATGGTCGCCTCATTTTCATAGTCTCCAAGATTTGGAATTTGCTTTCCTGCAAGAATTCTAAGGGCTGTTGATTTCCCCAAGGCATTTCCACCGATTAAACCAACAACTTTTCCTTCCCTAGGCAGGGGCAGGCGATAAAGGCGGAAGCTGTTTATCCCGTATTGGTGAATTGGCTCTTTTAGCTCATGGACAAGGTTGATTATGTTGATGCATTTTACCGGGCATTTTTTGGTGCAAATCATGCAGGCAATGCAAAGGTCTTCAGAAATTATTGGCCTATTGTCTTCCCCCAAAACTATACAATCCTTGCCTGTTCTGTTGACTGGGCAAACCCCGCCACATATGAAATTGCAGCCCTGCTCATTGATGCAAAGGTCTTTGTCAATGATTGCTATCCTTAATTTGCTGTCTTCAGCCATCTAAAATCAATTGCCTATAAATGGTTTAAAAGCCTTGCATCCAGAAACAATAGTATGCGAATAGTAAAACTGGATAAACAGGACAATTCATTCGAGGTAGTGCCTGAGAATTTGGATGATTTGTGGCACCTTGAAAGGATAATTGAGAAGGGGGATTTGGTCAGCGGGAGCACTGAAAGGAAAATAAAACCAAAAGTTCCCGGCGAGAAGCCTTTCAGGGTTAAGATGTTTATTGAGGTAAGCGCCGAGGATATTGAGTTCCATAAGTTTTCAGGGAAGCTAAGGGTTAACGGGATTATTACTTCAGGAACACCGGAAGAATATATTGAACTAAAATCACATCACTCGATTGAAATTGAGCCCATGAAGAAGGTTAAAGTTAAGAAGAAGGTTTTGAAGAAGTATCATATTGAAAGGTTGGAGAAGGCAAAGAAGGCAAGTTCGAGAGCGAAAATGCTGCTTGTTTCAATGGATGATGAGGAGGCAAGCTTTGCTCTGCTTAAGGAATATGGCTTGGAGGAGCGGGGGAAGATTATTTCAGGCAAGCAGGGAAAGCAGTATAAGGGAATGGACGAGGGAACCAAATATTTTGATGAGGTTTTGAAGAAGGCCAGTGAGAGCGGAGCTGAAAAGATTGTTTTTGCAGGGCCTGGCTTTACGAAAAACAATTTTGAGAAATTCCTTGAGGGGAAGGATAAAGAGTTTGAGGCATTTTTCGAGAGTTCGAATTCTGTTGGCGTGACAGGGCTAAATGAATTGGTGAAAAGCGGGGTTATTGACAAAATTGCAACAGAATTGGAATTAACCAGGGAGACTGAAATTGTGGAAAAATTTCTGGCTGAAATTGGGAAGGATTCTGGATTGGCGAGCTATGGTGTTGAGGAAGTGGAAAATGCGGTTAATGCGGGGGCAGTTGATGTGCTTATTATCGGGGAGAATGCCTTGCTTGAGAAACGGGAAGAACTGGAAAAACTAATGGAAACCGCTGAATCACTAAAAGCCAAGGTACATATAATCTCGTCATCGCATGACGCCGGAAAGCAATTAGAGGGGATGGGCGGGGTTGCCGCCATTCTGAGATATAAGTTAGTTAAATAACTTTTTTGTTTTAGCGCTCATCCCATATTCTATTCATTCTTTCATATTCCCTAAAATATATGCTATTGCAGCCTTGCCAGCACTCCCCAATCTCTCCGACTGTTTTTTCTATTGCTCCAGCAATATCTTCTCCGTTTATGAGGCACAAGTTTGAACAATTTATATAGTTCGCAAGTGCCATATCTAGATTACCTTGCACATCCTTCATTACCTTAATATCATTTTTTGCTTCTTCGATATCATCTGAATTGTTATTCGGGTTATTCTCTAAAGTTGCGAGCTTGGCTTCTAAAGAACTTACCTTTTGTTGAAGTTGCTGAACCTTGTTATCTAGTTCCTCGCCTTGTGAAAATACTGTTGCATTGTCTGCCGGTTGTGTGCAGCCGCTAAGCAAAATTAGAATAGCTATTGTTGGAATCAAAATAAACTCTTTCATAGTATGCTCCCCTTAGATTAGATATATATTGGACCAAACTATTAAATATGTTATACTAAATCCTGTATTCAAACCAATCCACTTTCTTTTTCTTCACCAATTCCCGGATTTTTTTCTGCTTTTCACTTAGCTGTGATTTGGATGTCTTAAATTCGCAGAAAACTATCTCATCATCCTCAAAAACAATTCCGTCAATTGGATTTCCCAAAAAACGAAAATCCTCGCTCCTGAAAGGGAAATCTTTTGTGAAGGGGAGCCACTGTTCGGTCATTTTCCCATATTTGACTGATTGGGAGGATTTGCGGAAGGAAAGTTCGGAAAGAATTCTCTTTAGATGAAAGACATAAAAAATAAGTGCTATGATTGCAGCCACCAAAAGAACTGAAAGTAAAAGAAGAATCAACCAAAGTTCCATGAATTATCTCTCAGTAATACTTTGTTCCGTCGCCGGTGAGAATAACCAATTCAAAATCCGTTTTGTTCTCTTTCAGTGCCGAAAGAAGTGCCATGTGTTCCTTTCCTGAACCTGAAATCAATGAGATGACAACTCCCTCGCCGGGAAGGTTTTTTTTAATCTCTTCCTTTATTATGTCAAAACCCGCACGGTTGTTGACCAATATCCACTCGCACTCTTTTGCAGGGGTGAATTTTTCCTTTCCCCATTCATTGGAGATGAGAAGGATTCGGTCCCACTCTTCCTCGGAAATAAGCCTGGCCACATGGCCCCAGCTTCCTTTACCAATGCCCAATACGGCAATCAATGATTTTCCCAAAATATCACCAATAGAATTATTATATAATATTATATTATAAAGGGGGCATAAAACGCCATTAAGGACCATTAAATGACAGTTATATATTCCCTGAATTTACGGAATTGTGTCATAAGCTCTTTTCCTTTCGCGGTTGTTTTCCATAGGAGGTTTTCAGTTGACCTTACGCTTGTAATCAGTTTCAGTGCCTCAAGGGTTTTGAGCATTTCATCTAAATCCTTGCGGTCAATCTTTGAGTATTTCCCGTAGATTTCAGTGATTGATTTAGGGGCATCTGTTATAAATTCAATTATCGAAACAAAAATCTTTGATTTTACTATCGAGTAATACTCGGGATAGTCCTGCAAAAAAAGCAGGAATTTCTCTTTTTCAGCCATATAAACACTGATAATATTTAGGTCAAATTCAATTTATTTGTTTGCATTCAGATTTTTCGAAACATATGGCCCGTCATTTTTATAGGAAAAAAATTTGCGGTAATATTCCCTCACGCCCAATCCTGAAATTATGGCCATCTTTTTGCTGCCCAGTTCCTCAATTGCGATTCTTTCGGCCTCATTTATCAGCCTCTTTCCAAATCCACGGTGCTGAAATTCATTTTCCGCCGGCTTTTTTCCAATATCAACCATTGGGGAATATACATGGAGCTCCCTTATTAGGGAACTGGAAGGAGTAATTTCCTTTCTAAATGGATTGTTGGGAGAGCGCAGCCTGCAAAAACCAAAAAGATGTTCTCTCTTTTTATCCTCAAGGGAGATAAAAAATTCCTTCCCCCCGCTTGCAGAATAATTCTCGACAAATAATTTCGGATTCTCTAGGGAGATTTCATTTTTTGTTGAGGCGATTCCTGCCTCCCTGCACCTGATGCAGTTGCAGGAAATTCCCATTTCATTCATTTCCCTTTCCACAATCTGGCGTAAATTGGTTTTGTCAACACCTGCCTCGATAACATTTGAGGGAATGTCCCTTTGAATTCGCATAACTCTCACCCAATAGGGCAGGATTTTTTTCAGTTCGGTGATGAACTTAACCGCTTCCCCTGTGGTGTATGGCTTGTATTTTCCTTTCTTCCAGAGTTCATATAATTCTGTCCCTTTTATCACCATGCAAGGATAAATTTTCAGCATGTCAGGCATAAATCTTTCATCTGAAAAAATATCCTTGAACTGTTCCAGATCTTTATCAAATTCTGTTCCGGGGAGGCCAGGCATAAGGTGATAGGCAACCTTCATCGCAGAATCCTTAAGTAGTTGGGTTGCCTCAACCACATCCCTTACAGAATGGCCACGGTTTATCCTTTTGTAAATTTTATCATTCGGATTTTGCACACCTAACTCCACCCTTGTTCCGCCAAAGGAAAGCATTTTGTTTATTTCCTTCTCTTTGCAGAAATCAGGCCTTGTTTCAAAGGTTATTCCGACAATTCTTCTTTGCGAGCTTTCCGCATACTTTTTTGCCGATTCCAAATCAGGGGATTTTCGCCCTATAACTGCATCAATGCATTGCTTTACAAAGTTTTCCTGATATCTTGGGGGCATGGAAAGAAAGGTTCCCCCCATTACAATCATTTCAATTTTATTTGTGCTATGGCCGGTTATGTTTAGCTGCTGTATTCTGTTTTCAGCCTGCTTGAAGGGGTCAAAACCAAACATAAGGCCGCGCATTGCGGCAGGCTCCTTTCCGGTGTAACTCTTTGGTGTTTCTGCATCCAGGCCTGTCGGGCAGTAGATGCATTCGCCGGGGCATTTGTGAGGTTTTGCCATAACTGCAACAACCGCAACCCCTGAAATGGTCCTCACAGGCTTTATTGAAAGCATTTCAATTAGTTTCCTGTTCTTCTTATCGGCGAACGAAAGAATGTCGGGGTTTGTGGGGATTTTTTTTAATCCATATTTTTTAGAAATCTTTAGCTTGAATTTATTCAGGTCTTTCCGGTCACTTATTTTTCCGGAGTTTATTGCGTCAACAATTTCAAAAGAATACTTTTTCAGGATCAAGCGCTCTCACCCTCATTGAATAAGCAGTGAGAGAAGGGCATTAATAAGATATTGCGGCAGCAACGAGAAGGTGAAGAATGGCAGGCCCTCATTTGCTACTGAGAATTTTCCAAGCAGACTTGGCCTTGCCCTGAGCTGCATGTCAAAATCACCAAGATTTTTTCCGTTTTCAAGTGATGTCACGCTAAAGGTGAATCCCTTTGCCCCATAAACATGCGGCGTTACTCCCAAATCAATATTCACTTTTTCCTTTGGCTTTAGTTCTATTTCCTCAGCACCAAACCATGATTCAGGAAGTGAAGAGCTAATCCTCACTTTGTGCGAGGCGACTGAATCATTATCCAGAATTATCTGAAAGCTTGCCTCTTCCCCAACATTTGTTGTGAGGGTATTGGAATTTACTGAGGAAATTACAAGGCCTTCCTCAACCAAAACCCTAAGGTTTATTTTTTCAGGAGTTATCCTCGTCCTTGGATTTGAAAGCTCGACTGAAAAATTATACAATTCCTGGTGCGCATTTTCCGGCACCGATATTTCGACAGCGAGGGTTTTTTCCCCTTCGGCAGAATCTTTGGCTGCCCAGTTCTCAGGCAGGCTGTCTTTTTTCACTATTGCATTCTCCCACCTTTCCTCACTTCCTGAGGAAGTGGAAATTCGCAGAATTATTGTTTCCCCTGGCTGGACCTTCCCTAAATCAATTGTGGAATTTGCCTCCATTATCCCCTCAACAGGGGCGACTAACTGTATCGATGCCTGTACAGATATGGCCAATAATAAGACAAAAATGGCAAAACTGAACTTTTTTAACATTCTCCCCATTAACAATATACTGCCGCCAACAAAATTTAAATGGTATTGCTAGCGGGAGGAAGAAGAACTTCTACATAATTGTTTAATTAGGCAGTGGTGATCTTATGGGAAAGCAAGTTTTAGAGGAAGATATGCGTTTTGAGATGGTAAAAAAGAGGCATAGGGAGAGCTTTGAGAAAGCTTTGGATGAAGGCAAGGTTGATAAGCAATTGCAGGGGTTATGCAAATTCGTCGCAAAAACCAAGGGTTATTTCACATCCAGCGGCTGTGCAGGGAGGATTCTTTTGCTCAGTGTTCCTGAGGGAGGGGGCAAAAAGGAGGCATATTTCCACGAGAAATGGCATAGGGAAGTTTCATTCAATGAGGTCTGGAAGGGCATTGGGAAGAAATCTAAAGGTGAACTTTGGTTCAAAATGGAGCCATTTATTTTGCATATAGGCTGTAAGGGGCTTAAAGATTCAAGAAAAATCATCTCAATGATGAGGAGAATCGGGATTAAACGAGGGGGAATAATGGTTGCAAAGGAAGGGAAGTTTATTATTGAATTTACAGGAACCCAGAATATTGCCGCACCTGTGAAAAAAGGGGATGAGATTCTTGTTGACGAGGAATATCTTAAATTTTTGATTGCCGGGGGGAATGAGAAAATTGTGAAGAACTACACGCAACTTAAAATACTGGAAAAGGAATGCAAGAAGGCACTTAAATGAGTGAGGAAAGGAGGCTTTTTTTCGCGATAAATATTCCGGAGGGAATCAGGGAAAAGATTTATTCCGGGTTTTCTTCAGACCTCCCTGATGGGTGTAAAGTTGTTGCAAAAGAGAATCTTCATATCACACTCAAATTCATAGGTTATATGGGTGATGCGGGAATAGGGGAATTAGAAGAAAGGGTTTCCTCAATTAATTTCCCAAAATTCCGTGCCGTTCTGAAAGGCATTGGCTCCTTTGGAAACAGGGTTGTTTGGGTTGGTGTTGATGGGGGAATGGGGAAACTGGAAAAACTTTCAGGCGAAGTTAACAGGGCGCTTTCCACTCAGGAAGAGCGGTTCCATCCGCATGTGACAATTGCAAGGAACCGGTTTCTGAAAAGAAATGAATTAGATGGCATCATTGGGGGCATGAATAAAAAAGAATTTGCGGAAAGTTTTGAGGTTAATTCCTTTGATCTTATGGAATCGCATCTTTCCCGGGAAGGGCCAAGATATGAATTGCTGTTTAGAAAGGAACTAGTCTAAGTCCCTCCCCAAATCCTTCATTACCTCTTTCAACACGCTTTCAGGGTCATAGTAGTAGCGCTGGATTATGGTTTCCACATCAGGGTTTGCCCTTATGTTATTTTTAAGCATCCATTCAATTATGTTCTTCCTGATTCCCATTTCCTTCCTGACCTCGCTTTTTGAGCGCATCGTTTTCTCGGCAAGCATCTCCATTATGTGGGAGGGGACATCTGTCCTAACAAGTTCATCCTTGTCCCTTTTCCATTCATAAACATTGCCTAAGAGGGCGGTTTTCTGCATTGAGCTAACCTCCGAAATATGGGCGATTCTCCTCATCACGCCCTTTCCCCTGACATACATCTTGTACTGCACAACAATTAGGTCAAGCAATGGAATCATTGCATCAGGAACCCCCATTGGTTCGGCCTTCAACCTTAGTAGCATCTCCCTTGCGGTGTTTGAATGCAGGGTTCCCAAACAGCCCCTATGCCCTATGTCCATCGCAACAAAAAGGGTCTGTGCCTCAGGGCCCCTTACTTCCCCCACAATCAGCCTGTTGGGGCGCATTCTCAATGCGTTTTTAAGCAGGCTGTTCATGGAAACCCCTTTAGATTCCCTTGTTTCTGGCTTGGATTCCATCTGTATCCAGTTCTGCCTGCTTCCCAAATCCAGTTCCAGCGTATCTTCTAAGGTTATTATCCTCTCCTGATAGGGAATAAATGTGCTCAATACATTCAGGGTTGTTGTCTTTCCTGAACCAGACCCTCCCGTAATTATCAGATTCATTGGCTCAATGTTCATGCCCTCAATCATAACCCAAAGAAAGGCGGCAACCTCGCTTGAGAGGGTGTTGTTTTCAACCAAATTTACTATCGAAAGCGGCACCTTTGTGAATTTTCTTATGGTGAGTGTTGAGCCATATGGAGTAACCAAATGATGTGTTGCGTTTGCCCTGTTGCCCCCGCTCACCCTTGCATCAAGAAGGGGATAGTCTGCGGAAAACTGCTTTCCAACGGTATTGGCAATTTTGGTAATCAGATATTCCATATCCTTGCCTTCATCAAAAAAGACATTGGTCTTGCACATGCCATAGCGCTTATGGAAAACAAAAATCGGCCTTTTGTAGCCATTCACCATAATCTCCTCAAGCTCATGGTCCCTTATCAGCGGGGCAAGGATTCCCAAACCCACAGATTTGTCCAGGACCGCATTAGCTAGGCCGGCATGGTTCTCGACGAATGGGACAAATTCCTTAAACAGCGCAATGAGATTTATCTTGAGGGCATTAAAGATTTCCATCTCAGGAATTTTTACAGTTATGTCGCTAGGCCCTATAGGCGAGGCAATCTTATCTGAGAATTCATCCAGGAATTGTTTGCTTATTTTCGGGAATTGTTTTTTTATTTCCTCTTTGGATCCAGTGCCATGAATTATCTTTTCAAGGACTGTAACAAACTTTTTCTCTTTTTCAGTAAGTTCGGCGTCCATTACATCATAGAAGAAGTATGGGAATCCCTCATAGATCTCCACAACATCGTAGGAATCTATTTTTTCCCCTTTCTGTTCCCTGAATTCATGCATAATCTCACTCTGAAATTTGGCTATATATTTATAGTTAAATGATATATAAACTATAGGGTGTTTTCCATGGCACAAATACTTTCAAAAATCCTGAAAAAAATAAGTCCTGGAAAGAAGGAGATTGAAGGGGAGCTGGGTTTTGCCGATTCCCTTATTGAAAAAATCAAATCTTTTGAGGGGGAGCATGCTGATGTTGTTCTTGCAGGGAGTTTGGCAAGAGATACACACCTTAAAGGGGACAGGGACATTGACATTTTTGTCCTCTTCCCCGAGAAACTGGGGAGGAAAGATTTTGAGAGGGAAGGCCTAAGGATAGGTAAAAAGATTTTCCGTGGGCATACTTGGGTTAAGGCATATTCCGAACACCCCTATATCAGGGGAGTTATTGATGGCTTTAATGTTGAAATAGTTCCCAGCTACAAGGTGGAGAAGGCAGAAATGCTCAAGAGTTCGGTTGACAGAAGCCCGTTCCATGCAGAATATGTTAGGGGAAAATTAAAAGATGGGCAAAAGGATGAGGTAAGGCTGTTGAGGCAGTTCCTGAAAGGGATTGGGGCCTATGGCGCTGATTTGAGAATGAGCAGTGTTCCCGGTTATGTTGTTGAGTTGCTGATTATAAAATATGGTTCCTTTGAAAAGGCACTGAAAGGAATTTCAAATTGGGGCAGAAATGAGGTAATTGATTTGGAGAATTATTTGGGGAAGACCGAGGCAGTGAAGAACTTCGATTCCCCGCTGATTGTTGTGGACCCAGTTGACAGGAACAGAAATGTTGCTGCAGCCCTTTCTTTGAATCAGTTCAGCAGGATTGTTGCCGCCTCGCGGGCATTTTTGGAAAAACCATCTGAAAAATTCTTTTTCCCGAGGAAAGAGAAGCCATGGAGTGTGAAGAAGGTCAAGGAAATTTTGGGGAAAAAAGAATTATTGGCTGTTGAAATTGGATATCCAAAAGTCCTGGAGGATATTTTATGGGGACAGATTAGGAGATTGAGGAAGAAAATCGTTAGCCAGCTTGAGGGCGAGGATTTTATGGTTATACGGAGTGAGGAATGGCTGGAGGAAGGAAAAAGGATGCTTATTGTGATTGAACTGGAATCCCTGATTCTGCAGAGGGCCGCAGTAAAGGTGGGACCTGAAGTTACTGATAAGGATAACAGTGAACGCTTTTTGGATGCGCACAAAAAAGTTGTGGCAGGGCCGAGGATTGAGAAGGGAAGATGGGTTTTGGAGGTTGAGAGAAAGTATGGGGATGCGAGGAATTTCATTTCTGATTTTATTAAAAAACTAAAAAAGGCTGAGAAGGAAAATGTGAGAAAGGCGTTGAGGAAAAGAGCAGTTGTGCTGGATGAGAAGGGGATTGTTGAATTATATAAAAGGAACAAAGGTTTCCGGGAATTTTTAACTGTTTATTTGAAGGGTAAGGAAGAGTTCGAGTAATCTGCGAGCGCAGCGAGCACAGCCTATACGAAGTATAGGCCTTCGTGTACACGAAGCTCGCAAGTCCCCGTAGGGGGATAGGCGGGTATGGACCCAGGAGGATTCGAACCCCCGACCTCTCCGTCCGAAGCGGAGCGCCCTTCCAGACTAGGCTACGGGTCCAGTAAAAGGTTTTATAAAACTTCTATAATAGAATTATTTAATACTGCTTATTTTAAGCTTTTGTAAAGGATTTTTGAGGGATTGAGATGAAAATATGTACTACATGTAATAAAGAAGTTACAGACGATTATGTGGAATTCAAGTGCCCAAAATGTGATAAGGATATTATCATAAGATGCGGCCATTGCAGATCTACAGCAAAGACATACAAATGCAGCTGCGGCTTTGAAGGGCCATAATTGGTGTTTCTATGGGAAAGACTTTTCTGATTTATAGGGTTAAGGCTGAAGAAATGGACAAGCTTGAGGAATGCGAAAAAGAGATTAGGGACATTAAATCAGGCGTTGTAAAGGATGTCAAAAGGGAAGAGCTTGGTTTCGGAATTGAGATTATTAAGGCAGGAATCCTTGTTGAGGAAAAGAAAGAGGGCGCAATTGAAGCCGTCACTGCCGAATTGAATTCCCTTAAATCTGTGGAAGAGGCAGAATTGGAAGGGATGACACTTCTCTAAGTCATTGCAAGGCTTTTTATATAAGTTGAAATCTAATTCAATGATATGCTTCAGTGGTTTAAGAAAAACTACAGGAAAGTCATAATGGCTTATGTCCAGATAGCGGCAGTGTTTCTCTTAATCAGCAATTTGCATTACTTTTTGGATATTGGGACTTTTTTTGCTGTTGGCGGAACTCCAAATCCTTCAGAGGCAGGGCCTGCACTTTTGATGACTGTGATTATGCTTGTGCTGAGTGTTTTAACCGCATTAATCTGTTTTCTATCCTCAAAGGTTTTTGCAAAGGAGCTAAGAAGGGCATTTGTCCTGATTGCCCTGGGGATAACAATAATTTCAGCCGGATATTTTTTGGAAATAGAATCGGCACTGGGTTTTGCCCTATTTTTAGAAGTGACTGCAGTAAGCAAAAGTTTTGTGGGAGTTGCAGGATTTTTCATGATTTTTGCCGGCCTTTACTACCTATATAAGAAATCCCTTGAAATATCAAGGACTGTTACCCCCTACAGGCATTAGGGCTTTAAACAATTCCTGGCCTAATTATCAGATGCTTAAGAGAATCCTGCTTGAGAATTTTCGTTCCCATAAAAAAACCGAACTGGAGTTTGGTAAGGGGACCAATGTATTGGTCGGGGTGATTGGTGCGGGAAAAACCTCTGTAATGGATGCCATTTGTTTCGCCCTTTTTGGGACATTTCCGGCGCTCCAGAACAGGCAATTGGCACTTGACGAGGTTATTATGAACAGGCCAAATGAAATGGATATGGCGAAGATTGAACTGGAATTTGTTTATGGCGGGAAGGAATATGTTATTGAGAGGATGATTCGCAGGAAAGGAAGCAATGAAGGGAAGTTAAAATGCGAAGGACGGCTAATTGCCGGACCGAAAACAACAGATGTGACTAAAAAAATTGAGGAGATCACCGATGTTAATTTTGATTTGTTTTCAAGGGCGGTTTATTCCGAGCAAAATCAAATCGACTATTTTTTAAGGCTTAATCCTGCAAAAAGGAAGGAACAATTTGATGACTTGCTGCAGCTGAATAAGTATGAGGATGTCAGGGCAAGGGCCGTTAGCTTGCAAAATAAACTCAGGGGCCTTGCCGATGAGCGGGGGAAATGGCTGAAGGAATGCCAGGGAAGAAATCTTGATAAGGAATTGGCGGAAATTGAGGGTAAAATCAGCGGCAGGAAAGAGAGGGAGGAGGAACTACAGAGGAAAATTATTCTAGAAAAGAAATCTCTGGGAGTGATTGAAAGTACGGTGAAGAAACTGGAGGAAACGGAGAAGGAAGCCCTTTTCTTCAAAGAACTTCTCTCTAAATCCGAGGGCAAGAAAGAGGAACTTGAAAAGTCCCTAAAATCTGTTGAGAAGCGATTGGGGAGTAAAACCCCGCAGGAAATCCAAAAAGAATTGGAGGAAGTAATTGAAAAGATTAAATCCATTAAGGGAGGCAAGGAGAAACTCGGGGGGCAAGAAAAAGACCTTCAAAAGAAACTGGATTTACTGGTTGAGGAGATTGGCGGCATACGGAGTAATTTAAGAAATGCTGATGATTCTCTAAAGGAACTAGAGTCCATAAAGGGAAAGTGCCCGACATGCAAAAGGGAATTAAACGCGCATTCCAGGAAAGATCTTGAGGATGAGTTCGGGTCTGAAAAGAAAAAATTAAGCACAAAATTGAAGGATTTTGAAGGGAAGAAATCTGCGCAGGATAAGGAAATGGGCATTCTGGAAAAAGATATTGGGGGGAAGGGAAAGGAATTGGAAGGATTTGCCGAAAAGAAAAATGATTTGGAGGAGCTGCTGGAAAGAGCAAAAGATCTGGGGGAGAAAAAGAAGCAGATTTCTGATTTAAATGAGGGAATGGAAAGGGCAAAAACCAGCATGGATGAACTTGGATTTAAGGAAGCCGAACTGAGAAAAGAGCGGGAGAGTTTGGGGGAACTGAAAGTTAAAATCAGTTCTATGGAAAGGGATGTTTCAGCCAGTGGGGAGATGCGAAAGGAACTGGAGAAGTCAGGGGTACGGCTTAAGGAAGATCTGGAGAAGATGAAAAGGCTCGAGATGGAAATTAATGGAATGAGGAATTCTATAGAGAAGATTTCATTCTTCATAAATGCACTGAAAGCCACTCAAGAGGATATGAGGGCAATGCTTGTGGACAATATAAATGCGGCAATGGATGATATTTGGGCGAGGCTTTATCCATATGGTGATTTCTCAAGCGCAAAACTGGTTGTCAATGAAAAGGGCTATGAAGTAATGGTCAGGGACAGAAATGGGAAATGGCTTAGAGTTGACGGAATCCTGAGTGGCGGGGAAAGGAGTGCTGCGGCAATAACCTTGAGGATTGCAATTTCATTGGTGCTTACACAAAATTTAAGCTGGCTGATTCTTGATGAACCAACCCATAATTTGGATAGTGAAACAGTCGCAAAATTGAGTGAAATACTGAGGGAACATCTCCCCTCATTAGTTGAACAGATTTTTGTGATAACTCATGATGAGGGAATGGAACGAGCATCATCCTCCAGCCTTTACTTTCTGGAGAGGGATAAAAATGAGGATGGCGCGACAAAAGTAATTGTTGAGCCATTGAAATAGTTATTCTTTCGACTTCTTCTGCCTTGTTATAAAACCGGCCATTAAATTGCGGGTTTTTTTGGAAAATGGCAGTTCCATTGAATTAATGAATTCCTTGTTCTTCTCAAAATCATCTGAGGTTTCATCAGGAAATTTCTCAATCAACAGGTTAGCTCTTTGCTTTATATTCCTAGGAACGGCCTTGCCCATTTACATGACCTCTACTCTCTTTACATCGCCATTTGGGAATTCCCTGAGAATTGCAAGCGGTGTTGCCTTTGCATCAAGTTCCAGCCTGGCCAAATCGTTTATAGACGCGCCCTTTACTTCCTTAATCATCACAGGGGCACCTAGAGATATCTGCAAGGCCCTTGCGCTAATAAGGCGGGTACGTTCAAATCTGGTTAATACATCCATAAAAACACCAAAAATAGGGTATAATGCGATATTAAGTTCCCTATGCAAAGAATTAAAAAACTAATTATATGTTGAGGGAAACATGTTTTTTATGGGAAAGAATCTCAGGGCGGGGAATGTTGAATTTTTCCGAGAAATCCTCCAGAAATTTAAGGGCCGAGTCTGAATCAATATATGCCCGGCTGGAATCCAGGGGGATGCATTTTACGCCATTTCTGGCGGCAAACCCCCTGAATTTGCCAAGGATTGAGTACTTGATACATTCAATGCCCTCAATCATCTCTCTTGAGAACAGACTAGAATTAGCAGCGGAAAGTTCGGGGATTTTTTCGATTATTTCCCCTATTAAAAGTGCATATGCGCCAAGGTAAAGGGTCCTTGATCTGGAGCTGGTTTCCTGGTATGCCAGGAGATTTGACTGCCTTATAAGATTCCTTTGCTTTTTTTCAGTTTCATTTTTTACTGCAATAAGCTGCCGATTTAGTTGGTTTACGGCCAATGAGAGGGAGGATTCCCTTTTCCTGCAAAACCATTTCAGGGCATAATTCCCGGAGAGCATGGAAATCTTTTCATTTTCGACGAGTTCCTTACAATCTGCCAAAGGAATTGGTTCAATATCGCCCTCAAAAAACGGGCCTATAGGGATTGAATCAAGCGACCATTCTTCCATATGCCTTAGCCTTTCGCTTTTTCCGGGAGTTTTACGGTGAAACTCTTTTGCCCATGAATTGCTGCAGGACTGGAAATAAAATCCATTGGAAATGAATTTTACCCTTACAAGCGAGTTGGGCAAAAGGTTTGCGGCACTTAGGTTTTCCGGCTTGCAGCATTTGCAATTAATTGTTTCGGTGCCTAAATTAAAAAATGGAAAAGTGAGGAGCATGCTCCATATCTTTGAAAAATTCAGTTCGGCAACATCTTCGAATCTTCCTCTCACTTTGTGTTTGACCACTAGATTATTGGATGTTTCTTTTTGCAACGGAAGATTATTTTTGAAATAAATATTTTCAATAAACGTCTCTGCATTCTTTACTGCATCAAGGCTTGCGTGTTCCAAAGGAATTGAGAGGAGATTGGAAGCCGCAATCCTTTTGGCAAAACCTCCCGCGGCCTCCCCCCCTGCCTCATTAATCTCCTCCAAAGCCATGCCCATATTTGTCGGCAAAAAGTTAAGTGAGGTGTTGGGCACCATAAAATTTGAAAGTTTAATTATATTCCTTGCCTCAATACTGAAGCAGTCAAAATAGCTCCATTCCCTTTCAAGCAGGAACTGCCTTTCTGGCTCGAGAAGCAATGGCTTCGGCCCTTTTTTATGCAGAGCATCTGAAAGATTAAGTAAATCGGTAAATGTGGCACCCACCACTTTCCAGCCATTTCCCTCTTCCAAAAACTGGAACCGCTTCATCTCTTCCTTTTTAATTGCGGCATTTAATTCTTCACCATTAATCCCCTCAACATAAAATGAGGGGAAAAATTTGAACCGCTCCACACGCTTGCTTAATGAATTGGAGAATTCAACAACTATTTCCCTTTTTTCGGGGAGATAGCGGGCGATTGCTAGCCAGAAGATGCTATTGGGAGCATTCATACCATAGAAGTTGTTTCAGGGCTTTAAATATGATTTCAGGAGGGGGCGGGTTTCCGGTGCGGATTTTTCCTTATGCCTGTTTCCGGTGCTAAACTGCAGAGATGATAAAGGGCAGGGTGATTAGGAAAACCACATAAAACACCAGCAACAGCAATGCCTCTTTTTTGGTGATGTCATACCCTCTTACAATTGCCTGCAGTAACAGTGCCGTAACAACTACCATCATAATGGCGGGAATTATTACAGATGCGGGAACTATTAGTGGATTAATGGCTGCAGATATTCCGATTATCAGAAGTATATTTGATATATTGCTGCCGATAATGTTTCCAATCAATATATTGCCTGTCTTTTTCTTGATTGCTGCAAATGAAACCCCCATTTCAGGAAGGGATGTTCCTATTGCAACAATTGTCAGGCCTATCAATTCTTCAGAGGCGCCAAAGAATGTCGCAAGCCTTATAGACCCTTCCACCATTAAAAATGCGCCAATTAATATTATGAAAATCGATACAATGAATATTGCAAAATTTTTGAATATTTCGGCAAAAAGAATTTCCCTGAAAATTGTTATGAAATCTTTTCCCTTGCGCTTGTTTTCAATCACCTCTTTTGCTTCCTTCCCATCCAGTTTTGAATCAACAATATTTTCATATGTTTTTACAGTAAGGCCCTTTTCCTTAATCTGGAAAAGTGTTTGCAGATTCCATATGCTGCCCCCCACATGAAACATGGCGCCCATCACCCTCTTTATATCAAGCGCCTTCATAAGGCTTGGAAGGGATTCAAACAGGAAAAGCATGTAGAAGACGTAAACAAGCAGCATTATCAAAGCGTCTGAATAGGTGATTCCCCCGTCCAGCATTAAGAGGAAAAAAAGAATTGTTATTCCGAATAGGATTATGCCATCTATGTTCAATATGCGCCTCTTTATTTTTATTGTCCCGCCATACAAAATTGCAAGTGCAAGCACCAGGCCGATGTTTGCTATGTTTGAGCCTATAACATTCCCCAAAACAAATCCTGCGCTGTCATTTAATGTGGCTATTATTGCAAAGGCTAGTTCAGGGAGAGATGTACCTATTCCGACAAGGGTGATGCCGATTATGAATGTGGAAATGCTTAGCATCCTTGCTATGTTTACAGCTGACTCGACAAGCTTATCGCTGCCAAAAACAAGCACAAAAAGGCCTGCCACAAAGGCCAACAGCCCGGTACCAAGAAGTATTATTTCAGCCATTCTATAATAAATCTGCGGGGGAATTAATAAGAGTTTGGTAAGGGTACCTTAAATTATTTTACAGGAATTCCTCGGCCTCTTTGCGGGTTTCCTCTTTTTCTTTTTCGAATTTTATTGCGGCTTCTTCTAAAGGAATTTCGTGCCTTGATTCAAGGGAATTGTTCTTCCTCACCTTGAAAAATACAGGGTAATTTACCGCTTCCCCGACTAAAAGACCTTCCCCGACTCTGAGGGAGGTTATCATGTCCAGGCTTCTTCTATCCAGCCCTTCAGAACCTTTCCCAATATGGTCCAAATCATAGGGATTGGTTACGCGCAGTATAAGATGTGTGTTGCACTGGGAAAGGGCGGTTGTTGAAAGCTGAATCGGCCTCTGGGAAATTAAACAAAGGGAAGCATTGAACTTTCGCCCTTCCCTAGCAATTGTTTCAATTATCGGCCTGGAGATTGCGCCCTCTTTCGAGGTTCCTTCAGGAACCAATTGATGGGCCTCTTCCAGCACCAGAAGGAAAGGCGGAATTTTGTTGTTTTTCCTTTCGTAGAAAAGTTTCTGCGCAAAGTAACTGACAATAATCTGTTTCTTTTTCAGGTTTATTAAATCACTTAAATCAATAATTGTCAACTGGCCTGGTTTTATCAAGTCAGAAATGCTCGGGGAATCTATTTTTGAGAAAATCCTCAATTGGTCAAGGGTGGCCATCCATCCCAAGAGGGCTTTCCTCGTATTATCTTTCAGATCAGAATCTTTTGCCAGTTCGGTTCTTAGTGCACCCAAATCAAACGGCCCCAATCCATCCTTCATTTCCTTTTTCATCCTTTCTAAAATTCTTCCCAAATCCCTTTGCTGTGCCGCACTTAAGCCCGGGAGCATTCCTGCAAGAATTCCTATTGTTAGTTTTGGAACGCCAATTTTTATGTCCCTTGCCTTTACAACTCTTGTCTTCGAGGAATAATCCTTATGCTCCTTGTCGGTTACCGGTTCTGCAAAAGAGGTGTATTCCCCATGAATATCCATAACAACAATCGCCATTCTTCCCTTTTCCTTTTCCCTAATTAAAATCTCCTCCATTATAACCCTGGTTGCAACGCTCTTTCCCGCCCCACTCATTGCCAAAACCGCAAGGTGTTTTGAAAGCAGTTTTGTCATGTTTAAATTTACAGGCAGCGAATGGTATTCCACTTCCCCTAATTGCAAACCTTCATCATCAAAACCAAGGAATTTTTTTAAGGTTTCAGCTGCGGCAACCCTCACCCTTGTTCCGGGGGATGGGGGGAAAGAGGAGCGCTTTATCATCCCTTCTTTGTAAACTCCCAAAGGCCTGGTTTTCGCAAGAAGGAATTCCCACTCGGTTGTTGGAAACTGTTCAAAGAGTTTTCTCCCTGAAGATTCGAATTCCTTAACTGATTCTGCCCTTTCAAAATAGCGGTTTGTCTTTATGACATCCTGAACCAATGCAACCATGGTTCCCTCAGAATAATCCATTTCAACAAACTGACCCCGGTGGATTGTGCCCTCATTAACAACAAAATCCAAGCAGGCCGGAGACGGCCCATCAGGGGTTGAAACAACAGTCCCTATTTCCTTATCGCTCATTAAACGTCTCCCTGCATTGCCGGGCCTGTATAGCCGCACTTTGCGCAAGTGAACTGCATGCCCTTGCCGGCGTAATCCGGCTCCATTTCCTTTCTTCCGCACTGCGGACAAAACATCTTCATAGTATCACCTGTTCTGTCTCCCCGTGTTTATCATTCTTTGTCTGATTTTATCAGGATCTCTTTTAACTATTCCCACCTTAGATCTCCTAACTCTCATCCTCTCACCTAAATATTTACCTCAAAACAATTAATTAACTATTCCGCTAAAACGGCCTGTTCTCCCTTCTCATTTTGAGTTTTATGCTCTTCCCCAATTTGTCCATTATTTTATTGAACACAATATTGATTTCCTCCGGCTTTAACTTTGCCCTCATGTCGGCCTCAATTAAAATACTGGGATATGCATACTCCCTGTGCATGCAGGAAAGTTCGTTAACAACTGAAGCGATTTTGTTGCTGTAATTTGTGATGTCCTTTCCGCCATAAATAAACTCCACCCTTAAAACCCTGTCGAAGGATGATGGGCGTAAATAAAAACCATAAATTGACCTGCCCCATTTCTCATCAAAGTCCATCAAAATCGGGTGCTTGGCAGTTGATTTTGTATATGTAAAGGTGAATGTCCGTTCCCCCTCGGCAAGTAAATAATCCAACATTGAGGAATCAAACATATTCTCCAATTTTTCCTTTTTCATCAGGTTTTTTTTGGCGAGGATTTCCTCCTGCACAATGCTCCTGAGCCTGCTTCCCCTGCTGTCCTCAACACATCCAATCAATGAGCAGTTGTTTTTTTCCGCGACCGAATACAAATCCTGAAAATCTTTTAGAATTCTTTCATAGTGGTTAACGACCTTTGAATCTTTCGGCGGCTTATCCGCATACTGGGGAACAACACTTCCGTCTATGAAGCAAAAATCCGGGGAGAATTTTTCAATTACTTCCTTTGTGCATTTAATTTCCTCCATCAGCCGCTTTAAACTCATTGAGCAATTGGCCTCGTGCTTTTCCAATGCACTGTTGGAAAGGTGGGGCATTGGAAAATGAAAATAATTTGGATAGTAATTGCTTTCGGTAACCTTGCCCTCCTTGTAATTGAACACCGCCCCCACGGCACGGATAAGAACCAAATCCAATGAGGCTAAATTTTTCGCAACAAACCCGGAATCAACGCCCGCAATTCGGGCATTCAGCGGTTTCTTTTCAACAGGGAAAACAAAGTTATCCTCCAAAATCTCCTTGCTGGAAAATTCGCCCATTTTCGTGTTTTTTAGCGAAGAAAGTTTTTCAGCGACTAATTTTTTGTTTTCCTCACTGGAGTGAATGAATTTAACCGCCTCTTTTATCACAGAATCAAGTGCCATAGAAATAGGAAAATGCAAAGTCATTTATAAATGATTTCGGGGGCGGGTTTCCGGTGCGAAACCCCTATCCGGGTTTACGGGACTGCCTCCCCTATGGGGAGACATTGCTCACTCCGTTCGCACGGCGATAGCCGTGCTAGGTTCCCCGCTTGTGCCCCGCAGGGTAAATGGGAGCCATCGTGTGCACGGCGATAGCCGTGTCACAAAGATTTAAAAACTCTGGAGACTTATTTATTTGATGGAAGCGCTTTTTGAGGTACTTAATATTGTCTCTGACTGGATGCCCCCTTTCGGCAAAAAATCCGAAACCAGGGAATTTGGAGTAAATGAGAGCCAGTCCTTTGATTCCCTGAGAACTTTGGACGGGGATGTTTTTAGGTTAATTAAGTTACAGGGGAACAGGGCACTGATTCAATACCACCACCATTTTACCTTGAAAAATTACGAGCATCCGCAGAACAAGCAGATTTGGATTGATCTTGGGGATGAAGTGAGTTTTACCTTTTTATGGGGAGAGAAGGGAATAACCAAAAAACTGAAGTTTAAGGGATTCAGCCATGGGAATGTTGAGGAGCCGAGCCCGATTGAGGAAATTCCAATGATTCAGGAAGAGATTGAAACCCCCGCAATCCTGCCGGAAAATGCTTAAATAGTTCCTGCAACTAATTAATTTCTATGGATTTCAAGCAGATTATTATTGTAAGGACTGATTTAGGGATGAGTCCGGGGAAAATTGCCGCCCAAACAGCTCATGCTTCTGTGTCCGCCCTGGAAAAAACCCTGAAAAAGGAGCCTAAATGGGTTGAGGAATGGAAAAATTCCGGGCAGGCGAAAGTTGTGCTGAAAGTTTCCGGGAAGAAGGAACTGCTTGAGTGGTTTGAAACCTTGAAGAAATTGTTTCCTGCTGCATTGATTAAGGATGCCGGGAGAACCCAGATTGCGCCTGGTGAAGTGACATGTGTTGGTGTGGGGCCTGCTCCGGAAATTGAAATTGATAAGTTTACTTCTGAACTGAAATTGTTGTAGAGTTTGTTACTATGCTCTTCTTTTTCTTGTAGGTAACTTTGATCTCGCCACAGCTTGTGGTCTCCTTTGTGGTCTTTGGGCACCACCGGTTCTAGAAGCAAAAGAGTGTGAGCGTGGGGCATGACGTTTGATTCTGCTTTGTGGGCCAATTCCTTTTTTAGTCCCATGCTTTCTTCTCTCACGCTCGAGTCTAAACTTGTGAAATTCTTCATTAACCGAAACGCTAAGTTTTTTGAGAACGTTATATAAACCAATTTCCTTAACTTGCTTCATATCTAGAGTAATGCCTGCATCCCTGAGTTGTTTACTGGTTTCTTTGCTTAGGGTTCTTAAAGGTCCCTTTGAAGCTTCGATGCGAGCTTCTCCTAGCGCATTATATTCTCGGCTTTTTTGTTGAAACTTACTTTCTAATGCAACTTCGCTGAGCACGTTTAAGGGCATTCCCTTTAATTCGCCTTTTTCTCGCATACCCCTAAGATTGTGGAATTGTTCATTAACCGGATCCCTGATTTCCTTGAGGGCGTTCCATAAGCCAACTCCTTTTAATTCGCCAGGATTAAAAGCAAGGCCTGCTTCTTTGAGCTGTTGCTTGGTTTTTTCGCTTAAGGTGCTTTGTCTTGAGCGTGAAGCTTCAAGGCAAGCTTCCCCTAATGCATTATATTTTTTAAGTAGGTCTTGATACGCTTTTTCAGTCAGGGGGATTTTATCCAGTTCCTTTGGCAAAGCTGCTTCAGCTAGCTTAATTGTACTTCTAATATCCGCCCTAGCTTTTGGGGGGCTTGATTCCATAAACTTCGAGTATGCTTGAGGAAGTTCTCCCCGAGCCACATTTTTTGCAATGCCTCTTGTCGGAATTGCTGCTATCGCCATAAAAATAGCTGCAGCAACAATTCGTCTGGCCGGGACTTTTCTTCTGCGTTTTTCTGCCATTTGTTGTCACTTTCTCAAGATCATTATAAATATTATTGTATGTGACGGTATAAATATCTTTGGTTATTTCGGAATCTTAAATAAGTTGCTATCCTCTCCTCCTATGCTTTAAATTTGACCTTGGCAAGCCCTTTGTTGATTTTCTTCGCCTAAGGGCGGCAGCCCCAAGCAATGGTGTAGGGGGAATGGCACCTATCATTTGACCGCGCCGAACTATTCTTTTGCGATTAGCTTTTTTAAAATCCTGATATGCTTCCTCATATAATAATTCTACTTCCAATTTTTCAATGTCCTCATTTATTGAATCAACCTTATCATAGAATCCGGCTTTTTCCAAGTCAGCACTTTTGTCAGAATAATCAAATCCCTTAAGAAGTTTTTTCCAGTCTTCGGGGTTTTTAGGGTCAAGTTCCCAATAACGAACTCCGGGGTTAGGTTCAGGCCCTAAAATTTTAGCAATTTTGTCTTCCAGTTTCATAAGGTCAATTCGCTTATCTATAAGTTTATCGTAGAATCCGATTATTTTTTTATATTTCGGGGGATATCTGCGTTTAGCTATATGCTGTGCAATATTCCCGCCAACAGAAATTCCCAGACCATTCAGGACAATAATTGCGGCAATAACTTTTGCGGCGGTTATTCGTTTTCTTGATTTTTCCATTTTCACACCTTATCAGATATAATATGCAACTATGCGGAACTATATAATTATTTCTACCGGTGTGGGAATTAGGTAATAAAGATTACAATGGAATCAGAAATACTCTAGTTATGTGGTCTCAAATTACTCGGACTCTTCAGTTTTTGCCTTTTTCCTTTTTACTCTATGTGTAAAACTTTTTTGAGTTTTTCCGTCCATACTCCTTTGTTCAACACCAGAGTATGCCGGTTCTGACTCCCCTTTTTTCATCGCAGTAACAACTTCGTGTTTACCGCCTTCAGTGGTCGTAACCCTAGTCCTTACATATTTATAATTTTTTGGGCGTCTTTGTTCCGGACCATTTTTTTCTTAACTGTTCTTCTTAAAGCCAACAATATCACTAGAACAATTAAGTTAGAACTAATATATAAATATAGGGGACATATCAATAGAATTTGACTTTTATAAAAAGCCTTAAATTCCCTTATTCCCATATCTATTTGATTTGAATGAATCTGCAGTGGATAAATAAGTTCCTTTATGTTTTTGTTGCATTAGGGATATTTCTGTTCGGGTTTTTATTGATAGGGATGTTTGTCAGTTTCCAGGAGATTCTTTTGCTTCCTGATTTGCTGACGGACTACAATCCCTTTGGCATTTTGGGGATTTTTGCGGTTTTGATTTTTGGCGGTTTTTATTTGGGGAAGATTGGCTTTACATTACTGAGGAATTTTTTCAGGTGAATTTATGGGAAAGGGATATTGGCAGAGGGTTAGGAAAATAATCGGCACCTCGGATTTGATTCTGGAAATTGTTGATGCAAGGTTTCCTGAACAAACCAGGAACAGGCAACTGGAGGGAATGGTGAAAAATGCCAAGAGAAGATTGGTTATTGTGCTGAACAAAAGTGATTTGATTTCTGTTGAAAGGTCAAGGGAATTGAAGAAGGAAATTTCGAAAGAATTTCCCTGTATTTTTGTTTCAAGCAAGGAAAGGTTTGGGAGCAAGCTCCTGAGGGAAATTATTGGGAAGAATGTTGGGAGCGGAAAGGTGAAGGTTGGCATTGTTGGCTATCCCAACACAGGAAAAAGCAGTGTGATAAATTATTTGCGCGGGAAGAAGGCGGCAAAGACCTCAAGCAGCGCAGGCTTCACAAAGGGGGAACAAATGGTCAAGGTTAGTGAAAGAATTATGCTTATGGATTCCCCAGGGGTTATTCCATTTGATGAGGTTGATGAAAGGAAACTTGCATTGATTGGCTCAAAGAGCCCAAACCAGCTTAAGAATGTGTTTGGGGCCGCGGTTTATGTGATTGAATTTATCCTGCGTGAGAATCCGGAAATTTTTAAGGAATTTTATGATGTGGAAGGAGTTAATGCTGAGGAAATTCTTGAGGGAATTGCCGTGAAAAAGAAACGGCTGTTAAAGGGAGGGGTTCCTGATTCAGAGGTTGCGGCAAGGCTTTTCCTTAATGACTGGCAGAAGGGAAAATTGAAGATTTAAATAGTATGAAAACAATAATTTGTGGCTGATAAAATGATTCCTCAGGCAAAGAAAAGGGTTTTCACAATTTTTATGGTAATCTATGTTATCTTCGGGATTTTCCTATTGTATCTGCTGTTTGGAAATTTTGGCATGGAGGCCAGCCTCAAATACAACGATGAGGAACAGTCATACAGGATATTTGTTGAAAACCAATCCCTGCACAGTATAAAGGATATTTCTGTAAAGGTTGAGGAAGAGGGGATTGTGAAGGATTTAGATAAAATAGCGGTCCTTGAGCCTGATGGGAATATCACGGTGAACTATTTTCCCTCAATTGGCGTTAAAAAC